>NZ_BHYL01000055.1 GCF_003851725.1 Cellulomonas algicola | reverse complement strand
GGCCTGGCGGACGTCGCCGCCCGCAGGGGTGGGGCCGCGCCGGGCAAGGCGCGCGACCTGCTCGCGCGCGTGCTGCCCGCCTGACGCGACGCCCGGCGCCGGCGCGACCTCCGCCGCTCGACGGCACGGTGCCGGCGTCGGACTCGACGCTGCGCTCTCCGCGTCGGCGGTCGTGGTCCGGCGCCCCGCCGGCCGCGCCACCCGACGTGCAGCGGATGCGCGACGGATAGATCCGGCCCAGCATGGGCGCTTCGGGTCCGAGGACGGGCCCGGCTCATCCGAGGACGACGAGGTTCGAGGGGGCACCATGCGCACGCACGCACGACGGTGGATGGCGACAGGCGGGGCGGCCGCGATCGCGGCGGGCCTGACGACCGGGGGGCTCGTCACGAGCGGCCTCACGACGGGCGACCAGGACGTCACGGGCGGTGATCGCGGCGGCTCCTCCCGCACGGCGAAGAACGTCGTGCTGATCGTCGGCGACGGCCTCAGCATCGCGGCGCGCGAGGCGATCCGGCTCAGCACGGTCGGCAAGGACGGCGAGACCGCGATGGACTCGCTGCGCTACGCGGGGTGGACGCACACGGACTCGCTGGACCCCGACGAGGCGGTCACGGACTCCGCCGCCGCGGCGAGCGCGTTCGCGACCGGCGTCCGCACGTACAACGGCGCGGTCAGCGTCGACGTGGACGGCAACCCCGTCCGCACCCTGCTCGAGCACGCCAAGTCGCTGCGGAAGTCGACGGGCGTCGTCACGACCGCCCAGGTCACCGACGCGACGCCCGCCGCGTTCGGCGCGCACGTCCCGGACCGCGGCGACCAGACCGAGATCGCCCGGCAGCTGATCGAGGAGTCGCGGCCCGACGTCATCCTCGGCGGGGGCGAGGACTGGTGGTACCCCGCGGGCGACGAGGGCGCGTACCCCGACGACCCCGCCGACCCGCGGCCCGAGGTCAGCCGCAGCGACCAGGGCAACCTCGTCGAGCGCGCGCAGGCGTCGGGCTACGCGTACGTGACGACCGCCGACGAGCTCGCCGCGACGCGCGCGCCGCGGATCCTCGGGCTGTTCGCCAACGAGGAGATGTTCGAGCAGGCGCCCGAGGGCCAGGGCGACGAGTACGCGCCCGTCGTGCCGCTCGTCGACATGACGCGCAAGGCGCTCGACGTGCTCTCGCGCGACCGGCAGGGCTTCTTCCTCATGGTCGAGGAGGAGGGCGTCGACGAGATGTCGCACGCCAACAACGCGGGCCTCACGCTCGAGGCCGGGCAGGCGCTCGACGAGACGGTCGCGGTCGTGCACGCGTTCGCGAAGCGGCACCCGGGCACGCTCGTCGTGGTCGTCGGCGACCACGAGACCGGCGGGCTGGCGATCGAGAACGTCGACGCGGACGACGAGAGCGGCGACCCCGCGAGCACGTCGGCCGAGGTGCTGCAGAGCCTCGAGGACGGGCCGTTCCCCGTCGCCGGGACGGACCTGCAGTTCACGGTCGACTGGACGACGAGCGGTCACACCGGTGGCGCGACGCCGCTGACGGCGGAGGGACCGAGCGCTGAGCGGCTCGCACGGTCGCAGCCGAACACCGACGTCTTCGTCGTCCTGCGGGACGCGATGGGCGGCCGGCGCTAGGGGCTGGCCCCCTCGGCCGCCGGGCCGTGGGGGGGGGGGGGGGGGGGGGGGC
>NZ_BHYL01000054.1 GCF_003851725.1 Cellulomonas algicola | reverse complement strand
GCGCGTGGCGGTGCGCTCGGCGAGCGCTGCGTTGTCCGCGGACGCGCCGGACGGGTGCGCCGCGTCCGTCCCCGTCGGCGCGGCGGACTCCGGTCGAGCGTCCGGCGCCGGCGCTGCCGCGGCCGTCGCGGGCCGGTCGAGCACGGTGGCGGCGCGGCGGCCGACCCGTCGTGAGAACGCGTGCGCGCGCCGCTCGACCAGCTGGTAGAAGACGACCGCCGCGACCAGCGAGGTGACGGTGCCGATCGCCGCGGCCTTCTTGCCGGGGCCGACGACGTAGAGCCACAGCACCAGCAGGGGCAGGTGCACGAGGTACAGGCTGAACGAGATCGTGCCGAGGTAGACGAACGGCCGCGACGAGACCAGGGCGCGCAGCGGCGGCCACGTCTGCACGAGGACGATGAGCAGGACGATGCCCGCGACGACCACGGGGACGAGCAGGTTGCGCGCGGCCATGCCGGTCCAGGTCGGCACGGGGGTCGCGGCGAGGGGGCGCCCGACGAGGTAGGCGGACGTCATCGCGAGAACCGCCGCGACCGCGAGGCCGACTCCGGCGGCCCAGGCCCACCATCGGCGCCGGGCGAGGAAGGCGGTCCACCGCTCGACGCGGTCCCAGCCGTGCGCGAGCACGGTGCCGACGAAGAACATCGGCAGGTACGAGAGGGCGCCGTCGGAGTAGCGCCAGCCGAGGTAGCAGGCCACCGCGGCGACGACGCCGGTGATGACGGGCCGCGTGCGGACGAGCAGGACGTAGAGCGGCAGGAGGAGCGAGAACACGATCTCCCACTGCAGCGACCACAGGACGCCGAGCGACGACGTCGTGCCGCCGACGAGCGTCATGTCGTGCAGCACGCTCGACATCGGGTAGTCGACGGCCGTCGCCTGGGGCTGCGTGGGCCCGGGGACGTGCGGGTAGAGGTACGTCGTCCACGCGAGCAGCACGGCGATCGCGACGGGCAGGTACAGGCGGACGAGCCGGCTGGGGTAGTAGCCCGCCCACGAGAACCCGGGACGCATCGTCATCCGCGTGAGCACGAACCCGGAGAGGACGAAGAAGAGCCACACGGCCTCGGCGCCGAGCCACACGACGTGGAGCGGCGTGTCGACGAGGAGCCGCGCCGCCCAGTGGTGGACCTCGCCGAGCTGAGCCCCCAGGAGGAGGGTCGCCGAGTTGAGCGTCAGCGCGTGGAAGAGCAGGACCGAGAGGGCGGCGAGCCCGCGCAGCGCGTCCAGCTCGGGACGGCGGCCGCGGGGCGGGTCCGGAGGCGTGGGCACCGCAGCACTGTAGGGCGTCCGCGACGCCCGCCCGCGACGCCCGCAGGGGGTGCAGCGGGGCGGATGGTCGGCTCCGGCGACGACCTGGTCGCCTCGCGGCGGCGACCGCGCGCGGGTCCGCGCCAGAGGTGCTGGTGAGGGCGACGGATTCCCCCGGACCAGGGTCGGGACGAACTTTCGACGGACTTTCGACGATCCAGACGAAAACACCGCTAGTGGACGAGCGTGATCTGGGCCACAGTGGGCGCCTGTGGCAACGCCGCCACGTCCGACGTCCCCCGGGAGGCGCGCATGACCGACACGTTCAGCGACAGCCCAGAGACCGACTACCAACGCGTCCAGCGCAGCGCCGAGTTCCAGGCGCTGCGCCGTCGCTTCCGGAACTTCGTGTTCCCGATGACGGCCCTGTTCCTCGTCTGGTACTTCCTCTACGTCCTGCTCTCCACCTACGCGCACGACTTCATGGGCACGCGCGTGTGGGGCAACATCACCGTCGGCCTGCTGTTCGGGCTCGGCCAGTTCGTCTCGACGTTCGCGATCACGATGATCTACGCGCGGTGGGCGAACAACCGCCAGGACGCCGTCGCCGAGCGCCTCCGCCGGCACATCGAGGAAGGCACGCTCGACAGCGGTGAGGTCGCGTGAGCGCCGTCGTCCGCACCGCGACCGAGCAGGTCGGCGAGCCGATCGTCAACATCGCGATCTTCGGTGCCTTCGTCCTGGTGACGCTGGTCATCGTGTTCCGCGCGTCGCGCAACAACCGCACGGCCGCCGACTACTACGCGGCCGGTCGCTCGTTCACCGGTCCGCAGAACGGCACGGCGATCGCCGGCGACTACCTGTCCGCGGCGTCGTTCCTCGGCATCTGCGGGGCGATCGCGATCAACGGCTACGACGGGTTCCTCTACTCGATCGGGTTCCTCGTCGCGTGGCTCGTCGCGCTCCTGCTGGTCGCGGAGCTGCTGCGCAACACGGGCCGGTTCACCATGGCGGACGTCCTGTCGTTCCGGCTGCGTCAGCGTCCGGTCCGGATGGCGGCGGCCCTGTCGACCCTCGCGGTGGTGTTCTTCTACCTGCTCGCGCAGATGGCCGGCGCGGGCGGCCTCGTCGCGCTCCTGCTGGGCATCGACGACCGTGCCGCGCAGGGCGTCGTCATCGCCGTCGTGGGCGCGCTGATGATCCTGTACGTCCTCGTCGGCGGCATGAAGGGCACCACGTGGGTGCAGATCATCAAGGCGGTGCTGCTCATCGCGGGCGCCGGCGTGATGACGCTGTGGGTGCTGTCGAAGTACGGGTTCAACCTGTCCGACCTGCTGCAGGGCGCGATCGACCAGGCGGGCGAGGGCGGTGAGGCGCTCATCGAGCCGGGCAAGCAGTACGGCGCGAGCGCGATGAGCCAGCTCAACTTCGTGTCGCTGGCCCTCGCGCTGGTGCTCGGCACGGCGGGTCTGCCGCACGTGCTCATGCGCTTCTACACGGTGCCGTCGGCCAAGGAGGCCCGGCGGTCCGTCGTGTGGGCGATCTGGCTCATCGGCATCTTCTACCTGTTCACGCTCGTCCTCGGGTACGGCGCAGGCGCGCTCGTGGGGCCGGAGACGATCACGTCCGCACCGGGCGGCGTGAACTCGGCGGCGCCGCTGCTCGCGTACGAGCTCGGCGGCACGATCCTGCTCGGCATCATCTCGGCGGTCGCGTTCGCGACGATCCTCGCCGTGGTCGCCGGGCTCACGATCACCGCCGCGGCGTCGTTCGCGCACGACATCTACGCCAACTGGCTCAAGCGCGGCGAGGTCAAGCCCGACGGCGAGGTCCGCGTCGCGCGGATCACGGTCGTGGTCATCGGCATCCTCGCGATCATCGGCGGCATCTTCGCCAACGGCCAGAACGTCGCGTTCCTCGTCGCGCTCGCGTTCGCGGTCGCGGCCAGCGCGAACCTCCCGACGATCCTCTACTCGCTGTTCTGGAAGAGGTTCAACACGGCGGGCGCGCTGTGGAGCATGTACGGCGGCCTGATCTCGTGCATCCTGCTCATCGTCATCTCGCCGGTCGTGTCGGGCAAGGTCGACCCGAAGACGGGGGCGAGCCTGTCGATGATCCGCGACACGAGCATCGACTTCCACCTCATCCCGCTCGAGAACCCGGGGATCATCTCGATCCCGCTCGCGTTCCTCCTCGGGATCCTCGGGACGCTGCTCAGCAAGGAGAAGCCGCACCCCGAGAAGTTCGCCGAGATGGAGGTCCGCTCCCTCACGGGTGCGGGTGCCGAGAAGGCGACGGTGCACTGACCGACGACGGCCCGGGGCTGCGGGAGCTCGTCCGCACCCCGGGCCGCCGTGCGCGGTCCGTCAGCGCAGGCGCGTGACGAAGATCGCCGTGCCGGGCAGCCGCGCGCCGCGCACGGGACCCCAGCCGCCCCAGACGCGCTCGTGCCCGGCGGGCCAGTCGGGCTCGACGAGCCGTTCGAGAAGAAACCCCGCGCCGGTCAGCTCGGCGACGTGGTCGCCGACCGTGCGGTGGTACTCGGCGTACAGGACCCGGCCCGACGCACCGGTCTCGACGTACGGCCGGCGGTCGAAGTACGAGCGCGTCGCCGTGAGGCCGTGCGCGGACGGGTCGTCCGGGAACGCCCACCGCAGCGGGTGCGTCACGGCGAACACCCACCGCCCGCCGGGCCGCAGCACGCGCGCGACCTCGGCGTGGACCCGCTCCGCGTCGGGCACGAACGGGATCGCGCCGAAGGCCGTGAAGGCGACGTCGAAGGAGTCCGCCGCGAACGGAAGCGCGCGGGCGTCCGCCTGCACGAGCGGCGTGCGCGTGCCCTCCGCCGCGTCGTACCGCAGCCCGCCCGCGAGCATCCCGTGCGACACGTCGGTCGCGACGACGTGCGCGCCGCGCGTGCCCAGCCAGCGCGCGCACTGGGCCGCACCGGCGCCGACCTCGAGCACGCGCCGACCGGTCACGTCGCCGAGCAGCCCGGCGTCCTCCTCGCGCAGCCCCTCCGGGCACCACACGAAGTCGGCAGGCCCGAGGAACGCGCCGTGCTCGTCCAGGTACTCCTCGGCGTTGGCGTCCCACCACCCGCGTCCCGCGGCCCCACCCTCGGCGTCGGGGACCTCGCGGTAGCCGGCGTCGGCGAGCGGGTCGGGCTCGGCCGGGTTGTAATTTCCAGACATGTCGCTAGTGTCGCCCGCGACCAGTGAACGTACTGGCACGTAACGAGCAGGTACTCCCGCGTAACAACGTGGTCACGTGGGCCGCCTAGCCTCTGGGCCGTTCCGGCGCCCGGCGTGCCGGTACCCCGTCGACGAAGGGTGGTCGTGGTGAAGTCCTGGAAGCTGGTGGCCGTCTCGACGGTCGGAGCACTCGCGCTCACGGCGTGCGCCGCGAGCGATCGTGACTCCGACGGAGGCTCGACCGACGGCGCGAGCGGCGGTGGACGCGACACGTTCATCTTCGCCGCGTCCTCCGACCCGGCGGGGCTCGACCCCGCCTTCGCGAACGACGGCGAGTCGTTCCGTGTCGCCCGGCAGATCTTCGAAGGTCTCGTGGGCACCGAGCCGGGCACCGCCGACCCGGCCCCGCTCCTCGCGGAGTCGTGGGAGGTGAGCGACGACGGCCTGGACTACACCTTCCAGCTCAAGGAGGGCGTGAAGTTCCAGGACGGCACCGACTTCGACGGCGACGCGGTGTGCTTCAACTTCGACCGGTGGAACAACTTCACCGGCGTGCTGCAGTCCGAGTCGCTGTCGTACTACTGGCAGAAGGTCAACGGCGGTTTCGCGACGAGCGACGTCGAGACCCTCAACGGCACCGGCAAGTACGAGAGCTGCGAGGCGCCCGACGCGTCGACCGCGGTCGTCCACCTCAAGAGCCCGCTGCCCGAGCTCATCTCGGCGCTGTCGCTCCCGTCGTTCTCGATGCAGTCGCCCACGGCGCTCGAGGAGTACGACGCCGACAACGTCACCGGTGAGGGCGACGCACCCGTCCTGCCCGAGTACGCGAACGCGCACCCCACGGGCACGGGCCCCTACACGTTCGACTCCTGGAGCCCGGGCGAGGAGGTCGTGCTCGTCGCGAACGAGGACTACTGGGGCGAGCAGGGCCAGATCAAGCGGATCGTCTTCCCGATCATCTCCGACGCGACCGCGCGGCGGCAGGCCCTCCAGGCCGGCGACATCGACGGGTACGACCTCGTCGGTCCCGCGGACGTCGAGGCGCTCAAGAGCGACGGCTTCCAGATCGTCAACCGCGAGCCGTTCAACATCCTGTACCTCGCGATGAACCAGGCGAAGCCCGAGCTCGCGGACCTGCGCGTCCGGCAGGCCATCGCGTACGCGATCAACAAGGAGGCGCTCGTCGCCCAGACGCTCCCCGAGGGCACCGAGGTCGCGACGAACTTCGTCCCGCCGTCGGTCTCCGGCTGGAACGCCGACGTCGAGACGTACGACTACGACCCGGACAAGGCCAAGGCGCTGCTCGCCGAGGCCGGCCAGTCGAACCTCACGCTCGACTTCAACTACCCGACCAACGTCTCGCGGCCGTACATGCCGACGCCCGAGCAGGTCTTCACGGCGATCAAGGCGGACCTCGAGGCCGTCGGCATCACCGTCAACGCCGTGCCGGACCCGTGGAACCCGGAGTACCTGGACAAGATCCAGGGCACCCCGGACCACGGCCTGCACCTGCTCGGATGGACCGGTGACTACAACGACACCTACAACTTCATCGGGGTCTTCTTCGGCGGGCCCTCGAACGAGTGGGGCTTCGACAACCCCGCGATCTTCCAGGCGATCAACGACGCCCGGTACGTCGCGGACATCGACGAGCAGAAGGCCGCGTACGAGGCCGCGAACGCCGAGCTCCTGGAGTTCCTGCCCGGCATCCCGCTCGCGCACCCGGTCCCGTCACTCGCGTTCAAGGACGACGTCAAGGGCTACCCGGCCTCGCCGGTCCAGGACGAGGTCTACAACGTGATCACGCTCGGCAGCTGAGAGAGACCGCACCACTCGATGACCCGACTGATCCTGCGGCGCCTCGCGCTGCTCGTCCCCACCCTGCTCGGGTTGTCGGTCCTGCTGTTCCTGTGGGTGCGCGCTCTCCCGGGAGGTCCTGCCACGGCCCTCCTGGGGGAGCGCGCCACCCCGGAGGCGGTGGCCCGCGTCAACGAGCTCTACGGCTTCGACAAGCCGCTGATCCAGCAGTACGTCACCTGGCTCGGGCAGCTCCTCCAGGGCAACTTCGGCGTCTCCACCCGGACCGGCCGGCCGGTCCTCGAGGAGTTCACCAACCGGTTCCCCGCGACGATCGAGCTCACCGTGGTCGCGCTGATCGTCGCCGTCGGGGTCGCGATCCCGCTCGGCTACGTCGCGGCCCGCCGCCAGGGTCGTCCGCTCGACCACCTCACGGTCGTCGCGTCGCTCATCGGCGTGACGATTCCCGTCTTCTTCCTCGCGTTCCTGCTCAAGTGGGCGTTCGCGGTCAACCTCGGCTGGTTCCCGTCCACCGGACGGCAGGACCCGACGATGATCGCGACGCACCCCACGGGGTTCTACGTCCTCGACGGGATCCTCACGCGGGAGTGGGACGCGAGCTGGGACGCGCTCATGCACCTCGTGCTCCCCGCGATCGCGCTCGGGTCGATCCCGCTCGCGATCATCGCCCGCATCACGCGGTCGTCCGTCATCGAGGTGCAGGACGCGGACTACGTCCGCACCGCCCGCGCCAAGGGCCTCGGACCGGACCGCCTGCGACGACGCGTCATCCTGCGCAACGCGATGCTGCCCGTCGCCACGACCATCGGCCTGCAGGTCGGCCTCCTGCTGTCCGGCGCGGTCCTGACGGAGACCGTGTTCGCGTTCCCCGGCATCGGGAGCTTCCTCGCGAACGCGATCTTCAACCTGGACTACGCCGTCCTGCAGGGCTTCATCCTCATCATCGCGGTGGTGTACGCACTCGTGAACCTCGTCGTCGACGTCTCGTACGGCTTCATCGACCCGCGCACCCGGGCGACGCGATGAGCGCGCCCGAGGTCTACGAGGTCCCCAACGCACCGCTGGGCCAGGGGCGCGCGACCGACGAGGCGCGCCTCGCGGGCGCGTCCCACTGGCGCCTCGCCGCGCGGCGCCTGCGCCGCAACCCGGGCGCGATCGTCGGCGCGGCGATCGTCGTGGTGTTCATCCTCGTCGCGGTGTTCGCGCCGCTCATCGCGCCGTACGACGCGGGCGAGCTGCCGGGTCGCGCCGAGGTCCGCCCGACGTACATCCCCGGACCGTCGGACGAGTACCTGCTCGGCCTCGACCGGTACGGCGCCGACCTGTTCTCGCAGCTCGTCTGGGGCGCTCGGGCGTCGCTGCTCATCGGTGTGCTGTCGACGCTGTTCGGCCTGCTCGGCGGGCTCGTCCTGGGCGCGCTGTCCGGCGGGCTCGGCGGCGCGACCGACAACGTCATCATGCGGTTCGTCGACCTGCTGCTCGCGGTCCCGAGCCTGCTGCTCGCGGTGTCCATCGCGGCGATCGCGGGTCAGACCCCTGCGGCCGTCGTCATCGCGATCGGCGTCGTGCAGGTCCCGATCTTCGCGCGGCTGCTGCGCGGCTCGATGTTCGCGCAACGTGGGCAGGACTACGTGCTGGCCGCGCGGTCGCTGGGTCTGAGCAAGCGGACCGTGACGATGAGCCACGTCCTGCCGAACAGCGTGTCGCCCGTCATCGTCCAGGCGACGCTGCTGCTCGCGACCGCCGTCATCGAGGCCGCGGCCCTGTCCTATCTGGGCCTCGGCGGCGGCTCGCCGACCACCGCCGAGTGGGGGCGCATGCTCACCTCGGCCCAGAACGAGCTCGAGATCGCGCCGCGGCTGGCCCTGTGGCCGGGCGCGTGCATCGCGGTCACGGCGCTCGGGTTCACGTTGTTCGGCGAGGCGCTGCGCGAGGCGCTGGACCCCCGGTCGAGGAAGCGGTGAGTGACGTGGCAGGTCTCTTCGGCGGCGAGCCGCTGCTCTCCGTGCGCGACCTCGAGGTGCAGTTCCGCACCGACGCGGGGTCGACCACCGCGCTGCGCGGCGTCAGCCTCGACGTCCACCCCGGCGAGACCGTCGCGGTCGTGGGGGAGTCCGGCTCGGGGAAGTCGACGACGGCCGCGGCCGTGCTCGGCCTGCTCGCGGCCAACGGCGCGGTCACGGGCGGCGAGATCCTCTTCGACGGCCAGGACGTCGTGCGTCTGAGCGCGGCGGAGATGTCGCGCCTGCGCGGTGCGCAGATCGGCCTCGTCCCGCAGGACCCGATGTCGAACCTCAACCCCGTCCGCCGGGTCGGCTCGCAGATCGTCGAGGCGCTCGAGGACAACGACGTCGCCCGCGGGTCGGCCGCGCAGGCGCGCACCGTCGAGCTGCTCGAGGAGGCCGGCCTGCCCGACGCGGCACGACGCGCGCAGCAGTACCCGCACGAGTTCTCGGGCGGTATGCGGCAGCGTGCGCTCATCGCGATGGGCCTGTCCGCGCGACCCCGCCTGCTGGTCGCCGACGAGCCGACGTCCGCGCTCGACGTCACCGTCCAGCGCACCATCCTCGACGGCCTCACCGCGCTCACCGCACGCCTCGGGGTCGCCGTCCTGCTCATCACGCACGACCTCGGGCTCGCGGCCGAGCGGGCCGACACGGTCGTCGTCATGTACCGCGGGGAGGTCGTCGAGAAGGGCCCCGCCCGGCAGATCCTGCAGAACCCGCAGCACGAGTACACGCGCCGCCTCATCGCCGCCGCGCCGTCGCTCGCGTCGCGGCGCATCGCGATCGCCAAGGAGACCGGGGACGCCGACGTCGCGGCCGAGGACCTGCTCGCGCCGTCGCTCGGCGAGGGCGTCACGACCGCGACCGCCGACGCGCCCGCCGCGGCGGACGCCGGCGCGCGGCCCGACACCATCGTCGAGGTCGAGCACGTGACGAAGGTGTTCAAGCTGCGCGGCCGCGGCCTGTTCAGCCGGTCCACGGACTTCACGGCCGTCGACGACGTGAGCTTCACCGTGCCGCGCGGCCGGACCGTCGCGCTCGTGGGGGAGTCCGGGTCGGGCAAGTCGACCGTCGCGCGCATGATGCTCGGCCTCACCGAGCCGACGTCGGGCACGATCCGGTTCGACGGCGTCGACGTCGGCTCGGGCCGCGACCGCGCCGCCGAGGTGACGTTCCGTCGCCGCGTGCAGCCGATCTTCCAGGACCCGTACGCGTCGCTCGACCCGCTGTTCACCATCTACCGGACCATCGAGGAGCCGCTGCGCGCCCACCGCATCGGCACCCCCGCCGAACGCCGCGACCGCGTGCACGCCCTCATGGAGGACGTCGCGCTCCCGACCGAGCTGCTGCGCCGCTACCCGGGCGAGCTCTCGGGCGGCCAGCGGCAGCGCGTCGCGATCGCCCGGGCACTCGCGCTCGAGCCCGAGCTCGTGGTGTGCGACGAGGCGGTGTCGGCGCTCGACGTCGTCGTGCAGGCCCAGATCCTGCACCTGCTCGCCGACCTGCAGTCGCGCCTGGGCCTGTCCTACCTCTTCATCAGCCACGACCTCGCCGTCGTGCGGCAGATCGCCGACGTCGTCTGCGTCATGGAGAAGAGGCGGGTCGTCGAGCAGGGCACGGCCGACGACGTGTTCGACGACCCGCAGACGGCGTACACGCGCACGCTGCTCGACGCGATCCCCGGCCGGACCCTCGAGCTCGGCGTCTGACCGCCCGCGTACCGTCGGGCCGGCGACACGGACCGGGACCGAAGGCACGGGTGACGCGCCTGGTCACGGCTAGGCTGACGTGCGCGGCAGCCCGACGGAGCGCTGACGTCGTCCCCCACCCGTCGTCTGTCAGGAGTCACCCGTGCGTGTCGGTCTGCTCACCGGAGGCGGCGACGTCCCCGGGCTCAACGCCGCGATCCGCGCCGTCGTCAAGCACGGCGAGGGGCAGTACGGCCACTCGATCATCGGTTTCCGCAACGGGTGGAAGGGCGTCGTCGACGGCCTGTCGATCCCGCTGACCCGCAGCCACATCCGCAACGTCCTGCCCGTCGGCGGCACGTTGCTCGGCACGGCCCGCTTCCACCCGCACAAGGGCGACGGCGGCATCGACGCGGTCCTCGCGACGCTCGAGGCCGAGCGCATCGAGGCGCTCATCTGCATCGGCGGCGACGGCACGCTGCACGCCGCGAGCAAGATCGCCGAGGCGGGCGTCCGCATCGTCGCGATCCCGAAGACGATCGACAACGACGTGTGGGGCACCGACCAGTCGATCGGGTTCGACACCGCCGTCTCGATCGCGACCGAGGCCATCGACCGCATCCACACGACGGCCGAGTCGCACAACCGCGTGATGATCGTCGAGGTCATGGGCCGGCACGCGGGCTGGATCGCCGCGACCGCGGGCATCGCCGGGGGAGCCGAGCTCGTGCTCGCCCCCGAGTCGCCGTTCGACATCGACCGCATCGAGCGGTTCCTCAAGCACCGCCATCGCGCGCACGCGAGCTTCTCGATCGTCGTCGTCGCCGAGGGCGCGGTGCCCGCGGAGGGCACGTCGATGCATTACGAGACCCAGGTGGGCAAGTTCGGTGAGATCGTCGCGGGCGCGATCGGCGAGCGGCTCAAGTCCGAGATCGAGCAGCGCACGGGCTTCGACACGCGCGTCACGGTGCTCGGCCACGTGCAGCGCGGCGGGACGCCGTCGCCGACCGACCGCATCCTCGGCTCGCGCTTCGGCGTCGCGGCGATCGACGCGATCACCGAGGGCCGCTCGGACGTCATGACGGCGCTGCGCGGCGAGAAGGTCGAGCTGGTCCCCTTGAGCGAGATCGCGGGCAAGGTCAAGCACGTGCCGGACGAGCTGCTGTCGGTCGCCCGGGCTCTCGCCTGACGGCCGAGGGGTCCGCCGCGTCCGCTCCCTCGCGGGCCGAACGCGGTGGGCGGGACGCGCTTTGACCTGCCCGCAAGCACCCCGATAAGGTGGACGGCGGTGCCGCGCGCCTTCCTCCAGGTCCGACCTCGCCACCTGGGATCTCGTCCCGGCGGTGGAGATCGCCCCTCGCAGGGCCGGCGACCAGCACCGACATCCTGTCCGCACAACTTCCTGTCCGCAACGGAGCCCATCCCTACATGAGCATCTCCACCCCCGCGAAGCCCGCCACCCCGCAGGTCGCGGTCAACGACATCGGCTCGGCCGAGGACTTCCTCGCCGCGATCGACGCCACCATCAAGTACTTCAACGATGGCGACATCGTCGAGGGCACCATCGTCAAGGTCGACCGCGACGAGGTCCTGCTCGACATCGGTTACAAGACCGAGGGCGTCATCCCCTCCCGCGAGCTGTCCATCAAGCACGACGTGGACCCCGGTGAGGTCGTCAAGGTCGGCGACGAGGTCGAGGCCCTGGTCCTCCAGAAGGAGGACAAGGAAGGCCGGCTGATCCTGTCCAAGAAGCGGGCGCAGTACGAGCGCGCGTGGGGCACGATCGAGAAGATCAAGGAGGAGGACGGCGTCGTCACCGGCACCGTCATCGAGGTCGTCAAGGGTGGCCTCATCCTCGACATCGGTCTGCGCGGCTTCCTCCCCGCCTCGCTCGTCGAGATGCGTCGCGTCCGCGACCTCCAGCCGTACGTCGGCAAGGAGATCGAGGCGAAGATCATCGAGCTCGACAAGAACCGCAACAACGTCGTCCTGTCGCGCCGTGCCTGGCTCGAGCAGACGCAGTCCGAGGTCCGCTCCACCTTCCTGCAGACGCTGCAGAAGGGCCAGGTGCGCCCCGGTGTCGTCTCCTCGATCGTCAACTTCGGTGCGTTCGTGGACCTCGGCGGCGTCGACGGGCTCGTGCACGTCTCCGAGCTGTCCTGGAAGCACATCGACCACCCGTCCGAGGTCGTCGAGGTCGGCCAGGAGGTCACGGTCGAGGTCCTGGACGTCGACTTCGACCGCGAGCGGGTCTCGCTGTCGCTCAAGGCGACGCAGGAGGACCCGTGGCAGGCGTTCGCCCGGACGCACGCCATCGGCCAGGTCGTCCCCGGCAAGGTCACGAAGCTCGTCCCGTTCGGTGCGTTCGTGCGCGTCGAGGACGGCATCGAGGGTCTGGTCCACATCTCGGAGCTGGCCGTGCGGCACGTCGAGATCCCGGAGCAGGTCGTCCAGGTCGGCGACGACGTCTTCGTCAAGGTCATCGACATCGACCTCGAGCGTCGCCGCATCTCGCTGTCGCTCAAGCAGGCCAACGAGGGCTTCGACCCGGCCTCGGAGGACTTCGACCCCGCGCTGTACGGCATGGCGGCCGAGTACGACGAGCAGGGCAACTACAAGTACCCCGAGGGCTTCGACCCGACCACCAACGAGTGGCTCGAGGGCTTCGAGTCGCAGCGCGAGACGTGGGAGGCCCAGTACGCGGCCGCGCACGAGCGCTGGGAGGCGCACCGCAAGCAGGTCGCCGAGGCCGCGAAGGCCGACGCGGAGGCTGCGACGTCGGGCGACGGCGGCAGCGCCGGCGGCGGCGCCGTGCCGTCGACGTACTCGTCGTCCACCGAGGAGGCCACCGGCACCCTCGCGTCCGACGAGGCGCTCGCCGCTCTGCGCGAGAAGCTCACGGGCAACTGATCTCGTCCGGGGCACGTCCCCGGTGAGTCCTTCGACGGGCCGGTCACCTGCGGGTGGCCGGCCCGTCGGCGTACCCGGCGACCGTCCGGCAGGATGGGGCGCATGCAACGCATCGGGTTGACCGGAGGCATCGCGGCCGGCAAGTCCGTGGCCGCACGACGGCTGCGCGAGCTGGGTGCGGTGGTGATCGACTCCGACGAGCTCGCGCGCGAGGCCGTCGCCCCCGGCAGCGCCGGCCTCGACGCGGTGGTCGCGGAGTTCGGCGACGGGGTGCTCGCTGCGGACGGGACGCTGGACCGGCCCGCGCTCGCGTCGATCGTGTTCGCCGACGCGGACGCACGGCGCCGGCTCGACGGCATCGTCCACCCGGTCGTCCGGAGGCTCGCCGCGGAGCGCGAGGCCGCGGCCGCGGTCGTCGACCACGGGGCGGTCGTCGTGCACGACATCCCGCTCCTCGTCGAGACCGGCCAGGCGGACTCCTTCCACGTCCTCGTCGTCGTGCACGCGCCCGCCGTGCTGCGCGTCGAGCGGCTCGTGCGGCTGCGCGGGATGTCGCGTGAGGACGCCGAGCAGCGCGTCGCCGCGCAGGCCGCCGACGACGAGCGGCTCGCGGTCGCGGACGTGGTGCTCGACGGCACCGGGAGCGACGACGACCTGCGGACCCAGGTCGACGACCTGTGGGACCGGCTCGCCGTCGAGCGCGCCGACGAGCTCGCGGCCGAGACCCCGTGACGCGCGTCCTGCTGACGGGGTTCGAGCCGTTCGACGGCCACCCCGTCAACGCGTCGTGGGACGCGGTCGCGCTCGTGCGGGACGCGTGGGACGAGCCGGACGTCGACCTCGTCGTGCGTCGGCTCCCCGTGTCGTTCCGCCGGGCACGTCAGGAGCTGCGTGCCGCGGTCGCCGAGCTGTCGCCCGACGTGGTCGTGTGCGTCGGCGAGGCCGGCGGGCGCGGCGCGGTCGGCCTCGAGCGGGTCGCGGTCAACGTCATCGACGCGCGCATCCCCGACGCCGACGGGTCGGCACCCGTCGACGTGCCCGTGATCGCCGGTGCCCCGGCGGCGTTCTTCTCGTCGCTGCCGGTCAAGGCGTGCGCCGATGCGGTCGCTCAGGAGGGCGTGCCCGTCGAGGTGTCGAACACCGCGGGCACCTACGTGTGCAACGCGACGTCCTACGCGCTCGCGCACCTGCTCGACGGCCGCGACGGCGTGCGCGGCGGGTTCGTGCACGTGCCGCGGGACCCGCACGAGGCCGGCGACGGCCCCGGGCTCCCGGTCGAGGACTCCGCGCGCGCGGTCGCGGCGGTCGTCCGCACGGCGGCGCGCGTGCACCACGACGTGCGGGTCACGGCGGGCGCGGAGGCCTGACGCTCGGTCGGGTGCGTTCGTGGCCCCGCGTCGCTCCGGTGGTGCCGGTCGGCACGCCGGGCGTCGTGGCTCCGGCCGCTCCCGTGGCGCGCGCGACCGGCGCTCGCGTGCCGCGCGGGACCGCGTGCTCGCGCGTGGAGGAGGGGCCCGGCGCGTGTCGGTGGTGCCCCGTACCGTGGAGGCATGCGTCCCGTCACCGAGCTCCAGCGGACCGTCGCGCCCTTCCGGGTGGTGTCCGAGTTCCAGCCGTCGGGCGACCAGCCGACGGCGATCGCCGACCTCGCCCGGCGCATCAACGCGGGGGAGAAGGACGTCGTCCTGCTCGGCGCGACCGGCACCGGCAAGTCCGCCACGACCGCGTGGCTCATCGAGCAGGTGCAGCGCCCCACGCTGGTGATGGCCCCGAACAAGACGCTCGCCGCGCAGCTCGCCACCGAGTTCCGCGAGCTGCTGCCGAACAACGCCGTCGAGTACTTCGTCTCGTACTACGACTACTACCAGCCCGAGGCGTACATCGCGCAGACGGACACCTACATCGAGAAGGACTCGTCGATCAACGACGAGGTCGAGCGCCTGCGGCACTCGGCGACGAGCTCGCTGCTGACCCGGCGCGACGTCGTCGTGGTCGCGTCGGTGTCGTGCATCTACGGCCTGGGCACGCCGCAGGAGTACGTCGACCGGATGGTGACGCTCGAGGTCGGGCAGCAGATCGACCGGGACCAGCTGCTCCGCCAGTTCGTGCAGATGCAGTACACGCGCAACGACCTCGCGTTCACGCGCGGCACGTTCCGGGTGCGCGGCGACACCGTCGAGATCATCCCGATGTACGAGGAGCTCGCCGTCCGGATCGAGTTCTTCGGCGACGAGATCGAGGCGATCGCGACGCTGCACCCGCTCACGGGCGACGTCGTCCGCGGCGAGCAGCAGATGATGATCTTCCCGGCGACGCACTACGTCGCCGGCCCGGAGCGCATGGAGCGCGCGATCCACGGCATCGAGCTCGAGCTCGAGGCGCGTCTCGCCGAGCTGGAGAGCCAGAACAAGCTGCTCGAGGCGCAGCGGCTGCGCATGCGCACGACGTACGACATCGAGATGATGCGCCAGATCGGCTCGTGCTCGGGCATCGAGAACTACTCGCGGCACATCGACGGCCGGACGGCCGGCTCGGCACCGAACACGCTGCTCGACTTCTTCCCCGAGGACTTCCTGCTCGTCATCGACGAGTCGCACGTGACGGTCCCGCAGATCGGCGCGATGTTCGAGGGCGACATGTCGCGCAAGCGCGCGCTCGTCGAGCACGGGTTCCGCCTGCCGAGCGCGACCGACAACCGGCCGCTGCGGTGGGAGGAGTTCGTCGAGCGGATCGGGCAGACCGTCTACCTGTCCGCGACGCCCGGCGACTACGAGCTGTCGATGTCCGACGGCGTCGTCGAGCAGATCATCCGGCCGACCGGGCTGGTCGACCCCGAGGTCATCATCAAGCCGACGAAGGGCCAGATCGACGACCTCCTGGGCGAGATCCACGACCGCGTCGAGAAGGACGAGCGCGTCCTCGTCACGACGCTGACCAAGAAGATGGCCGAGGACCTCACGGACTACTTCCTCGAGAAGGGGGTCCGGGTCCGCTACCTGCACTCCGAGGTCGACACGCTGCGCCGCGTCGAGCTGCTGCGCGAGCTGCGGCTCGGCGAGTACGACGTCCTGGTCGGCATCAACCTGCTGCGCGAGGGCCTGGACCTGCCCGAGGTGTCGCTCGTCGCGATCCTCGACGCGGACAAGGAGGGCTTCCTGCGGTCCGGGAAGTCGCTCATCCAGACGATCGGGCGCGCGGCGCGCAACGTGTCGGGGCAGGTGCACATGTACGCCGACAAGATGACGCCCGCGATGACGCTCGCGATCGACGAGACGAACCGCCGCCGCGAGAAGCAGATCGCGTACAACACCGAGCGCGGGATCGACCCGCAGCCGCTGCGCAAGAAGATCGGCGACATCACCGACCTGCTCGCGCGCGAGGACGCCGACACCGCCGAGCTGCTGGGTGGCGCCGGTCGGCAGGCGAGCCGCGGCAAGGCGCCCGTCCCCGGCTTCGGGTCGAAGGGTGCGCCGCGTGACGAACGGACGCGGCTCACGGGTGCGGCGGCGGGTGAGCTCGCGGGGCTGATCCAGGAGCTCACGGACCAGATGCACGCCGCGGCCGGCGAGCTGCAGTTCGAGCTCGCGGCGCGCCTGCGCGACGAGATCTCGGGGCTGAAGAAGGAGCTGCGGCAGATGCAGGCGGCGACGGCCTGACGCGCGGCCTCGGGCCGGCGCGGCCGCGGCGGAGCTGTGCATGCGTACGCATGTGACGCTCGGCACATCCGGCGCGCGCGGATGACCCCGGGACTTTCGTCACCTACGCTGACAGCCTGAAGGGGAGTACCCCACGAGCGAGCGTGTCGTCAGCACGGGACCCAGCGGTCCCCGGGGCGCTCGGCCCGGAGCAGCGGGTGGGGGAGACCTTCGGTACCCGACGTCGTTCCCGTACCGGAGGTTGTTCCTGTGGACGTTGCTGTGTGGGTCTGGATCGTCACCGCTGTCGCGGTGGTGGGCCTCATCTTCTTCGACTTCTTCGCGCACGTGCGGACCCCGCACGCTCCCACCTTCCAGGAGTCCGTGCGCTGGTCGATCTTCTACATCGTGCTCGCGATCCTCTTCGGGATCGGTCTGGGCATCGTGACCGGCTGGGACTTCGGGTCCCAGTACTTCGCGGGCTACATCACCGAGAAGTCGTTGTCGGTCGACAACCTCTTCGTCTTCCTCATCATCATGACGAAGTTCGCGGTGCCACGTGAGTACCAGCAGAAGGTCCTGCTGGTCGGCGTCGCGATCGCGCTCGTGCTGCGCACGCTGTTCATCCTCGCGGGCGCCGCGGCGATCGAGCAGTTCTCCTGGGTCTTCTACATCTTCGGCGCGTTCCTCGTGTACACCGCCGTGAAGCTCGCCCGCGAGCACCACGACCCCGACCACCCCGAGGACGAGAAGGTGGGCGACGGCGTCGCCGTGCGCTGGTTCAAGCGCGTCGTCCCGACGACGGACGAGTACCACAGCGACAAGCTGACCGTCCGGATCGACGGCAAGCGGTTCTTCACGCCGATGCTCGTCGTGATGATCGCCATCGGCTCGACCGACATCCTCTTCGCGCTCGACTCGATCCCCGCGATCTACGGGCTCACGCAGGAGCCGTACATCGTGTTCACGGCCAACGCGTTCGCGCTGCTCGGCCTGCGCCAGCTGTACTTCCTCATCGGCGGGCTGCTCGAGCGCCTGGTCTACCTCTCGCAGGGCCTCGCGGTGATCCTCGGGTTCATCGGCGTCAAGCTGGTGCTGCACGCGCTGCACGTCAACGAGCTGCCGTTCATCAACGGCGGCGAGCCCGTCACGTGGGCGCCGGAGATCCCGATCTGGCTGTCGCTCACGTTCATCCTCGGCACCCTCGCCGTCGCGACCGTCGCCAGCCTGGTGAAGACGCGCAACGACGCCCGCGCGGTCACGTCGACCGACGCCTGACACGCACGACGACGCCCCGGTCCTCCGCGCGGAGGGTCCGGGGCGTCGTCGTCTGCGCGCCGACGTCGTCGACCCGCGGTGGGACTCGTGTCAGGACGCGCTCCACGGACCGAGGACGACGTCCCACGTGCGCACCGCGGTCGCGGCGACGATCCCCTCGCGCGCGAACGGGTCGGCGGCGAGCAGTGCGTCGAGGGCGGCCCGGTCCTTCGCCCGGAACACCAGGAGAGCGCCCGGGTCGCCGTCCGTGTAGGGGCCCGAGCCGAGCAGCAGACCGTCGTCGGCGAGCGACCGTAGGTACTCGCGGTGCTCGGGTCGGACGCGGTCGCGCACGTCGACGCGCTCGTCGTAGGTGTAGGACACGGCGTAGGTCGGCATGCGCCCATCCTGCACCGGCGTCGCGACCCACGGTCGGTGGGTCCGCCGGACGGTGGCAGAGTGGCCGCATGGCCCGCACGCTCCGCACGCTCCTGACCGACGACCTGCTCGACCGCGTCGGGGAGCGCGCGTCGGGGCACGACCGCGACAACACGTTCCCGCACGACGACCTCGAGGACCTGCGCGCGGCCGGCTACCTCGCGGCGTTCGTGCCCGAGCGGCTCGGCGGGGCGGGCCTGTCGCTCGAGGAGGTCGCGCGCGAGCAGGTCCGCCTCGCGGCGGCGGCGCCGGCGACGGCTCTCGCGGTCAACATGCACCTCGTGGTCACGGGCCTCGCGGCGCTGCTCGTCGAGCGGGGCGACGACGCGTTCACGTTCGTCCTGACCGACGCCGCCGCGGGAGAGGTGTTCGCGTTCGGCAACTCCGAGGCGGGCAACGACCTCGTGATGTTCGGGTCCCGGACGCGCGCCGAGCGGCAGCCCGACGGCGGCTACCGCTACTACGGCACCAAGATCTTCACGTCGCTCTCGCCGGTGTGGACGCGCCTCGCGACCTTCGGTCTCGACGACAGCGACCCGGACGACCCGCGTCTGGTGCACGGGGTGGTGGCCCGCGAGGACGGCGGCACGACCGCGAAGGACGACTGGGACACCCTCGGCATGCGCGCCACGCAGTCGGCGACGACCGTGCTCGACGGCGCGCTCGCGCCCGCGGACCGTGTCTACCGGCGGCTGCCGCCCGGTCCGAGCGGCGACCCGTTCGTCTTCGCGCTCTTCGCGGTGTTCGAGATCCTGCTCGCGGCCGTCTACACCGGGATCGGGCGTCGCGCGCTCGAGCTCGGCGTCGCCGCGACACGCCGTCGCACCTCGATGAAGCACGACGGGCGGGCCTACTCGCAGGACCCGGACATCCGCTGGAAGGTCGCCGACGCGGCGCTCGCCCAGGACGGCGCCGAGCTGCAGGTGTTCGCCCTCGCGCGCGACGTCGACGAGCAGGCCGAGCACGGCGCCCGGTGGTTCGCGCAGCTCGTCGGGCTCAAGGTGCGGGCGACGGAGACGGCGCGCACCGTCGTCGACCTCGCGATCCGCGTGTCGGGTGGCGGCTCGTACTTCTCCGGGAGCGAGCTCGCGCGGCTCTACCGCGACGTCCTCGCCGGGATGTTCCACCCGTCCGACGACGAGTCGGCGCACGCGACGGTCGCGACGTCCGTCCTGGGACCGCTCGAGGACTGAGCGGAGGCATCGCCCGGGCCGGGACGTCGTGCGGTCACCAGCCGCGGTCGCGCCACGCGTCGAGGTACGGACGCTCCGCGCCGAGCGTCGTGTCGCGGCCGTGGCCGGGGTAGACCCACGTGTCGTCGTCGAGCCGGTCGAACAGCCGCGTCGTGACGTCCGTCAGCAGCCGGTCGAAACGGGCAGGATCACCGCCGGTGTTGCCGATGCCGCCGGGGAAGAGCGAGTCGCCGGTGAAGACGTGCGCGCGACCGGGGACCGTGTCGGCCTCGGACACCCGCTCGGGCTCGCGGTAGACGAGCGCGACCGAGCCGTCGGTGTGGCCGCGCAGCGCGACGACCTCGAGCGTGACGTGACCGACCAGGACGACGTCGCCGTCGCGGAGGGTGCGGTCGACGGGGACACCCGTGGCCGCTGTGATCTCCGCCGCATCCGCGGCCCCCGCCGTCACCGTCGCGCCCGTCACGGCGACGACCGACGCGAGCGCCCGGTGGTGGTCGGGGTGCCGGTGCGTCGTCACGACCGTGTCGAGGCGCGCCGCGCCCGAGCCCTCGCGGACGAGCGCGAGCAGGCGGTCGGGCTCGTCCGCGGCGTCGACCAGCAGCTGCGCGTGCTGACGGCGGCACGTGACCAGGTACGCGTCGTTGTCCGTCGGGCCGACGCTGACCTTGCGGATCTCGACCTCGTCGAGGACCCGCACGTCGGTCGGGCCGCCGGGCCGCACCTCGCCGGTGTACGTCATGGGCCCATCGTGCCCGCCGCGACGGGGTCGGCGCGTGTTCGCTCGGGTCGAACACGTGTGCGACGTGTCGGTGGGGCGACGTAGACTTCCCGCCGTGAACGATCGACTGGTGGTGCAGGGCGCCCGCGAGCACAACCTCCGCAACGTCGACCTCGACCTCCCGCGCGACAAGCTCATCGTGTTCACGGGTCTGTCGGGCTCGGGGAAGTCCTCGCTCGCGTTCGACACCATCTTCGCGGAGGGGCAGCGGCGGTACGTCGAGTCGCTGTCCGCGTACGCGCGCCAGTTCCTCGGGCAGATGGACAAGCCCGACGTCGACTTCATCGAGGGCCTGTCGCCCGCGGTGTCGATCGACCAGAAGTCGACCAACCGCAACCCGCGGTCGACGGTCGGCACCATCACCGAGGTGTACGACTACCTGCGTCTGCTGTTCGCGCGCGCGGGCACGCAGTACTGCCCCGAGTGCGGCGAGCGCGTGACCGCGCAGACGCCGCAGCAGATCGTCGACCGGCTGCTCGAGCTGCCCGAGGGCACGCGGTACCAGGTGCTCGCGCCGGTCGTCCGCGGTCGCAAGGGCGAGTACGCCGACCTCTTCAAGGAGCTCCAGGGCAAGGGCTTCTCGCGGGCCCGCGTCGACGGCGAGGTCGTCCAGCTCACGGAGCCGCCGACGCTCGAGAAGAAGCTCAAGCACGACATCGAGGTCGTCGTCGACCGCCTGGTGTCGCGCGAGGGGGTCCAGCGCCGCCTCACGGACTCGGTGG
The DNA here is from genome assembly GCF_003851725.1 of Cellulomonas algicola. GTDB lineage: Bacteria > Actinomycetota > Actinomycetes > Actinomycetales > Cellulomonadaceae > Cellulomonas > Cellulomonas algicola. The sequence continues at coordinate 3,331 of NZ_BHYL01000054.1, read as the reverse complement.
AGACCGCGCTCGGTCTGGCCGGCGGTCTGCTCGTCGTCGAACTTGTGGACGCCGACGCGGACGACCCGCACCGCGAGCGTCGCTTCTCCGAGAACCGCGCGTGCCCCAACGACCACGTGCTCGCGCTCGACGAGATCGAGCCGCGCACCTTCTCGTTCAACGCGCCGTACGGCGCGTGCCCCGAGTGCACCGGCATCGGGTCCCGGCTCGAGGTCGACCCCGACCTCATCGTCCCGGACGAGGACCTCTCGCTCGACGAGGGTGCCGTCGCGCCGTGGGCGCAGATCTCGAGCGAGTACTTCGCGCGGGTGCTCGGTGCGCTCGCCCAGGACATGGGCTTCTCGACGAGCGTCCCGTGGCGCGCGCTGCCGAAGCGTGCGAAGGACGCGGTGCTGTACGGCCAGAACCACGAGGTGAAGGTCCGCTACAAGAACCGCTGGGGTCGCGAGCGGTCGTACTCCACCGGGTTCGAGGGTGTCGTGACGTTCCTCGAGCGCCGCCACTCCGAGACGGAGTCGGACTGGAGCAAGGAGAAGTACGAGGCCTTCATGCGCGAGGTCCCGTGCCCGGTCTGCAAGGGCGCGCGCCTCAAGCCCGAGGTGCTCGCGGTCCGCGTCGGTGGCAAGTCCATCGCCGACGTCTGCACGCTCCCGATCCGGGAGGCGCGGACGTTCCTCGACGGGCTCGAGCTCGGCGAGCGGGAGCGGGCGATCGCCGCGCAGGTCCTCAAGGAGATCCAGGCGCGCCTCGGCTTCCTGCTCGACGTCGGCCTCGACTACCTCTCGCTCACGCGGCCGGCGGCGACGCTGTCCGGCGGCGAGGCCCAGCGCATCCGGCTCGCGACCCAGATCGGGTCGGGCCTCGTGGGCGTCCTGTACGTCCTCGACGAGCCGAGCATCGGGCTCCACCAGCGCGACAACCGCCGGCTCATCGACACGCTCACGCGCCTGCGCGACCTGGGCAACACGCTCATCGTCGTCGAGCACGACGAGGACACGATCCGCACCGCCGACTGGATCGTCGACATCGGCCCGGGCGCCGGTGAGCACGGCGGCCGCGTCGTGCACTCCGGCGACTTCACCGGCCTGCTCAAGGCCAAGGAGTCGGTCACCGGCGCGTACCTGTCGGGCCGCCGGTCGATCCCGATGCCCGTCGAGCGTCGCAAGGTCGACCGGGAACGGCAGCTCACCGTCGTCGGCGCGCGCGAGCACAACCTGCAGGGCATCGACGTGTCGTTCCCGCTGGGCACCCTGACCGCCGTCACCGGCGTCTCGGGCTCGGGCAAGTCGACGCTGGTCAACTCGATCCTCTACACGGTCCTCGCCAACGAGCTCAACGGCGCCCGGCAGGTCGCCGGACGGCACAAGCGCGTCACCGGGCTCGAGCACCTCGACAAGGTCGTGCACGTCGACCAGGGCCCGATCGGCCGGACCCCGCGGTCGAACCCCGCGACGTACACCGGTGTCTGGGACCACGTCCGCCGGCTGTTCGCCGAGACGACCGAGGCCAAGGTCCGCGGCTACACGCCCGGCCGGTTCTCGTTCAACGTCAAGGGCGGCCGCTGCGAGGCGTGCTCCGGCGACGGCACGCTCAAGATCGAGATGAACTTCCTCCCGGACGTCTACGTCCCGTGCGAGGTGTGCCACGGCGCGCGCTACAACCGCGAGACGCTCGAGGTGCACTTCAAGGGCAAGACGGTCGCCGACGTGCTCGCGATGCCGATCGAGGAGGCCGCCGAGTTCTTCGCCGCCGTCCCGGCGATCTCCCGCCACCTGCGGACGCTCGTCGACGTGGGTCTCGGCTACGTGCGGCTCGGGCAGCCCGCGCCCACGCTGTCCGGTGGCGAGGCGCAGCGCGTCAAGCTCGCCGCCGAGCTCCAGCGGCGGTCGACCGGCCGGACGATCTACGTGCTCGACGAGCCGACCACGGGTCTGCACTTCGAGGACATCCGCAAGCTGCTCGGCGTGCTGCAGTCGCTCGTCGACAAGGGCAACAGCGTCATCGTGATCGAGCACAACCTCGACGTCATCAAGAACGCCGACTGGATCGTCGACATGGGTCCCGAGGGCGGCAGCGGTGGCGGCACGGTCGTCGCCGAGGGCACGCCGGAGCACGTCGCGGGCGTCGCGGCGAGCCACACGGGCCGGTTCCTGGCCGAGGTGCTCGAGGCCGAGGTCGACCAGGAGCGCGAGCGCGCGACCGCGTGACGCACCGTCGTCGTCGCACGACCGCAGCGCGGCGCGAGGCGTCCGTCGGCGCGGTCGGTGTGCGCGTCAGGTCCCTGGTGCGGAGGCGGGGGCGGGAGCGTCGGTGGGCGCTGCCTTCGGCACTGCCGGTGCGAACCTGACGGTCGTCGGCTCGTGGCGGACCGGGAAGTTGACCGAGCGGGCGATGAAGCAGTGCTCGTGCGTCGCATGGTGGAGGCGTCCGAGCACGTCGTCGGTGACGGGCGAACCGTCGGGGAGGTGGCGTCCGTGCGCGACGGTCACGCGCGGTCGCAGCACGACCTCGGTGAACTGGCCGTGGCCGGCGGCCTCGACCCGCATGGTGCCGACCGCCTCGTCGCGGTACGCGACCACGACGACGCCCTCGACGGCCGCGAGGTGCAGGAACCACAGCATGTGGCACTGCGCGATCGACGCGACGAACAGCTCCTCGGGCGAGTAGCGGCCCGGGTCGCCGCGGAACGCCGGGTCGGACGACCCCGGGAGCGGCGGCTTGGAGCCGATCTGCACGTCGTGGTCGCGGGAGTAGGACGTGTAGCTCGCGGTGCCGCGCGTGCCGGCGCCGGTCCAGGTCACGTCGATCGCGTACGTGTGCAGGGGGCCCATCCGGTCACCGTAGCCGTACGCACGGCGACGCGCCCCGACGCCGACGGACGGACGGTCGGGTGGCCGGCACCGGTCCGGCACGGAGCCTCACGGCGACGGTGCGGGCTGCGCGGACGGTGCGGGCTGCGCGGACGATGCGGGCTGCGCGGACGATGCGGGCTGCGCGGACGGTGCGGGCTGCGCGGACGGTGCGGGCTGCGCGGACGGTGCTGACGGTGCGGGCTGCGCGGACGGTGCTGACGGTGTGCCGGTCGGTGCGGGCCGGTCGCGCTCGGGGCCGTGACCCGCGGCGAGCAGCGACCGTCGCAGCAGCTCGAGCGACGGCGGCAGGTCGAGCGGCGGGACGGTTCCGGGCGGCGTGTGCTCGGGGAGCAGCGAGTGCGGGACGCGCTCGGGGTGCGCGGCGAGGTGCCGGCGCAGTGCGCGCACGCCGCGGGCGTACGCGCGCTCGATCCCGCGGGTCCGCAGCGGCAGGCCGGGCGGCCGCGCGGTGCCGTCGG
>NZ_BHYL01000053.1 GCF_003851725.1 Cellulomonas algicola | reverse complement strand
GTCGAGCGGGGCGCGCGCCCGTCGACCCGGACGGCGGCGCGTCCGTCGTCGGACCGGTGTCGGGCAGCGACCTCGCCACCTCGACCGCGGCCGGCAGCCGCCTGCCGGCCGCGAGCGCGACGGGCACCGCGACGGCGGCGGCGACGGCGAGGTGGACGACGGTCGGGACGCCCGCGGCGAGGGTGGCGGTCCCAGCGAGGGTCGCGACGGTGATGCCGACGCTCCACGCCGCGTGGCACCCGCTGAGGATCGGGCGTCCGATGCGCTGCTCGGCGCGGACCGCCGTGGCGTTCATGGAGACGTCGAGCGCTCCGTTGGCCGCGGCGACCACGGCGATCGCGGCGACGTAGGAGGCCGTGCCGGGGACGGCGCCCAGCAGCGCGACGGCGAGGGGGAGCGCGACGACCGCGACGCGGGCGACGGCCTCGGGGCCGACGCGTCGCAGCAGCGGGCCGAGGGCCTGCATCGTGGTGATGGCGACGGCGCCGAACAGCACGCTCGTGAGCCCGTAGGCGCGGTCGTCGAGGCCGTGCTCGACCTTGAGCGCGGCGGAGCGGACGACGAAGCCGCCGAAGGACAGGCCGCTGACGAGGAACAGCGCGGTCGTGGCGCGGTGCGCGGCGGGCGTGACGGTGGGAGTCATGCCCGGGTGACGGGCGAGGACCTCCGTTCACGACATCCGCGGCCGCCCGGCGTCGATGTCGCGGCCCGCCGGGAGGGTGCGGGTGCGCCTGGCGGTCGACGTCGGGCGCGGTCGTCCGTGACGTGCCGCCGCCCCCGGAGGCGGACCTCCGAGGGCGGCGGGTGGTGCGGGTCGTGCGGGCCTCAGCCGGTCGGGAAGCTGTCCGCCGTCACGATGCGGCTGCGGACGAACTGGCCGGACTGCGACAGCTGCGACGTGCCGTAGCTCGAGCCCGAGCACGTGCCGGCGCGGAAGGCGGCGCTGCTCTCGTTCGCGTCGGAGTACGTCCAGTTGACGTGGCTGATCTTGAGAGAGTCGAGCAGGTCGAGCCACGTCGTCGACGACGCGAGGTCGACCGTGCCGCCGCCGGTCGCGCTCGTGGTGCCCCACTCGGACACGAACAGCGGCAGCTTGCTCGCCGCGTTCCGCACCTCGTTGCGGTAGTTGTCCAGGTGGGACGCCGCGTAGAAGTGGAAGGTGTACATGATGTTCGAGAAGGCGAGCGGGTTCGCGACGATCTCCGCCGACGTCGAGCCGTTGGAGACGCCGAGCGACGACCAGCCGCGGGTGCCGACCAGGATCACGGCGTCGGGGTCGGCGGCGCGGATGATCGGGATGACCTGGTTGGCGTAGGTGCGGATCTGCTCCCACGAGACGCCGTTGGGCTCGTTCGCGATCTCGTAGATGACGTTCTTCTTCGCCGCGTTCCGGCTGGCGACGTTGCGGAAGAACGTCTTCGCGTTCTCGAGGTTCACGTTCGGGTCACCCGGCGTGAGCGTGTGGAAGTCGATGATCGAGTACATGCCGCGCTGCTCGGCCTGGTCGACCAGGCTGTTGACGCGCGACGTGAAGCCGGCCGGGTCGGTGACGTAGCCGTCCTCGTTCACGTACATCGCGATCCGCAGGACGTCGGCCTTCCAGTCGTTCGCCAGCGTGTCGAGCGAGGCGGTGTTGTAGCACTTCGCGAACCACTGCAGCCCGTGCGTGCTGACGCCGCGGAGCTGGATCGGCTTGCCGTACTGGTTGCAGAGGTTGACGCCGCAGACGCGCAGCTGGCCGTTGATCGCGACGGGCGTCGTGCCCGTCGGCGGCGGGGGAGTCGTGGTCTGCGTCGGGGTCGGCGTCGGGCTCTGGGTGGGCGACGTCGTGGGCGTCGGCGTGCCGGTCGTGGAACCGGTGCAGGCGACGCCGTTGAGCGTGAACTGGGTCGGCACGGCGTTCGACCCGCTCCAGGTGCCGTTGAACCCGAAGCTCGCGGTACCGCCGGTCCGGACCGCGCCGTTCCAGGCGACGTTGCGGGCCGTGACGGCGCTGCCGGACTGCGTGACGTCGGCGTTCCAGGCCTGTGTGACCTTCTGGCCCGACGGGAACGTCCAGCCGACGGTCCACGACGACACCGGGTCGCCGAGGTTGGTGACGGTGACGTTAGCCCCGAAGCCGGGGTTCCACTGGTTCGTGATGGCGTAGTCGACCGTGCAGCCGGCCGCGGCCTGTGCCGACATGGCGGTGATCGCGCTGATCCCCGACATGGCGAGCACGGCCGCCGACAGCAGCGCGGCGACTCTCGTGCGCTGGGACATGGAGCTCCTCGTGCGTGGTGGGGTGCGACACGGCCGCGTCCCCCGGCGAGGTGCACGACCGCTCGTGAGGAGGGTGCGCCCGTCAGCGCTTGACCGCTACAGCGGCGGCCCGTCCAGGCGCGAGGTAAACGTTTCAGCCACGGTCGGGTGACGGCGGTGCGACGGTCGGCAGGGCGCGCGCGGGCCCGCTGCGGGACGCGGTGCCGGACGGCCCGGGCGCTGCGCCGCCGGACGTGGTCGCGGTCGGGGCCGGGGTCGGCGTGCCGGACTGGGTGGGCATCGGCGTCGGTGTCGGGTACGGCGGGTGGCGGTCGTTGCACGACGTCAGCACGTCGAGCGGGTCGGCCGTGCACGTGTCGGCGCCGTCGCCGCCGTCGAGCCGGTCGTTCCCCTCGACCCCGTCGGCGCCGCGCAGCGTGTCCGCGTCGCCCAGCCCGCGCAGCAGGTCGGCACCGAGACCGCCGATGAGCGCGTCCCGCCACGGCGAGCCCGTCAGGACGTCGTCGCCCGCACCGCCGCGCACCTCCTCGACGTCGGGCGACGCGTTCCACGGCGGCGGCGCACCCACGGCGTCACCCTCGCCGGCCGACCCGTCGCCGCCGAAGCCGTCGAGCGTCACGGTGACCGGCGCCGAGCGCGCGCCGTAGTCCGCGACGTCGTGCCCGGGACCGCCGACGACCTGGTGCGCACCGTCGGGGGCCGCCCCCAGGACGAAGCGGTCGCCGCCCTGACCGCCCTCGGACCGGCCGCTGTCCGCGCCCGCGTCGAGCACGTCGGCACCCCAGCCGCCCTGCAGCAGGTCGTGGCCGTCGCCGCCGAGCAGCACGTCGTCGCCGTCGCCCCCGATCAGCACGTCGTCGCCGCCGAGACCCGAGACGCGGTCGTCGCCCGCGCCGGCGCAGATGACGTCCGCGTCCGGCGTGCCCGTCAGGGTGTCGGGCCCGTCGGTGCCGCGGATCGTGCACGGGCGGCCGGGGGCGGTGTCGTACCGGACGTAGTCCCACGTGGACGAGCCCCGGTACGTCTCGAACCCCAGCCCGACCGTCCCCGCGCCGCGTCCCGTGAACGTCCGGTCCAGCACCGTGCGGCCGTCGACCGTCAGCCGGACCTGCTGGCCGCGCGCCTCGAGGTGGTACCGGTGCCAGCGGTGCGTGTCGAGCGGGATCACCTGGCGGTCCTCGTACGGGTAGAGCACGCACACCTCGCCGGGTGCGAAGCCGACCTGGACCAGGTCCATGGTGTCGCCGACCCACAGGAGCGTCGGCGGCGGCGTGCCCGTCTCCTCGTCGAGGCACGCGCCCGTCGCGTCGCGGCCGAGCCGCATCCGGACGTCGACGTCCCACCCGGTGAGCCGCCCCGACGCGCCGGTCCACTCCGACGTCCCCGCGGTCTCGAGCAGCATCACGAGCGTCTCGCGGCCGATCGTGATCGCGCCGCCGCGCGTGCTCGTGACCGGGTCCCCGCCGAACCCGATCACCTGCCACGGGTCGGCGGGCGGGCGCGTGAACTCCTCACGCTGCACGTCGCCGGCCCACGCAGGCGCGGGCAGCAGCATCGTGAGCACCGCGACCGCCCCGACGGTCAGTCCGAACCGCGTCCGTCTCGTCATCGAGCCCTCCCGGGTGTCGGCGTGGTGCGCACACTAGGGGCGTGGGACCCGGCCGAGCGCGCCCGTCGGCCGACCGAAAGGCTTCACCGCGACGACGCTGCACCTTCGGGCACCGACACCCCGGGAGGGACGATGGACGGCACCGCCTTCACCCCGCAGGAGGTCGCCTACCTGCGCGACCACCCGGTCGCACGCGTCGCGACCGTCGGCGAGCAGGACCAGCCGGACGTCGTGCCGGTCGCGTGCGAGTTCGACGGGGAGGCGTTCTGGTTCGGGGGCGGTGAGGCGGTCCTGCGGACGCGCAAGGTCCGCCACGTGCTCGCGGGCCGGCGCCGCGTCGCGATCGTCTTCGACGACGTGCCGTCGATGGACCCGTTCACGGCCCGCGGCGTGCGCGTCTACGGCGTCGCCGACGACCCCGTCGAGCGGGCCGGGATGATCGGGCCCGGCTGGTACGTGCGGGTGCGACCGACCGAGTCGTGGAGCTGGAACCTCGACGGCGAGCCCGCCGGCGACGCGTGGTACCCCGTGACGCACACGGTCCACCCGTAGCCGGCGGGCCCTCCCGGGTCAGTGCCAGTCGGAGATCGCGAGGTCGTCGGGTGCCGGGGCGCCTGCTCCGGTCTCGACGAGCTGCTTGAGGCTCACCAGGAACGTGGCCCACTTGGTGCTGCAGTGCGACATGAACTCGACGGGCTCGCGCCAGCCCTCGTGCGCGAACAGCACGATGACGTACTCGCCGTCCTGCCGGAGCTCCCAGCGCACGGTCGTGCCGATCCACTCCTCGGGACCGTCGACGACCTCCCAGACGACCTTCCGACCCGGCTCGGACTCGAGCACGACCATGTCGAAGCCGCCCTGCGGGAAGCGGAACGCCAGCAGCCCGCCGACGTCCGGGTCGCCGGTCGTGTCGGTCGTCCACCAGCCCGACAGACCGTCGATCGTGGTGAGTGCCGCGTACACGTCGTCCAGGGCGGCCGATCGCATGCCGACCCTGTGGATGATGTCCACCATCTCGAACCCTTCCTTCTGCTCGGTGCCGGTTCTCCTCGGGGTACCGGTCACTTCTTCTGGCTGCGTGCGATCGCCTCGGCGATCCGCTTGATGCGCTGGAGCCGGGCGTCCCAGGCCTGGCCCACGTCGGCGAGCTGGGCGACAGCACGGGCGAGCTGGGCCTCGTCGACCTCGTAGCGCCGCTCGCGCCCGGCGGGCGTGACGTGCACGAGCCCCACGCGGTCGAGCACGACGAGGTGCTTGGCGACGGCCTGCCGCGTCACGGGCAGGCGCTCGCTGAGCGAGGTCGCGGTGCCCGGTCCGTCGGTGAGCAGGAGGTCGATCATGCGGCGACGCGTCGGGTCCCCGACCGCCGACCAGAGGTCGTCGTCGACGGCCGTGCTCATCGCGTCGCGACCAGCCGTTCGGCGTGCGCCGCGATGGCGGGGACGAACACGTCCCAGCCGTTGACGTGGTCGGCGTAGGCGGCCTCCATGACGGCGGCCTCCCAGCCCTTCTCGCGGAAGCCGGTCTCGGTGAGCCGCAGCAGCGTCCCGGACCCGGCGGGCACGAGCTCGAAGGTCACGAGCAGCGCGGCAGCGACGGGGTCGTCGGCGTCGTCGGGCACCCAGCGGAACGAGAAGAGCCGCGGCGGGTCGGCCGCGACGACGGTGAGCGGCTCGACGTGCTCGTCGGCGGTGCCGCGTCCCCACGCGACCTCGGTCCCGCTGCCGGGTTCGGCGGAGAGGTCGGTCTCCGCGCCGTTCCACCAGTCCCGGATGTGCCCCGGGCTGCTGAGCACCTCGAACACGACCTCCGGTGCCGCGTCGACGTGGATCTCGCGCTCGATGCTGCCGAACTCCATGGCTTCTCCCGTTGTTCGCAACGATTGGTTGCGTATGACGGTAGACCCGGCGGGGGCCCAACGCAACCATCGGTTGCGAATTGGTCGGCGCAGCCGTCCCCGACGCACCGGGCGTCGGGCCTCGCGTGCCGGGGGTCCGACGTGAGGCGTCAGCCGTCGGTGGAGCAGAAGCCCGTCGGCCGCAGGACGCGCGCCGGCACGCCCGCGACGACCGTGTCGGGCGGCACGTCCCTCGTGACGACCGCACCCGCGCCGACGATCGCGCCGTCGCCGATCGTCACGCCCGGCACGACGGTGACCGCGGCGCCGAGCCACACCTTGCGCCCGATCACCACGGGTGCGGGGAGCATGTCGCCCCGACGGGCCGGGTCGGAAGCGTGGTTCAACGTGACCACGGTGCAGCCGTGACCGATCAGGGAGCCGTCGCCGACGGAGATGCCGCCCGCGTCCTGGAAGCGGCAGCCCATGTTGACGAAGACGTCCCGCCCGAGCGTCAGGTTCTTGCCGAACTCGCAGTGGAACGGCGGGAAGAGCGTCACGGACTCGTGCACCGGGCGGCCGGTGAGGCGGGACAGAAGCGCGCGCACCTCGTCGGGCGTCCGGTACCCGGTGTTGAGCTCGGCACCGACGCGCATCGCCTCCTGGGCGGCGTCGTGCAGGAAGGCGTGCGCGGGCGAGCCGGCCTCGAGCAGCCGGCGTGCCCCGACGTGGTCGAGGAAGTCCTGCAGGTCCACGGGCGTCTCCTCGTCGGCGGGCGCGCGCGTCATGCGGGCGGTGTCGCCGCGTGGACCGGGTCGGCCGCCCACGACGCCAGCAGGCGCAGCCGCTCGGCCGACGGCGACCCCGGCTCCGCGGTGTAGACCATGAGCACCTGGCCCGGCTCGGCGGTGATCGCGAGCTCCTCGTACGCGAGCACGAGCTCGCCGACGACCGGGTGGTGGAACCGCTTGGTGCCCGCGCCGTGCGTCCGCACGTCGTGCGCGCCCCACAGCCGGCGGAACGTCTCGCTCCGGGTCGACAGCTCGCCGACCAGGTCCTGGAGGCCCTTGTCGTGCGGGTCGCGCCCGGCCTCCGCGCGCATGATCGCGACGCACATCTCCGCGAACAGGTCCCAGTCCGGGTAGAAGTCGCGCGCCGCCGGGTCGAGGAACTGGAACCGGGCGAGGTTGGGCGTGCGGCCGCCGTCGCCGATCACGGGGGAGTAGAACGCGCGGCCGAGCGCGTTGGTCGCCAGCAGGTCCTGCCGCTGGTCGCGGACGAACGCGACGCCGTCGGTGATCGCGGCGAGCGCCCACTGCAGGCTCGGCCGGGGCGTCGTCGAGCGCGTCGTCCGTCGGCGGACGCGTCCGGACGACGGGATGCCGTCGGCGGCCCGGGCCAGGTCGAACAGGTGCGCCCGCTCGGCGTCGTCGAGCATGAGCGCCCGCGCGACCGCGTCGAGGACGGACGCCGACGCACCGCCGATCGCCCCGCGCTCGAGCTTCGCGTAGTACTCGACGCTCACGCCCGCCAGCGCGGCGACCTCGCTGCGCCGCAGGCCGGGGACGCGACGGTTCGCGCCGCCCACGACGCCCGCCGCCTCCGGGCTGACCTTCGCGCGCCGCGACATGAGGAACTCGCGCACGTCCGACCGGTTGTCCATGCTCCCGACGGTAGGCCGGACCGCGCCCGCGAGACAGGCCGTGACGTGGGGTGCACCGCCGGTACACCCCACGTCAGGGACTCCTCGCGTCGACGCCGGTCGGGTTCGCTGGACGCATCCCGACAGAGTCCCGACAGAGAGGCACCACCACCATGCGTGCAGTCGTCATGCACTCCCCGGGCGACGTCCGGGTCGACGAGACCGAGCGGCCGACGATCGTCGAGCCGACCGACGCGATCCTGAGGCTCGCCGCGACCTGCATCTGCGGCTCCGACCTGTGGCCCTACCGCGGCACCGACCAGGTCGACCACCAGCCGATGGGCCACGAGTACGTGGGCGTCGTCGAGGAGGTCGGCTCCGCCGTGACGCACGTGAAGGTCGGCGACTTCGTCGTCGGCACGTTCTTCGCGTCCGACAACACGTGCGCGATCTGCCAGGCCGGCTACCAGACCCACTGCGTGCACCGGCAGCCCGGCGCCCTCCCCGGTGCGCAGGCCGAGCACGTGCGCGTCCCCCTGGCCGACGGCACCCTCGTCGCCACGCCCGGCATGCCGGACCCCGACCTGATCCCGTCGCTGCTCGCGGCGTCCGACGTGCTCGGCACCGGCTGGTTCGCGGCCGTCGCCGCCGAGGTCGGCCCGGGCAAGACCGTCGCCGTCGTCGGCGACGGAGCCGTCGGCCTGCTCGGCGTGCTCGCCGCGAAGCAGCTCGGCGCCGAGCGGATCATCGCGATGTCCCGGCACGAGGACCGGCAGGAGCTCGCGCGCCGGTTCGGCGCCACGGACGTCGTCGAGGAGCGCGGCGACGCGGGCGTCGCACGGATCAAGGAGCTCACCGACGGGCTCGGCGCGCACAGCACGATCGAGGCCGTCGGTACGCAGGAGTCGATGATGCAGGCGATCCGCTCGACCCGGCCCGGCGGTCACGTCGGGTACGTCGGCGTCTCGCACGACGTCGCGCTGCCCGGCGAGGAGCTGTTCTTCTCCGGCGTGCACCTGCACGGCGGCCCCGCACCCGTGCGCCGGTTCCTGCCCGAGCTGATCCGGCTCATCTGGGACCGGGAGATCGACCCCGGCCTGGTCTTCGACCTCACCCTGCCGATCGAGAAGGCCGCCGAGGGCTACCAGGCGATGGACGAGCGCCGTGCGACCAAGGTGCTGCTCACGTTCTGACCGCGGTCCCGCCGTCAGGTGCCCCCGGCGGCCTGGCCCGCAGCGCTGACCAGCCGCAGCACCACCCAGACGGCGAAGAACACGAGCACGATCGCCCACCACCGCCACTCACGCCGGGAGTAGCGGACCGAGAGCGACACGATCAGCCACGGCAGCAGGGCGGACCCGACCGCGCTGCCCATGGCCCGCGCGGAGAAGATCCCGAGCGCGGCCTGCGCGAGCACCAGGACGACGACGAGCGCGCCCGCCACGATCCCCACGGGGCCGAACGCGGCCTGGCGGTCGCGGCGGGTGCCGCCGTCGTCGGAGACCCACAGGTCCCAGCCCGCCGGCGGCGGGCCCCACGCGGGGTCGGGCTGCCAGCCGGACGGAGGCGTCCAGCCGGCGGGCGGGGCGGGCCAGTTCGGGGGCGGGTTGAGTCGCTGCACGGGACGGGACCGTAGCCGCGCGACGCCGACCACCGTCCAACTTGTCCCCAGACGCATCCGCCGACTCGACGTGGCCCGTCGCATCCGCGGATCCGGCGTGCCCAGGCGCCGACGAGGCGTCGCAGGCCGCCGCGCCGCCGCCGCGCCGCCGCCGCGCCGCCGCTGCGCTCGTCGTCCCGGGTCAGCGGACCCGGCGGAGCCGGAACAGGTAGGGCTCGGCCATGCCGCGCGCGTCCATCGCACCGACCACGGAGCCGTCGTCGTCGGCGCGGAACGCGTCGACGATCGGCAGGTCGTCGTAGACCATCGCGGCCGAGACGACGCCGCGGTAGCACACCTCGCGCAGCCGGGCGCGGGGGCGACGCGTCGTGACGAACGGCCGCACGAGCGCGAACGCCGCGGCGGCGGGCGGTGTCCGCAGGAGCGGGGCGGCGCGCAGCACGAGCCCGAACGGGACCAGGCCCGGGTGGACGCGCACCACGCCGTGGCCCGACCGGAACAGCAGCGGGTGCGCGGTGTCGTCGTCGTCGAACCTCTTGCCGAACCAGCCGAGGTGCTCGAGCACGCCGTCGAGCGGGTGGCCGGTGGGGATCCCCGCGCCGCGCCACGTGCCGCGCAGGTCGGTCGTGGCGACGGGCGGGAGGGCGTCGAACCGCTCCAGCGCGGACGTCACGAGGCCTCCTCGGTGCCGCTACCGGCGTCGGTCTCGGTGCCCGTCACGGGACGGGTGTCGGCGTCGTGCCCGTCGAGCGGTCGGCGCAGCACCCACGTCGCCGCGGTCCCCGACGCGGTGACCTGGCGGGTCCGCGGGTCGACGCTGGTCCAGCGGTGCTCGTGCGCGCGGACGCGCCGGTAGCCGCGACGTTCGTACCAGCCGACGACGGGGTCGTCGCGGTCGGCGTCGAGGCTCAACGCGGACGCGCCGCGGTCGCGCGCCGCGTCCTCGGCGGCGTGCACGAGCCGCTCGCCCGCGCCACGGCCGCGGTGGTCGGCGTCGACGTGCAGCCCGTAGAGCCAGGGGTGCGGCGGGTCGCAGTCGTTGTCCCAGCGGATGCTGACGGTCCCGACGGGACCGGTGGCGTCCTCGGCGACGAGCAGTGTCTCGCGGCCGTCGCGCGCCTCCTCGACGCGCCACAGCGCGCGGTTCCCCGAGTCGGCGAACCGCGCGAGGGCGGGGAGGTCGTCGGCGCGACCCGGCCGGACGCGCACGCCGGTCGCGCGGTCGTCGGTCGTGCCGCGGCCGCTCGTGCCGAGGGCCGTCGTGTCGCGTCGGGTCTCGTCGTGTCCGTCGTGGTCGGTCATGCGGGCCGCGACCTCAGCGCGCGCCGAGCGCGGCGTCGATCAGCACCTCCGCCGCGGCGCGGGCCTGGCGGGCGGCGTCCGCGCGGCCGGCGATCGCGGCGGTCGTCTGGGCCCCTTCGGCGAGCAGGGCGAGCTGCGCGGCGAGGGCCTGGTCGCCCCCGGCGTCGGCGGTGAGCCGGGCGACGTGGTCCTGGAACGACTGCTTGTGCACGCGGACCGCGTCGGCGACGGCGGGCGACGTCGCGCCGAGCTCGCCGAACGCGTTGATGAACCCGCAGCCGCGGAACGTGTCGTCGGTGAACCACTCGGCGAGGAAGTCGAAGATCGCGAGCAGGCGCTCGCGCGGGTCGTCGACGCCGCTCAGCGCACCGCTCAGGCCCGCCTCCCAGATCCCGTGCCGCGCGTCGAGCACCGCGAGCACGAGGGCCTCCTTGCCGGGGAACTCGGCGTAGAGGCGCTTGAGGGAGACGCCGGCCGCGGTGCGGACCTCGTCCATCCCGACGGCCTGGATGCCGCGCGCGTAGAACAGCGCGTCGGCGGTGGCGACGACGCGGTCGCGCACGTCGGTCGTCGTGGTCTGCCCGGTCGCCCGTGTCACGGTCCACCGCCCTTCACCGGGCCGTCGCCCGGCGTTCTGCTCCCCGCCCTTGCGCTGAGAACGCTCGTTCTCTAGTGTAAGCGACATCGGCGGAGAACGATCGTTCTCCCACGGACGAGAAGGAGCCAGGCCATGGGACGCATCACCGTCGGCACGGAGAACTCGGTCGACATCGAGCTGCACTACGAGGACAAGGGCACCGGCCAGCCGGTCGTCCTCATCCACGGCTTCCCGCTCGACGGCAACTCGTGGGAGGGCCAGACCGCCGCGCTCCTCGACGCCGGCTACCGCGTCGTGACGTACGACCGTCGCGGCTTCGGCCAGTCGAGCCAGCCGTCCGTCGGGTACGACTACGACACGTTCGCGGCCGACCTCAACGTCGTGCTCGAGACGCTCGACCTGCGCGACGTGGTCCTGGTCGGCTTCTCGATGGGCACGGGCGAGGTGGCCCGCTACCTCGGCACGTACGGCTCGACGCGCGTCGCGAAGGCCGCGTTCCTCGCGTCGCTCGAGCCGTTCCTCACCAAGACCGAGGACAACCCCGAGGGTGGCGCGCCGGCGTCGTTCTTCGAGGACATCGCGGCGACCGTCCGCCAGGACCGGTACGCCTACTTCACCGCGTTCTACCAGGACTTCTTCAACCTCGACGAGAACCTGGGCACCCGCATCTCCGAGGAGCAGGTGCGCCACGCGTGGGACGTCGCCGCCGGGTCCGGCTCGGTCGCGTCGGCCGCCGCGCCGCTCACGTGGGGCACGGACTTCCGCGACGACATCCCGAAGATCGACGTGCCCGCTCTGATCCTGCACGGCACGAGCGACCGCATCCTCGACGTCGACGTGACCGCACGCCGGTTCGTCAAGGCGCTCCCGTCGGCCGAGTACGTCGAGATCGAGGGTGCGCCGCACGGGCTGCTCACCACGCACACGGCCGAGGTCAACGAGGCGCTGCTCGCGTTCCTCGCGCGCTGACGCGACCGCGCTCCGCGGCGCGCGGTCTGCCGGCCGCGCGCCGCAGCGGTCCCGGGCCGCACAGGACGAGGTGCCCGTCCCTCCCCGGGGCGGGCACCTCGCCGTACGACGCGGTCAGGCCGCCTGGCAGGAGACGGTGGCACCCGCGCCCGTCCCCGTGCCCTGGAACCCGAAGCCGGTGCCCTGGCCGGCTCGGAGGGCGCCGTTCCACGCCGCGTTCGTGACGGTCATCGGCTGACCGCTGCCCGCCCGCACGCCGTTCCACACCTGCGTCGCCGACGCCCCGGACGGGAGCGTCACCTGCACCCGCCAGCCGTCGAGAGCGCGGAGCGCCGTGAGGTCGACGTTCGCGACGAACCCGCCCGGCCACTGGTTGACGACCGTGTAGGTCGCGGAGCACGCGGCCGTCGGGTCCGGCGGCGTCGTGGTGGGTGTCGGGGTCGGTGTGGGCGTCGGGGTGGGGGTCGGCGTCGGGGTGGGCGTGGGTGTCGGGGTCGGCGTCGGGTCCGGGCCGAGGACGAGGTTCCTCTGCTGCACCGTCCACTGCCCGCCGCTGCACAGCCCGCAGCCCGACGTGACGAACGTCCGCCCGGCCTGCGTGTCGCCCTTGAGCTGCCACTTCGCCCAGAGGACCGCGGCGCGGCCGAACTCGCCGCCGTTCGTCTGGTCGTACGTCCCGCCATGGCCGACGGGCAGGTTGCCCATGAACGCCGGGAGCCCCGCCGGGAGCTTGCCCCAGTCGTCCATCGCGTTCGGGTACGCGATGTCGCCGGGCCCGCCGATGATGTAGGCGATCGGGTGGTCGAGGCGCCGGAGCTGGTAGTCGTCGGCGTCGTTCAGCAGGCCGCTGCTGAAGATCATCGTCGTCGTGACCCGCGGGTCTCCGGACACCGCGTACGCCTCGAGCCCGCCGCACGAGAAGCCGGCGACCGCGATCTTCGACGTGTCGACCCGGTCGCGCAGCGGGCTGCCGGAGCGGGACGACTCCGCGACGGCCCAGTCGATGGACTGCGTGAGCCACGACGACGTCGACGAGCCACCGCCGTTCGGGCTGCCGTTGGAGATGACGAGGAACCCGTGCGACGCGATCTCGCGGAGGAACGGCAGCGCGGAGGTGCCGTTGGCCGAGCAGGCGCCGTTGCTCCAGACGAACACCGGGAGCCTGCCTGACGGCAGGTTGACGGGCCGGTAGATCGTGTGGTTCGGCAGGCTCGACGAGGTCTCGTGGTCGGCCGGGTAGGGGCCGGACCCGCCGGCGGCGGCGGACGCGGGCGGCAGCACGGTGCTGCCGAGGAGCGCGCCGGTCACCAGGGTGACCGCGACGGTCGCCCACCTGTGTCGTCGTTGTGCCATCCCACATCCCTCCTCGGGCCCCGGAGTGTCGGCGCGGGCGGTGCTCTTGCGCGCACGGCGAGGCGATGACGTGCTGCTCCACCTTCGCGAAGCGGTTCGGGCGCTGTCGAGGCGGGCGAGGGCGGAACGTCGACCCGAATCGTTTTTCACCGGTGTAGAGACAAGGTCCGAGCGTGCGCGCGGATGTTGCCCGAGCACTCCTCAACCGATCGGTTGACAGATGCGGGCATGCCGTCCATGGTTGTCGTCAACCAGATGGTTGAGGAGGATCCATGGCGGCGACCGACCCGCTCTCCCGCGCGTTCGCGGCGCTCGCCGACCCGACGCGCCGCGACATCGTCGCGCGACTCGCCGACGGCGACGCGACCGTCGGGCAGCTCGCCGAGCCCTACGACATCACGCTCCAGGCGGTCTCGAAGCACCTGCGCGTGCTCACCGACGCGGGCGTCGTCCGGCGCGACCCGGAGGACCGGCGCGCACCCGTCCAGCTCGACGCGGAGGTGTTCGCGCTCATGACCCGCTGGATCGAGCGGTACCGCCGCCAGGCGGAGGAGCGGTACCGCCGCCTCGACGACCTGCTCGCCGAGCACCCGACCGGCGACCGCACCGGCCTCACCGGCCTCGCCGACCCCACCCGCCGCACCGACCGCACCACCGGACCCGAAGGAGGCCGCGCATGACCAGCACCCGGCACGAGACCGAGGTCGTCGCCCCCGACGACCTGCCCGTCGTCCGCCTCGTCCGCGAGTTCGACGCGACGCCCGACCGCGTCTTCCGCGCGCACGTCGACCCGGACCTGCTGCTCCGCTGGTTCGGTCCGGCCGACACCCAGACCCGCCTCGACACGTGGGACTGCCGCTCCGCGGGCTCCTACCGCTACACGCACGTCTCCGGCCCGATGGAGCTCGTCTCGTACGGCTCGTTCCACGAGGTCGTGGAACCGTCGTCGATCGTCCAGACCGTCGCCGTCGAGGGCATGGGGGACGGCGTCGTGCTCGAGCGCTACCGGTTCGAGCCGCTGCCCGGCGGCCGGACGCGCCTCACGGTCACGACCCTCGCCGAGGACTTCACGACGCGCGACCAGATCGTCGCGAGCGGCATGGAGCACGGCGTCCGTGAGGGCCACGAGCGGCTCGACGCGCTCCTCGCGGACGGCTCGGTGGCATGACCGGGACCGAGGCGGTCGTCGTCGGTGCCGACCGGCGACGCGGCGTGCGCTCCCGGATCGCGACCGTCCTCACGTGGGTCGCGCGCGCCGCGCTCGCGCTGGTGTTCGTCGGGGCCGGGGCGTCGAAGCTCGCGGGGGAGGCGGCGATGGTCGAGATGTTCGACGACATCGGCGCCGGTCAGTGGCTGCGGCTCGTGGTCGGGGCGCTCGAGGTCGCGGGCGCCGTCGGGGTGCTCGTCCCGCGCGTCGCCCTGCTCGCCGCGGCAGGACTCACGCTGCTCATGGTCGGCGCCACGCTCACGAACCTGCTCGTGCTGGGCGCGAGCCCGGTCGTGACCTTCGCGCTCGGCGTGCTCGCCGCGACGGTCGTCGTCGTGCTGCGCCGCCGGCAGACCGCGCAGGGCTGACGGCGCGGACCGGCCCGGGCGTCGACGCGGACGTGGTCGTTCCCCGGGCCGAGACGCGCAGGCCCTGGTCGACGTCGCGCCACTGGTGCACGGTGACCATCGCCATCGCGGCGTCGAAGGCGTCGTCGTCGAACGGCAGGTGCTCGACCGTGGCGTCGAGGGCCGGTGCCGCACCGGCCGGTCGCTGCGCGCGCATCGCCGCGGACGGCTCGACGGCGAGGACGTACCGGTCGGCCGGCTCGTACGACCCCGCGCCGGCGCCCACGTTCAGCACCGTGCGGGCGCTGCCGAGGGCCGCGTGCACCCGGGCGGCGATGCGCGGGTCGGGCCGGCGGACGTGCGCGTAGCCCGCCCCGAGCCGCTCGTAGTCGACGTCGCCGGCCGGTCGCTCACGGTTCGCCATGCGGCCAGGACAGCACGGGGCTCACCGTGTCGTCGGCGCCTTTCCCCGCCGGTGCGGCACGAGAGCGGCGCGGCCGTGGTGCCTCGTGGTCAGAGCAGGGCGTGGACCAGCCGGGTGCCCACGTCGTCCATCTCGTCGAGCCATCGCGCGCGCTGCGCGTCGTCGGCCTCGTTGACCGACGCGAGGACCGTCCGCTCCACGACCGTGGGCGACGTCGGGGAGCCGAGGTACGTGCCGACGCAGCGCTCCCAGATCGCGGCGAGCGGGTTGCCGAACACGGTCGCCTCCCGCTCCGCCGGTGTGTCGGTCGTGTTGACGACGACCAGACGGCGGACCGCGAGCAGCGGCTCGGGCAGGCCGCCCGCGTCGGGCAGGCGGTACGCGACGCCGGGCACGAGGACCCGGTCGAGCCAGCCGGCGAGGATCGCGGGCGGCTTGCCCCACCAGTTCGGGTGCACGACGACGAGCGCGTCGGCGGACGCGAGGCCCGCGCGGTGACGGTCCAGGAGCGGATCGCCGGACGGGCCGCCGAGGTGGAGGTCGGGCCCCACGACGAACGACTCCTCGGCGCGCAGGACGGGGTCGAACCCCTCGGCGTACAGGTCGTGCGTGACGAGGTGCGCGCCCGCGCGGGTCACGGCGTCGCCGATCCTCCGGGCGAGCGCGTGGTTGAGGCTGTCGGGTCGCGGGTGCGCGAGCACGAGCACGACGACGGGCGCGGGCCCGTCACCGCGTGCGTGGACCTGCGCGTCCCCGCGGGACGCCGCTCCTGCCGTCATCCGGTCCTCCCCGTCGCGCTCCGGGCCGCGTCCGTCGTGACGGTACCGGAGGGCGACCGCGCGCCTCCGGTCGATATGTTCAGGCGTACACATACTGTGTACGATCGTCCGCATGACAACCGACTACTTCGCCGGTGACCCCCGCACGAACCGCGAGCGCATGCTCGCCGGTGACCTCTACATCGCCGACGACCCGGACAGCGGGCGCATCGCCCGCGAGGCGTTCCGGCTCTCCGACGCCTACTACCGCGCCGAGTCCGCGGGCGAGCCCGACGCGCGCGAGCACCTGGTCGCGCTGCTCGGCACCCTCGGCGAGGGTGCCTACGTCAAGCCGCCGCTGTTCGTCGACTACGGCGAGAACATCCACGTCGGCGCGCGCACGTTCGTCAACTACAACCTCACCGCGCTCGACGTCGCGACCATCACGATCGGCGAGGACTGCCAGATCGGCCCGAACGTCCAGCTGCTCACCCCGACCCACCCGGTCGACCCGCAGCCGCGGCGCGACAAGCTCGAGGCCGCCAAGCCGATCACGCTCGGCGACAACGTCTGGCTCGGCGGTGGCGTCATCGTCTGCCCGGGCGTGACCATCGGTGACAACACCGTCGTCGGTGCCGGGTCCGTCGTGGTGCGCGACCTGCCCGCCAACGTCGTCGCAGTGGGCAACCCTGCCCGTGTCGTGCGGCAGATCGGCCCCCAGGGCGAGGCGCGGTGACCGAGCGGCGGCGGCGCCGTCACGACCCCGAGCGGCGCGACCGCATCGTCGACGCGTGCCTCGAGGTCGTCGGGGAGGTCGGCGTCGCGGGTGCGTCGACCCGCCGCGTCGCCGCCGCCGCCGACGTGCCGCTCGGGTCGATCACCTACCACTTCGACAGCGTGGACGCGCTGCTGTTCGAGGCCTTCGAGCGGTTCGCGCGGCGCATGAGCGACCGCTTCGAGGCGTCGATGGCGGCGGTCGACGGCGTCGCGGAGGCCCGGCGGGCCGTCGCCGACCTCGTCGCGGTCGACGTGCTCACCGACCCGCACGAGCTCGTCCTGACCCACGAGCTCTACACGCTCGCTGCCCGCGACCCGCGCTACCGCCGGCTGACGCACGCGTGGATGGCCCGCAGCCGGCACGCGCTCGCACGGCACTTCGACCCCGCGACCGCGCGGCTGCTCGACGCCATGATCGAGGGCCTGACGATCCACCGCGCCCTCGACACCGAGCCGCGCGACCGCGACGAGATCGAGCTGGCCGTCGAACGCCTCACGCGCACGACGGCGCACGTCGACTGACCGCGTCGTCGGCTCGGGATCGCTCGGCGACCGACCGCGTCGTCGCCCGGCCTCGCGCGGCGACCGACCGCGTCGTCGGCTCGGCCTTGCTCGGCGACCGACGGGTGGCGGTCGCGCTAGCCTCCGCGCATGAGCTGGGCCGTCGTCGCGCGCCGTGTCCGCGACCCGCACGTCCCGCTGCCGTACCGGCTGAGCGCGCTGCGCTCGCTCGTGAACCGGCACCACCCGCTCGGGTTCGGCGGCACGCAGCAGCACCTCGGCGACCTCGTCGGCACGTCCCGACCGCCTGGTCCCGGTTGGACCGGCGACGACGTGCTCGCGGCGCTCGACGTCCTGGAGGAGTCGCGCGCGAGCCGGCTGCGCTACGCCGAGGCGTTCGCGGAGCGGCGCCGGCAGGAGAAGGCGGAGCACCGGCGTCAGCCGACACGGGCCGACGTCGACGCGCTGCGCCGCGCGGAGTGGGTCAAGGACGTCGACGAGGCGTCCGTGCGGCACGCGAGCGTCCGCGAGCGCCGGCGCACGTCCCGCTGAACCCGAGCGGGTGCTGGATCAGTCCGTGCCCGACGTCTCGATGCTCCCGGACCGGTGCAGGACGGTCTCGGCATCCCGCCACTCGTCGCGGTCCTGCGGCGGCAGCAGCACCTCCGCGCCGAGCAGCGTCGCGGTCCCGCCGACCGCCGCCTCGAGCTGCGCGGCGAGCACGACCGCCTCGGCGACGGCCACCCGCGACTCCAGCGGGTCGTCGATCGCGAGCCCCACGACGAGCGCGCCCTCGCGCGTGACCGTGACGTTCGCGCCGTGGTGCTCGCGTGCCCGGACGTAGATCGTGAACGCGCCGGTGTCCTGCGGCGTGCGCGCCAGGTCGGCGAGCAGCGCGCGGTCGCCGGGCAGGGGTGCGCCGTGGACGTACGTGCGCTCGACGGCGGTCAGCCGGTCGTCGCCGGGGCGCTCGACGTCGACGTGGTCGGCGAGGAAGCGCCGCAGCGCGTCCGCACGGTTCTCCGGTGCCACCCACACGTGGACGTCGACGACGGGTGCCATGCGGCAGCGTAGACGCGCGGCTCAGGCGGCGAGGTGGAAGGTCGTCGCGAAGCGGGAGAGCAGGTCGCCGGGGCCGTGCAGCACCTCGACGACCCCGGTCGCGATCGCGCGGTCGGGGGAGAGGGCGCCCGAGATGACGCGGTGCAGGTCAGGGCTGGCCGCGAAGGACAGGTCGACGGGGCCGTCGCCGCGTGTCACGGCGAGCGACGGCCCGTCGACGCGGACGAGCAGCCCGGCGTCGCCCACGTGCGCCGCGTAGGCGGTCGCCGGCAGCGTCGCCGCGACGTCGGGGCGGAACGCGGTGCGCAGCGTCATCGTCAGGGCGTCGGGCGTGACGACCTGCTCGTCGCGGGGGTCGCCCATCGCCTTGAAACCCCACGCCCCGAGCGCGAGCACGACGGGTTCGAGCTCGCGGCCGTAGGGCGTGAGCTCGTAGACGATGACGCGCGACCGGGGTGCGCGCCGGATGATGCCCGCCGCCTGGAGCTCCTTGAGCCGCGCCGCCAGGACGTTCGTCGGGATGCGGGGGAGCCCGGCGGCGAGCTCGCCGTAGCGCCGGGGCCCGACGAGCAGGTCACGGACGAGGAGCAGGGCCCACCGCTCGCCGACCAGCTCGAGGGCGCGCGTGATCCCGCAGTACTGCCCGTAGTCGCGTGCGGCCATCGGCCTCAGGCCTGCTGGCTCGCGACCGCGTCGGGACCCTGCGCGGCGGCGGCCGGGTCCATCCAGCCGAACTCGAGGACGTTGCCGTCGGGGTCGGTGAGGCCGCGCTGGTACATGAAGCCGTAGTCCGACGCGGGCCGCGGCTCGGTGCCGCCCGCGGCCAGTCCGGCGGCGGCGGTCGCGTCGACGGCCTCGCGGCTGTCGAGGAAGACCGCGGTGGACACCGACGGGCTCACGGCGGGGTCGCCGAGCGGCAGGTCGGTGAACGTCTGGAAGTACTCGCGCGTGAGCAGCATGAACGCGCTGTGGTCCTCCTCGACGACGACGCAGGCTGCGTTGTGGTCGGTGAACATCGGGTTGATGGTGAAGCCGAGCGCCGTGTAGAAGCTCTTCGCGCGCTCCAGGTCGGTCACCGGCAGGTTGACGAACATCGCGGTCATGGCGCTCTCCTCAGCGGCGGTGCGAGCGGTGCGGACGCCACCACGCTTGCAAAAAACAAGTGAAGGGTCAAGGGGTTCGGCTGACCGCCGGCCCGGCCGCGCTCAGCGGCGTGCGGCCGCGCACCGACCCGTCGTCTGCCGGCCGGCGCACGGAGCGCACCGGGGCCTCGGGGGAGGCCGCCGCACCACCACCCGGCCGGGCGCACCGACTCCGACGCGGCCTTCGGCCCGCTCCGTGGCCCCGCAGCGCGGGCCGGTCGCCGGGCGACGTCAAGCCGTCGGCACCCAGTACCGGCGCTTGGCCGGCCGCCCGTCGACCGGGACGCGGTCCTGGAGCACCCCGCCGCACCGCTCGATGGTCTGCGCGGACGCGACGTTGTCGTCGTCGCACGTCACGAGCGCCCGCTCGACACCGACGGACCGGGCGACGACCAGCGACTGCCGCAGCATCTGGGTCGCGTAGCCCCGTCGGCGGTGCGCGGGCCGCACGGCGTACCCGATGTGCCCGCCGACGAGGGCGAGGGCCTCGTTCAGCGCGTGCCGTACCGACACCCGCCCGACGAGTACGCCGCCCACGTCCGCGACCAGGAACGTCGCGGGCACGCGGCCCGGCAGCAGATGCACGCCCGCGCGCTCGTCGGCCAGGTGCGCCAGGTAGCGGGACCAGTCGTCGCGACGCCCGTCGAGCAGGAACTCGAACCCCTCGCGCGCGAGCTCGTCGTGCGCGGCCCACGCCTCCGCCTCGTCGGCGGCCGTGAGCGGCCGCAGCACCAGCGGCGAGGTCACGACCCCTCCATGCACACGGTCGCGGTCTCGTCGACGAGGTCGCGAGCGGCGGTGAGCGTCGCACGCAGCGCGTCAGGGTCCGCGCCGACGGCGGCGCACAGCGCCTGCGCCCGCACGCCGAAGTCCCGTGGAGCGTCGGGCAGTCGTCCGGCCGCGGCGACGGCACCCTTCTCGTTGGTGACCCAGCGACCCGCGTGCGCGTGCAGGGCGTGCGCGCACAGCAGGACCGCGCGGAACAGGCACCCGGCGACGTACGCGCTGTCGCCCCGCCCGACCGCCTTGGCCGCGACGTCGACGCTGAACGCGGCCTCCCAGAGGCCGCCGACGACCGCGTCGCGCAACGCCGGGGGATAGGCCGACGCCTCGTCATGCAGCGCCGCGACCTCGCCCGACGGGTCCGCGAGGACGACCGCGGCGGCGACCTCGCCCGCGTACGCGAACGACGGCACTCCGAGCGGATGACCGGCCTGCGCGTGCCACGCGAACCGGCCCTCCTGCGCCTCCTGCCAGCTGCGCCGCACGCGGTCCAGGTCGCGGTAGAGCACGTCGACGGCGGTGCTGTCGACGTGCAGCCACCCCCCGCCGTCGACCCACGGCCCCCACGCGCCGGGCGCGGTCACCTGCGCCTCCGGACCGGCGATCTCACGGACCACCGCGCCGAGCGCGTCCACGTCGAGGGGTGGCCGGTAGTAGAGGCCCAGGTCCACGTCGGACTCCGCGGCGTGGTCGCCGCGGGCCCGGCTCCCGCCCAGCACGACGGCCCGCACCCCGGGCACCTCGACCAGGCGCTCCGCCACGTCCCGCAGTCGCGCGTCGCTCAGCACCGCCCCAGCATGCCGGTGGCTGGCGGGTGGCCCGTCGCCGGCTGTATCTGCCGCATTGTTGGAGATAGGCTCGGGCCATGGCCAACGCCACGGCGATCTTCCGCAGCGACACCCAGGCGCGGGTGCTGCGGGCACTGGCGCGCGCGGCGGACGCCATCACGGCCAGCGACCTCGCGCGGCAGCTGGACGAGCCGCTGTCGACCGTCGCGCGCGAGGTCTCGCGCCTCGTGGAGACGGGGATGGTCCTCACGACGTCACGTGGTCGTCGGACGCTGCTGCGACCGAACTGGTCCAACGGGTACATGCGCGCCGCGCGCGACGCGTTCGACTACGAGGACGGCCTGCGCACGCAGGAGCCGTCCCCGCGCTGGTGGCGCACCGTGCCCGAGATCGTCGAGGACGTCCGCCCCGAGCTGCGGGACGGCAACGAGCCTGCTGCCCTCCGGATGCTTCTCGACGGCCTCAACTCCCTGCCCCGTGCGGCGGCGGCTGGACGCGTCGACGAGATGCTGGCCGAGCCACCGTCGACCGGTGACGAGCGCTGGGACGCGCTGATCGCCGGGAGCGTGCGGTACGTCGCCCGGCGGGCCGGCGTCGGGGCGCCCGACTGGACCCGTCGGCGCCCGCTCGCTGCCTGGTGGTGGCCCACAGGACGCGGTGCCCGCGCCGCCGTCGCGATGCAGCGCACCCCGGTCGAGCTCGCGCGGCTGGGCATCTGGTTCGACGAGCGGAACTTCACGACCGCATGAGCGAGCACGGTCCGACGCTGTCCCGTGCCGAGGTCATCGGCCTGCTCACCGAGCTCGGTGCCGTGCTCCACCGCGACGGCCTGCACGCGACGATCTACGTCGTCGGGGGCGCCGCCATGTCGATCACCCTGGACTCCCGCCGGGTCACGCGGGACGTCGACGCGGTGTTCCGCACGGAGACGGACGGTCTGCGCACCGCTGCCCGCGAGGTCGCGACCCGGCACGGGCTCGACCCCGAGTGGCTCAACGACCGGGTCACGTCCGCCGTCGTCGGCCTGGTGAGCGACGAGGGCCAGACCGAGCTCGACGTCCCCGGGTTGTCCGCCGCCGTCGCCTCGCCCGAGCACCTGCTCGCGATGAAGATGCTCGCCGGACGCGAGCGCGACCTCGACGACCTCGTCGTCCTGTTCCGTCACCTCGGCATCACCGCGCCATACCAGGCCGTCGAGATCACCGAACGCGTCTTCGGGGGTGGCCACCCCGACTCCGCCCCGCCGCTGGAGTACCTGGAGCTGCTCGCCGAGGACGTGCTCGACCGGATGGACGTCTGAGGCCGCCGGGCTTCACCGCGCCACACATTTCCCGTGACGCGTGTCGTGGCGCTGCCTATCCTGCGAGAGCCGTGCGACAGGACGAGGAGGTGGTACCCGTGAACGCTGGATCGATCAGGGTGCTCCCCTCCGGGGTCACGGTCGGGCGATAGGTCGCCCGGGAGCGCCGCCCACGCGCACTCCCGAGAGGCACGACCATGGACTTCACCTCCGAGCACCGCCACGACGACGGGGTCCTCGAGCGCGACTTCGCGCTCGGCGACATCCCCGGCACCCTCTGGACCACCGGCTCCGCACCGGCCCCGCTGGTCCTCATGGCCCACAACAACGGCCTTCCCCGACGCGACGCGCGGCTCGTCGCGCGCGCCCGGTTCCACGCCGCGACGTACGGCTACGCAGTCGCGTCGATCGATGCCGCGGGCTGCGGCGACCGGCCCCGCACGGCCGCTGCCGACCAGCTGCGCGTCGACCTGAGGCGCGCGATGCAGGCCGGCGAGCCGGTCGACGAGATCTTCGAGGCGATGGTCGGCCCGATGGTCGACGACGCCGCCCCGGAGTGGCGCACTACGCTCGACGCCCTGCTCGACCTGCCCGACGTCGCCGGGCCGGTGGGGTACTCCGGCTGGATGGCGCTCGGGATCCGGCTTGCGGTGACCGAGCCTCGGATCGCGGCGGCGGGCTTCTTCGCGGGCGGGTTCGTGCCGCGGGCCGTGCGGGCGGAGGCACCGCGCGTCACGATCCCGGTGCTCGTCCTGCTGCAGTGGGACGACGAGGGGAACCCGCGGCAGCGGGCGCTGAACCTGTTCGACGCGTTCGGCAGCGTCGAGAAGACGCTGCACGCCAACCCGGGCGGTCACCTCGGCACCCCACGGTTCGAGCTCGAGGACGGGGCACGGTTCTTCGACCGGCACCTGCGATGAGGTGGGGCGTCGGCCGGGCACGACGACGCCCGGCCGACGGCCCTGGCGGTGCACCTCCCCGACGGCGACGTCCCACTGATCGCACCGGGCACCGATGATCGGGCGGACGGGCGGCCACGGCCGCGAGGCTGAGGAGCGGAAGGGAGCACCGTGATCGCCTGGCTCAACCGGCTCGTCGACGCCGTCGAGGACAGCCTCACCGAGGACCTCGACGTCGTCCGCCTCGCCGCCACGCTCGGCACGAGCGAGTACCACCTGCGGCGCATGTTCTCGTCGCTGGCCGGGATGCCGCTGTCGGAGTACGTGCGGCGCCGGCGGATGACGCTCGCCGCGGCCGACCTCGTCGGCGGTGCGGACGACCTGCTGACCGTCGCCGTGCGCTACGGGTACGGCTCGGCGGAGGCGTTCGGCCGGGCGTTCCAGTCGGTGCACGGCGTCGGCCCGGGTCAGGCCCGGCGGGACGGCGGTCCCTTCCGTACGCAACCCCGCCTCAGGTTCCGCCTGACCGTCGAAGGAGCCAGTCCCATGGACGTCCGCCTCGTCACCCGCCCCGCGTTCCGCCTCGTCGGGCACGCCGCCCGCGTCCCGCTCGTGCACGAGGGGGTCAACCCGGCGATCCAGCAGCACGTCGTGTCGATCGCGCCGGCCGAGCACCGGCGGCTCAAGGCGCTCGCCGACACCGAGCCGTCGGGCCTGCTCGCGGTGAGCGCCGACCTCGACCCGGACCGCCGCGAGGGCTCGGAGCTCACCTACCTGCACGGCGTCGCGGTCTCGGACGACGCCGAGGTCCCCGACGACCTGGACGTGGTCCCCGTCGACGCCGGGACGTGGGCCGTCTTCCGGGCGTCCGGCCCCTACCCGCAGACGCTGCAGAGCGTCTGGGCCGCGACCGCGACCGAGTGGTTCCCGTCGAACCCGTGGCGTCTGCGTCCCGGGCCCGAGGTCGTCGCGGTGCTCGAGCGCGCCGACGACCTCAGCACCGCCACCGTCGAGCTCTGGCTGCCCGTCGAGGGCGGCTGACCGGCGCGGCGGGTCGCCGGGTCGCTGCCGGCGTCGTTCACTGGTGCGTCCGTACGACCGCCGACCGATGCCGGGAGCAGCACCGCATGAACGACTGGAACACGCACGTCATCGAGGAGTTCCGCGCGAACGCCGGGCAGGTCGGCGGCCACTTCGCGGGCGAGCCGCTGCTGCTCCTGCACACCACGGGAGCCCGCACCGGTGAGCCGAGGGTCAGCCCGATGATGTACCAGGACCTCGGCGACGGGCGCCTCGCGGTGTTCGGGTCGTTCGCGGGGCGCGACGTCCACCCCGCCTGGTTCCACAACCTCGTCGCCCACCCCGGGGTGAGCGCCGAGGTCGGGTCGGGGGGGGGG
>NZ_BHYL01000052.1 GCF_003851725.1 Cellulomonas algicola | reverse complement strand
CGTGGCGACCGGCGCGTCCCCGGCGATCGAGTCCTCCGCGGCGACCGAGTCGTCCGCGGCCACGGCCGCGGACGCGACGACGGCAGCGGACGCGGTGGCACCGCCCGGCGTCGGCGGAGGCGTGAACGCGCGGCCGAGGCCGAGGTCGACGCGCCCCGGGTGCAGCGCCGCCACCGCGCCGAACTGCTCGGCGGCGATGAGCGGGCTCGTCGTGCTGAGCAGCACCGCACCCGACCCGACCTTGATGCGCTGCGTCCGCTCCGCCGTCAGGGCCGCGAGCACCGCGGGCGACGCCGACGCGACGCCGGGCGCGAGGTGGTGCTCGGCGAACCAGAACCGGCGGTAACCGAGCGCGTCGGCCCGCACCGCGAGCTCGAGGCTCGCGCGGATCGCGTCCTGCCCGGTCGCGCCGTCGGCGACGACGGCGAGGTCGAGGATCGAGAGCGGGACGCGGCGGGCGGTGGTGGTGGGGCTCATGGTGGTCCTGTCGTCGGGGTGCTGCGGAGGCCGTGGGACGCGGCGCGGTCCGGTGCCTCCGGTGTGGTCGGTGTCGCGGCGCGTGGTCGGGTGCGCGTGGTCGGGTCGGGGGGTCAGGTGCGGGCAGGGAGGGCGGTCCGGTGCAGCGCGAACCGCGCGGCCGCGGCACGCGTCGGCCCGTCGGGGTCCTCGGTGGCGAGGTCCGCGAGCACCCGCCCGACGGCGGGCGCGAACTTGAACCCGTGCCCGGAGAACCCGGCGGCGACGACCACGCGGCCGCGCCGGTCGAGCACGAAGTCGTGGTCGGGCGTCGTCGTGTAGGTGCAGGACACGGGCTCGAAGGAGTCGGGGTCGGCGCCCGGCACCCACGTCCGGACGTAGTCCCGCAGCCGCGCGAGCTGCCCGGGCTCGGGCTCGTAGGTCCGCCGGTCGGGGTCGGTCACGGGCCCGACGCCGTGGAAGCCGATCTTGAGGCCCTCGACGGGGTCGACCAGCCCGTACGTGCCGCTCGGCCAGCCGCCCGGGTCGAGCGGCTGGTGCGTGAACACGGGCCACGACTCAGGCGTCGGCGCGGCCGTGCGCAGCGCGAAGTGCGCGGGCTGCTCCTGCGTGACGACGAGGGACGGCAGCCCGTCGGCGACCGCGGCCGCGTCGGCGAGACCGGCACCTGCGCCCGTCAGCAGACGCTGCGTCCAGGCACCGACGGCGACGACGACGCTGCGCGCGACGACCTCGTCGGTCGTAGTCCGGACGAGGACGCCGCCCGGGACGTCGACGAGCCCGGTCACCGCGGTGTCGTGCCGGACGTCGGCCCCGTGCGCGCGGGCCGCCTCCTGCAGCGCGGCCACCGCGCGGTCGGCGTGCAGCCGTCCGGCGGTGCGGCTCTCGTGCAGCACGCGCGTCTCGAACCGCAGGCCCGGCCACCGCTCGGCAGCCTCGGCGGGCTCGACCCAGCGCGCGAGGACGCCGCGGGCTCGCAGCGCCTCGGCGACCTCGTCGGCCGCCGCGCCGCCGTGGCTGATGCCGTCGGTGTGCTTGAGCACCGGTGCGACCCCGGCCTCGTCCGCCACGGCGGACCACAGCGGCAGCGCCTCCTGCGCGAGGTCGAGGTAGTCGGACTGCGCGTACGTCGTGCGGTAGATCCGGCCGCTGCCGTGCGACGCGCCGTGCGCGTGCCCGGGGCCGAACCGCTCCAGCAGCACGACGTCGCGCCCGCGCCGGGCGAGCTGCCAGGCCGCGGCCGCGCCCATGACGCCGCCGCCGACGACCACGTGGTCCACGGCTGCACTCATCGCTGTCTCCTTCGGTCGCACGGGGGCTGCGACGGCTGGGGGGGACGGGGCCGGTCGGGCGTCGCACCCGACCGGCCCCGCGACCGGTCACCGTCCCCCAGGGACCGGTCTGGTCGAGGAGGTCCTGAAGCAGACGCTCACTCGGTCTTGGGCAGCCCGGGCGGGTTCTCCTCGGACTTCTCGATCGCCTCGTCCTGCAGGCCCCAGCGCTCGAGGACCTTCGCGTACGAGCCGTCCTCGATCGCGTGGTTGAGCGCCGCGGTGAACGCGGCCGACAGGCCGTTGCCCTTGAGGGTCGCGGCGGCGATCTGCGCGGTGTTCGGCCAGCCGCCGTTGAGCGTGCCGACGACCTTGAACTCGTCGGGCGAGACCCGCACCTTGTACGCGGCGGTCGCGTTGGGGCCGAACGAGACGTCGATGCGTCCGGACTGCAGCGCGAGGATCGTGTCGCCGTCGTTCTCGAAGTACTCGACCTTGACGGGCTCGAGACCGGCGGCCTTGTTCTCCTCGTCCCAGGCCAGCAGGATCTTCTCCTGGTTGGTGCCGGAGCCGACGGCCACCGTCAGGCCCGCGATGTCGGCGGGCTCCGTGATCGACTCGAGGTCGGAGTCCGCGCGGGTCAGCCAGCCGAGCTGGTCGACGCGGTACGACGCGAAGTCGTAGAGCTCCTTGCGCTCCTCGGTCACCGTGATGTTGGAGATCGACGCGTCGACGTCGCCGGACTGCAGCGCGAGCGGCCAGTCGGCCCACGCCTTGACCTCCCACTCGACCTTCTTGCCGAGCGCGTCGCCGATGAGCTGCGCGATGTCGGTCTCGTTCCCGATGGGCGTCTTCTCGTCGTCCGCGAGGAACGCGAGCGGAGCGACGTACGCGGACACGGACACCTTGAGCGTGTCGACGTCCTTGTACGCGTCGGGCAGGAGCGCGATCGCCTCCTCCGACTCGGTCGTGCGGATCCTGTCCTGGTCGGCGGTCGTGTTGACCTCGAGCCCGGCCTTCTCCGCGGCCTCGGCGAGGTCGCTGCCACCGGCCGGCTCCTCCGCGTCCGCGCTCGACGAGCAGGCGGCGAGCGTGACGAGCAGCGGGAGGGCGACGGCGGCGGCGAGCAGCCGCGTGCGTCCGGGGGCTCGGCGTGCGCCGATCGTGCGGGTCATGGGTGGTGCCTCTCGTGTGGTCCCTCGGGGCGGGGACGGTGGGGTCGGGTCGTGCGGGGGTCGTGCAGCGCTCGACGGGGTCACAGGACCTTGTCGAGGAACGCCCGGGTCCGGGCGTGGGCGGGGTGGTCGAGCACCCGGGCGGGCGGGCCCTGCTCGACGATCCGGCCGCCGTCCATGAAGACGACGGTGTCGGCGATCTGGCGGGCGAACGCGATCTCGTGCGTCACGAGCACGATGGTCGTGCCGCCGTGCGCGAGGTCCTGGATGACGTCGAGGACCTCGCCCACGAGCTCGGGGTCGAGCGCGGACGTCGGCTCGTCGAACAGCAGCACCTTGGGCCGGGTCGCGAGCGCGCGGGCGATCGCGACGCGCTGCTGCTGGCCGCCGGAGAGCTGCCGGGGGCGGGCGTCGGCCTTGTCGGCGAGCCCGACACGGTCGAGGAGCGCGCGCGCCTCGGCCTCGACCTCGGCACGCGGCCGGCCTTGGGCCGAGACCGGCGCCTCCGTGACGTTCTCCAGCGCCGTGAGGTGCGGGAACAGGTTGAAGGACTGGAAGACGAAGCCGATCTGCGTGCGCTGCCGCAGGATGTCCTTCTCCTTGAGCTCGCGCAGCGAGTCCCCGCGGCGGGCGTACCCGATGAGGTCGCCGTCGAGCGCGACGAACCCGCGGTCGACCTTCTCGAGGTGGTTGATCACCCGCAGCAGCGTCGACTTGCCGGAGCCGGACGGGCCGATGACGACGGTCACCTCGCCGGGCCGGACCACGAGGTCGACGCCCTGCAGCACCTCGAGCGTCCCGTAGGACTTGTGCACGCCGTGCACCTCCAGCAGCCCGCCGGTCGGCTGCGTCGTGCCGGTCCGCGTGGTGGTGGTCGTGGCGGTCATGCCGCACCTCCTCGGGTGACGATCCGGGCCCACGACGTCCGCACGGCACGCCGCGCCTTCTGCAGGGGCGTCGGCGGCAGGGTCCGGAGCGCCCCGCGGGCGTAGTACCGCTCCAGGTAGAACTGGGCGATCGTGAGGGCCGTCGTGAGGACGAGGTACCAGATGCCCGCGACGAGCAGCAGCGGGACCACCTGCAGGTTGCGCCCGTAGATGACGCCGACGGTGTAGAAGAGCTCGCCGTACGCCAGGACGTAGACGACCGACGTGCCCTTGACCAGGCCGATGATCTCGTTGACCGACGTCGGCACGATCGTGCGCATGGCCTGCGGCAGGACGATCCGCCACTGCTGCCGGGCGCGCGGGATGCCGAGCGCGGCCGCGGCCTCGTGCTGGCCCTGGTCGACGCCGAGGATGCCGGCCCGCACGATCTCCGAGGAGTACGCGGCCTGCG
Source organism: Cellulomonas algicola (assembly GCF_003851725.1). GTDB lineage: Bacteria > Actinomycetota > Actinomycetes > Actinomycetales > Cellulomonadaceae > Cellulomonas > Cellulomonas algicola. The sequence continues at coordinate 11,674 of NZ_BHYL01000052.1, read as the reverse complement.
ACAGCCCGAGACCGAGGATCGCGGCGCCGAACTTGTCGACGACGTCGAGCGTCCCGAACTCGGTGAACGACGGCCCGAACGGGATGCCGAGCGACAGCGTCGGGTAGAGGTACGCGAGGTTGTACCAGAGCAGCAGCTGGAGGATCAGCGGCACCGACCGGAACACCCAGACGTAGGCCCACGCGACCGACTGCAGCAGCGGCGAGCGCGAGAGCCGCATGAGCGCGAGGACGGTGCCGAGGCCGAACCCGACGACTGCCGCGACGGCGGTCAGCCGGACCGTGCCCCACAGCCCCTCGAGCACGGACGGCCAGGTCAGGTACTGCCCGACGACGTCCCAGCCCCACTTGTCGTTCGACAGCAGCGAGCTGACGACCATGGCGAGAAGGACGGCGACGGCGGCGGTCGCGACCCACCGGCCGGGGTGCCGCGCGGGCCGGACCCGCAGGCGCTCGAGCTCGTCGCGCGCGGTCGTCCCGGCGGGCACGCGCGCGCCGTCCGGCATGGGGACGGGGACCGGGACGGCGTCGGCGACGCGTCGCTGCACGTCGTCGTGACGCAGGTCGATGGTGCTCACGAGGTCCTCCTGGGTGCGCGCTCCCCCGCCTCGACGGCGAAGGGCAGGTGGTTGCCGAGCACGGGCGAGGGGCACGTGCCGAAGTCCGTGAACGCGTACGGCAGGTTGAGGGTGCGGTTCAGGTCGAGCCGGATCGTCGGCGCGCCGGCGGCGGGGCGGGCCGCGTGCAGCACGCGCCAGCCCGCGACGTCGTCGGCCTCGTCCGAGAAGAGCAGCGCGACGCCCTCCTTGCCGGGTGCGCCGACGAGCCGCAGCGTCCGGGTCACGCCGCCGCGCTCGACGTCGACCTCGCCGACCAGCGTCGCGTCGTGCACGAGGCCGGGCTGCGCGGCGCCGACGACCACGCGCTGCGGCGCGTCGTACCAGCGCACGGGCGCGTCGAGCACCCACGACTCGTCGTAGGGATGGGTCGGGACGCCCGTGAACCGGGCCCGGGTCGCGGCCTGCGGGTCGCGGAGCCGCAGCGCGTACCGGCCGGTGCGCCTGATCAGCTCGACGACGACCTCGACGTCGTCGGGCGCTGCGAGGGGGTCGCGGCCGGCGGGCAGGAAGCGCGCGACGACGGCCGAGCCGTCCTCGACGACCTCCCACGCGCGCTCGCCGCGCAGCGTGGTGCCCGCGTCGGCCGGGTCGACGAGCCCGTCGTCGTCGACCGCGAGCACGTGCGCACCCGCGTCGTCGGCCCACCACAGCCCGGGGACGCCCGGCAGCGTGCGCCGCTGCGCGCGGAGCCACAGGAGCGCGACGGGCGTGAGCCAGCCGTGCGGGGTCACGAGCACCCGCTCGCGCTCGGCGTGCCAGGCGGCCCACTCCTCGCGCGCAGTGGTGCGGACGGTGGTCCCGGCGTCGGCCGGGCGGATCGCGGTGTCGGTCATGGCGGGGGCTCCTTCAGCCGACGGGCTGCTGGTCGAGGTGGGCGGTGCGGGTGCGGCCGGGGGCGGGCCGGTCGAGACCGAGGTGGTCGCGCAGCGTCGGGCCGCTGTACTCGGTGCGGAACGAGCCGCGCTCCTGCAGCAGCGGCACGACGCGGTCGAGCACGTCGTCGAGGCCGTGGGGTGTCAGGTGCGGGACGAGGATGAAGCCGTCGCTCGCGTCCTCCTGGACGGCCCGGTCGATGTCGTCGGCGACCTGCGTGGGCGTCCCGACGAACCCGCCGCGCGTCGTGACCGCGATGACGAGGTCGCGGATCGACAGCCCCTCGGCCTCGGCACGGGCACGCCACTGCGCGACGACCGGACGCGGGTCCTTGACGTGCCGGACCCGGCCGCGCGTGATGTCGGCGTTGTCGACGTCGGGCTCGACGTCCGGCAGCGGCCCCTCGGGGTCGTAGGACGTGAGGTCGACGCCCCACACCTGCTCGAGGAACGCGATCGCGCCCGGTCCGGAGACCTGCTGGCGCCGGATGACGCGCGCCCGCTCCTGTGCGTCCGCGAGGGTGTCGCCGAGCACGACGGTCGTCGCGGGCAGGATCTTCAGCGACTCCTCGGTGCGCCCGAGCGCGGCGAGGCGGCCCTTGACGTCGCGGTAGAACGCCTGGCCGTCCTCGAACGTCGAGTGCATCGAGAAGACGACGTCGGCGGTGGCCGCCGCGAAGTCGCGTCCGTCGGCCGAGTCGCCGGCCTGGAACAGGACCGGGTGCCCCTGGGGCCCGCGCGGCGTCGGGAACGTGCCGCGCACCCGGAAGTGCGGCCCTGCGTGCTCGACGTCCCGGACGGCGCCGTCGCGCAGGAACGCGCCGGCGGCCCGGTCGCCGAGCACGGCGTCGTCGTCCCACGAGTCCCACAGCGCGCGGGCGACCGCGACGAGCTCGGCGGCCCGCTCGTACCGCTCGGCGTAGGGCAGGAACCCGCCGCGGCGGAAGTTCGCGCCGGTGAACGCGTCCGACGACGTCACGAGGTTCCATGCGGCACGGCCGCCGGACAGGACGTCGAGCGTCGCGAACTGCCGGGCGATCTCCCACGGCTCGTTGAACGTCGTGTTGATGGTGCCGACCAGGCCGAGCCGGTCGGTGACGGCCGCGAGCGCGGCGAGCACGGGCAGCGTGTCAGGGCGCCCGACGACGTCGAGGTCGAAGATCTCCCCCTTGTGCTCGCGCAGGCGCAGGCCCTCGGCGAGGAAGAAGAAGTCGAGGCGGGCGTCCTCGGCCTTGCGGGCGAGGTGCTCGAACGACGCGAAGTCGATCTGGCTGCCGGAGTCGGGCTCGGTCCACACCGTGGTGCTGTTGACACCCGGGAAGTGCGCGCCGAGGTGGATCTGCTTGCGGGGGCGGTTCGTCATGGTCGGCGGCTCAGGCGATCGCGGTCGCGTAGCGGCTGACCGGGCGCGCCAGGCCGAGCGTGTCGCGGAACGTCGTGCCCGGGTAGGTCGCGCGGAACACGCCCGCGGCGCGCAGCAGCGGGACGACCTCGTCGGCGATCCCGTCGACGTCGGTGTGCAGCGCGGCGGGCCGCAGCGTGAACCCGTCGACCGCGCCGGTCGTCGTCCAGTCCTCGATCGTGGCCGCGAGGTCCGCGGCCGTGCCGACGTGCGCAGCGCCCTCGTGGGTGCGGCGACCCGGGGCGGCGAGCGCGTCGAGCAGCGCGAGCCGCTCGCGTGCGGCGTGCTCGGTCCCGCCGAGGACCACGAACAGGTCGGCCACCACGCGGAGCTCGTCGGGGTCGCGCCCGACGGCGGCCGCAGCGGCCCGGACCTCGGCCCGCTGGAGGGCGGCGTCACCGCGGTCGGCGGGGCGGATGCGGACGACGTCGGCGCGGTGCGCCGCGAGTGCGAGCGACGACGGCGACCCGACGCGCACGACGACGGGCGGCTGGCCCTGCGGCGAGCGCGGCGTGATCGACGAGCCGCGCACGGCGAACCGCACGCCGTCGTGGTCGATGCGGTGGATCTTCTCGCGGTCGACGAACCGGCCGGTCGGGACGTCGCGGATCTCGGCGTCGTCCTCCCAGCTGTCCCAGAGCTTGCGCACGACGTCGACGGCCTCGTCGGCCTCGGCGACCGCGTCGGCCTCGTCCTGCGCGGGCTTGCGGCCGAACGCGGCGGCGACCTCGTCGGTCGTGGACCAGCCGACCTGCCAGGCGGCGCGACCGCGGCTCACGTGGTCGATCGTCTGGATCGCCTTGGCGACGTGGAACGGCTCGGTGTGCGTGGTGTCGACGGTCGCGACGAGCCCGATCCCGGAGCTGCGCGGGGCGAGCCGGGCGGAGACGAGCGCGGCGTCGAGCCGGCCGCGCAGCGTCGTGTTGCGGCTGGTGTGCAGCGCGAACGCGTCGTCGAACAGGACGTAGTCGAGCGTGGCGCGCTGCGCGGTCGCGACGAGCTGGCCGAGGCGCTCGGGGTCGAACAGGCGGTGCGGCTCGGAGCCGGTCGCGCGCCACGCCTCGGGGTGCGCGCCGGCGTCGGAGAGGTCGAGGCCGAGGTGGGTGCTGGGGGTCACGGTCATGGTGCGGGTCCGTCTCTGGGGTGCACGGCGGTTGCGGGCGCGCCGAGGGCGCGTCCGTGCCGGGACGTGGCGGTGGGGTGGGACGAGACGCCCGCGTCAGCGGGCGGCGGGGTCGGGGAGCGACGTGCTCCGACCGACGGTGCGGCGAGCGCGGGTGTCAGCGCGTGCGACAGGAGCGCAGGGGGCGACAGCGACACGTCAGGACGGCTGCGCGTCCAGGGGCTCGCCCGCTCATCGCTCTCTCCTCACGGCAGGCCGTGGGCCTGCGTCCGCGCCGTTGCCGTGGGCGGTGCGCTCACGGCCTGGTCGTCACCCGGGGCACCCCGCCGCGCGGGAGGGTTGCCGTCCAGCGAGCCGGGGCTTGGTGCTGGAGCTCATGACCCCGAGGTCTGGTGACCCCGGTGACGAGCACACTAGAAATCCCGACTGGATAGGTCAAGTATCGCCGCCGGTCGTTCTCGCATGCTGGACATCGATGTCCACCATGCGCACGTCGCGGTGCCACACTGCCCGGCATGTCCACACCCGAGCCGCACGCCTTCGCCGCCGCCTGGGTGGCCGCCTGGAACGCGCACGACGTCGAGACCGTCCTGGACCACTTCGCGGACGACGTCGTGTTCACCTCGCCCTTCGCCGCCCGGCTCCTGCCCGCGACGCAGGGGGTCGTGCGCGGCAAGGACGCCCTGCGGGCCTACTGGACGGAAGGCCTCCGACGGGTCCCTGACCTGCGGTTCTCCGTCGAACGCGTGCACGCCGGCGTCGACGTGCTCGTCCTCGGCTACCGCAACCAGTCGGGCGGCGTGGTCGACGAGGTCCTGCGCTTCGTCGACGGGCTCGTGGTCGAGGGGCACGGCACCTACCTCGTCGACCCGCCCACCGCGCAGGCGGGCGTCTGACGCAAGCCTTCTCACCCCGCGTACCACCGTTCGCACAGGCCCGCCCGACGTGCGGCGCGCCCCTGGTCGCACGACCATGAAGGAGTTGCGACTGGAGAACCGCGGTCGTGGACGTCCGGCGGCCAACCCCGGCCACCGGGTCGAGAGAGGCAGTCAGATGGCTCTGTGGCTCATCCTCATCATCGCCGGCGTGGTGATGATCGTCCTCGGCGTCGCCGTCGAGGCCGCGAAGGTCCTGCTGTGGATCGGCATCATCCTGCTCGTCGTCAGCCTCATCGGCTGGCTCGTCGGCAGAGGGCGTCGCGCCGTCTGACTCCCCCGCACACGACAGCCCTCACGAGAGGAGAGACCCATGGGTCTGGACGACAAGATCGAGCACGCCGCCGAAGAGGCGAAGGGCAAGGTCAAGGAGGGCGCCGGCCGCGCGAGCGGCAACGAGCGCCTCGAGGCCGAGGGCCAGGCGGACCAGGCGTCCGCCAACGTCAAGCAGGCCGGTGACAAGGCGAAGGACGCCGTCGACGACGTCAAGGACGCCTTCAAGTAGACCGCTGCACCGGCTCGGCCGGTCAGCCCCGACGGGGACGGTCCGCACGGGCCGTCCCCGTCGTCGTCCCCGCTGGTCCCGCGGCCGTCCCCGCCCGCGCCGCGCGCATCCGCAGCCCGGCGACGCACTCGACCACGCCGACGGCGGCGAACGCCCACTGCACGGGCGACGTCCAGCCGACGAGCGGCAGCTGCACCGCGACCCACCCGGTCAGCGCCGCGCCGCCCACCGCCGCGACGACGGGCGCGTCCGCCGTCCGTCGCAGCGCGGTCACGAGCACGACCGTCTGCGGGACACCGACGAGGACCGCCAGCGCGACGGCCGGCACGACCGGCCCGGTGAGGGGCAGCACCTGCTCGAGGTCGTCGACGAGCGGCGCGAACGCACCCGACAGGAAGCCCTGCACCCCCGCGACGACCCCGACGAGGGTGAACGCGGAGAGGCCCACGACCCACCGGCGCGCTGCACGTCCCATGGTCCGACGCTGCCACCGCCGCCACCGCTGCGGACCGGACCTCCGTCCCGGGCCGTCAGGACACGAGGATCTGAGTCGCCGACTCCTTGAGCATCGCGTCCGCCCAACGCGCCTGCCGGATCGCCTCCGACCGGCAGCGCTGCGCGAGGTCGACGAGGTCGCGTGCGCGCACACCCCTGCGCCGCCTGACCGATGAGCCCCCAGTCGGAGGCGATGCCGTGCGCGAGGCCGTGCGCGAGGACGTCGACGGTCCGGAGGTCCGGCAGCAGTGCGAGCTCGGGCGCGCGGGCACGCCCCGGCGTCGTGGTCCGGGTGTGGACGTGGTAGATCGTCCGGCCCGGGACGAGCTGCAGCGGCAGGTCCTCGGACGGCAGCGCGTGCGGCGGCACGTACGGGACCGCGCGCAGCAGCGCCCGCCCCTCGGGGTCGAGCACCGCGTACTCGTCGGCCTCGCACGGCGCGCCCGTCACCAGGTCGCGGCCGTACGTCTTCGCGTCGCCCGGCGCCGCCGGGAGGCCGTCGCCGTAGAGCCGCTCGGTCCCGAGCGGGTGCTCGTCGACGCGTCGCCCGCGTCTGCACGCCGCCCGGCCGTCGCGACGCAGCCGCTACGGTGGCAGCGCCTGCCCGCCGCACCGGCCCGGAGGACCCGATGAAGGCCGTGGAGTACACGGAGTACGGCTCGCCCGACGTGCTGCGCGTCGTCGACGTCGACCGGCCCGAGCCGGGCCCCGACGAGGTGCTGGTCGCCGTCCGGGCCGTCTCGGTCAACGGCTCCGACTGGGAGGGGCTCACCGGGCGACCCGCCTACGCGCGGCTCGGCGGGCTGCGCCGGCCGCGTCGGCGGGTGCTCGGTTCGGACGTCGCCGGGACCGTCGTCGCGGTCGGCGCCGACGTCACGACGTTCGCACCTGGCGACGACGTGTACGCCGACCTCCTCGACCGCCTCGGCTGCTTCGCCGAGCACGTGTGCGCACCCGCCCGGTCCTTCGCCCCCCTGCCTGACGGGATGTCGTTCGTCGAGGCGTCGGCCGTGCCGCAGGCCGGGGTCATCGCGCTGCGCGGCGTCGTCGACCGCGGCCGCGTGCGTCCCGGGCAGCGCGTGCTGGTCAACGGCGCGGGCGGCGGCGCGGGCACGTACGCGGTGCAGCTCGCCGTCCTCGCGGGCGCCGCGGTCACGGCCGTCGACACCGCGCACAAGGCCGACCACCTCCGGTCCCTCGGTGCCGTGCGCGTCCTCGACCACCGCGTCGACGACTGGACCCGCACCGGCCCGTACGACCTCGTGCTCGACCTGGCCTGCTACCGGTCGGTCGGTGCGATCGCGCGCGGCGTCGCTCCCGGTGGCACCTACCTCGTCGTCGGCGGCGCCGTCCGGTCGCTGCTCCAGGTCCTGGTGCTCGGGCCGCTCGTCGGCCTGGCGGGGCGGAAGCGGCTGCGCGTGCTCGCCGTGCCGCTCGGCGTCCGGCACGTCGGACCGCTCGTGGACCTGCTGCAGGCCGGCGCCGTGCGGACGGTCGTGGACCGGACCTTCCCGCTCGAGCAGACCGCCGAGGCGCTGCGCCGCCATGGATCGGGCCGCTCCGTCGGCAAGGTCGTCGTCACCGTCGACCCGACCTGACGCCGCGACCAGCGGGCCGCCGACGTGGGCGGGTCGCCGACGGTCGCGCCTGCGGGCCGGCCGTCTCGCCGGCCGACGATCGCGTCGCCGAGCCGACCGTCGCGTCGCCTGGCCGACGTCCATGACCCGCGTGCTGGCCCCTGACCACCGTCAGCCCTCGTCGGTCTCCGACTCCTCGTCCGGTGCCGCGTCCTGCGACGCGTCGTCGCCCGGGCCGTCGTCCGGCGCGGCGTCCTGCGCGGGGGCACCGGCCGCGAGCGCCGCGGCGACCGCCGCCTGCGCCGCCGCGATCGTCGCGGCGTCCATCACGCCCGTCGCCGGGACCCCGAGGTCGGTCTGCAGCGCGACGACCGCCTGCGTGAGCGCGTCCGTCCACGTGCCGTCGACCGGTCCGTCCCAGTAGCCGAGCAGGTGCAGCGTCTGCTGCAGCGCCGCCGTCGTCGCGACCGCCGCGGTCGCCGCCGCACCCCCCTTGGCCTCGAGGTCCGCGCGCAGCGCCGCGTCCGTCGCCTTGTCGACCGTGCCCGTCACCGGCAGCCCGTGCGCGGCCTGCAGCGCCTCGACCGCCGCGACCGTCTGCGGGCCGTAGACCCCGTCGACCGGCCCGGTGTCGTACCCGGCGTCGGTCAGCGACTGCTGGAGCGTCGTCGTGTACGCGACGAACGCCTCGTGCGCCGCGGCCTGCTGGTCGTCCGCGAGGCAGCCGGTGGTCACGAAGAGCCGCAGCCACGCGGCCTCGAGCGCCACCGCGGCCGCGTCGAACTGCTCCGACGCCTGCGCGAGCGGCGTGTCGTCGCCGATGCCCTCCTTCACCGCGGTGAGCTCGGCGTCCGCCTGCCGCACGCGCTCGACGAGCTCCGCGGGCGCGAGCGAGGTCGCCGTGGCCGTCGTCGGCTCGACGGGTTCGACCGGCGCCCCGGACGCCGCCTCCGACGCCTCGAGCTCCGCGAGCGCCGCCCGGGCCTGGGCCAGGTCGTTCTCCGCGTCCGTCACCGCCTCGTGCGTGGTCTGCGCCTCCTGCGCGTCGTCGACGACCTGCGCCCGCGGCGCGCGCAGGTCGTCGCCCGCGGTGACGACGTCGCCGACCGTCGGTGCGGTCGAGACGAGCAGGTCGCCGTAGCGGTCGAGCGCGTGGATGTAGCCCGTCGCGCTCGCGCAGAACGCCTCGGTCGCCGCGGCCGACGCCTCCTGCGCCTCCGTCAGCGCGCGTTCCTTCGCCGTGACGTCGGCGCGCGCGCGGTCGAGGTCCGACGGCTCGTCCTCGTCCTGCGCGCACCCCGCGACCAGCGCCACCAGCAGCGCGACCGTCCCGCCCCGCACCCATGTTCGCGTCCCCACGACGTGCTCCTCCCCCGACAGGGTCGGCGCTCCCACGACCGCCGACCGCCCGGGCCACCCCCGCGGCCCCCGCCCATCGTCGACGGGCTGCCGGACGCACCGCCCCACCCGTCGCGGGTGGTCTCGCCCAGCCGCCGGCGCGCACCCCGGCACGACGTCGGGCGGCGTCATGCCGGGCTCGCCCTCGTCACGTCGGAGCCGCCCGCGTCACGCCGGGGCGACCCCCGTCAGGCGGGGTCGCACGTCGCCGGGCGGGGAACCGCTGTCAGGCGGGCGCGAGCGTCGTCACCGTGCCCGTCGACCCGCGGAACTTGAGCGCGCCGTCGGCGACGAACAGGACCCCGCCGGTCGACGCCGTCGCCGGCGTGGCGCTGCTGCGCAGGAACAGCCCGCCGTCGGTGCCGAGCTGGTTGACCGCCCGCCGGTAGAGCTGCGTGTCGCGCGCCGCTGCACCGGTCCCCCACTGCTGGGTGCCGTCGACGAGCGTGACGAACCGCCGCTGCGCGTCGCCCGTGACGTCCGACTGGTAGGCGCGCGTCGTCGCGTCGACGCCCGTGACGAGGGCCCCGTGCCCGCCGGCCTCGAGCGGTGTCACGGTCAGCGCGATGCCGCCGTTCCGCACCACGCGCAACCCGGCCGACGTGCCCCGCTGTCCGCCGACCGTGACGAGACCGGTGGCACGGTCGACGCCGAACGGGGTGTCCACGAGGACGTTGCCGTTCTGGTAGCGCAGCAGCTCGAAGTTCGACCGTCCCGCAACGGTGCGCGCGACCCACCGCGGCTCGCGGACCGTCCCCACCCGCGTGGCCCACACGACGTCCCGGTGGTTCTCCTCGCCGCCCACGACGCGCAGCTGCTCGCCGCGCTGGCTCGTGCCGACCTCGAAGTCCGCCATGTTGGTGCGGATCGCGGTCTTGTCCGTGCCGATCTTGCCCGTCACCGGGTCGATGAACTTGATCTCGAGCCTCGTCTGCAGCTGGCCCAGCGAGTCCGGGACCTCGAAGCCGATGTGCCCGTGCTGCAGGTTCTTCGCGAGGCTCGACGGGTCGTCGTTGTTGAGGAAGTGCGCGCCGAGCCACGCGACGGACTGCGGTCCGTTCGGGTGCCCCGCGACCCACGTGAAGTCGCCGTCCGGGTAGTGCGGCGTGGGCCACGCCGCCCGGTACGTGAGCATGCCCTTGGCGCGCGGGTCCTTGAGCTCGACGCGGATCGACTCGCCGAAGTGCTGGAAGTGCGGCTGGTACGTCTCGAGCACCAGCCGCCCGGTCGAGTCGAAGATCCCGGGCCCGCCCTCGGTTCCGCCCGCCGCGGACGACCGGATGAACAGGCTGTGCGGGTGCGCGGCGCTCCCCACGACCAGGTCGTCGTCGATCGTCTGCGCCGCCGGCAGCAGCACCGACCCGACCCGGCTCCCGCGCGCCGGTGCCGCCGCCGCGCCCTGCTGCCCCGCGACGACCGCCGCAGCCGTGCCGAGCACCATCGCACCGGCCCGGAACGCGGCACGCCGCGTCAGCCCCCGCCCGGCCCCTGCCGCGACCACCGGGTCGCCCGGGACCGGCAGGGCGCCCGGTGCCGCCGCCGTCGTGGCGGCCGCCGTCTCGTCCCGCGGCGCCGCGGCCGTCGCCTCCTCCGCCGTCGTGACCGGGATGATCACGCGCACGTCGTCGCCCTCGTCACCGGGGAGGGGGAACGTGTGCCGGACGGGCGGCTCGCCGTCGAGCTCGAGCGTCACCGTGTACGACCAGCTGGTCACGGGCCGCCCGGCGCCGTCGCTGAACCCGGGCTGGTCGGTCGTCGGCAGGCGCAGCGTCGCACCGCCGTGCTCGTCGAGCGCGACCACCGCGGGTCGCGGGTGGACCGTCGCCCCGCTCGCGTCCCAGACGCGTGCGGCCGACGACCGCACCGTGACGCGGCCTGTCCACGGCGACCCCAGGTCGTCGAGGAACGGACCGAGGCGCACGGTGGCGGTGCGGATCTGGCTCGGCAACATGGAGGCCCCCTCACGTCGCGTGGTGGGCCGATCATGACCACGCGAGGGCACGGACCGCGGGGAGGCGCGCGGGACGACGAGCACGCTGTCCGCCGACGGGACGCGGGAACGCCGACGGCCCGGACCTCTCGTCCGGGCCGTCGGCGTGCGCGCGGGTCCGTCAGCCGCTGCGGCGACGCTGCGCACGCCCGCCGCACCGGCCTCGCGGTGTCAGCGCGTGGTGCAGGGCGTGCCGTTGAGCGAGAAGCTCGTGGGCGCCGGGTTGCTGCCGCTGTAGGCGCCGTTGAACCCGAACTCGACGGTGCCTCCGGTCGCGATCGTGCGGTTGTAGTCGACGTTGCGCGCGGTCACCTGCGCACCGTTCTGCGTGGTGGCGGTGCTCCACGCCTGGCTGATCGTCTGGTTGCCCGGGAACGCCCAGGTGAGCGTCCACCCGTTGACGGCCGCGCCGTTGTTGGTGATCCGCACGTTCGCGGTGAAGCCGGTCTGCCACTGCGACGGCGCGGCGTACGTGACGGTGCACGCCCCGGTCGGCTGCGGCGTGGTCGGCGTCGGGTCCGGCGTGGTGGGCGTCGGGTCAGGCGTCGTCGGCGTGGGGTCCGGCGTCGTCGGCGTCGGGCTGGGCGTCGCCCGGTTCAGCGTGTCCAGCACGGACGTGTAGGCGGCCTTCTTGTTGCCCGACCCGTCGAACAGCAGCGGTGTGCCGCCCGAGCGCCAGGAGTCGGTGTCGCGCACGCCCCAGACGGTGATGCCGGTGCAGCGCGAGACGTTGAGGCAGGCCTGCACGACCCGCTGGT
>NZ_BHYL01000051.1 GCF_003851725.1 Cellulomonas algicola | reverse complement strand
CCCCGGGGGGCCGTCGCGCTCCCCCTCCGGGAGCAGTCACACGGTCACGACCAGCGGAACAGCCGCGCCGCGAGCGGGATCCCGACCAGCGCCCACCCGGCGAGCGCGAGCAGCTCGACGCCCGGGAACGGCTGCCCGAACCACGCGGCCGACATCGCCTGCGCCGCCGCGCCCAGCGGCGTGAACTGCGCGATGGTCTGCACGACGTCGGGCATGAGCGGCAGCGGCAACCACACGCCCGCGAAGAACAGGGACATGAAGTAGACGGTCGCGCCGATGCCGTTCGCCGCCGGGCCGGTCGGGGCGACCGCCGCGATGAGCGAGCCCACCGCGAACGCCGCGAGCACCGACAGCACGAACGCACCGACGACCAGCAGCGGCTGCGTGGGCGCCTCCACGCCCACCACGGCCACGCCGAGCACGAACGCGAGCACCGCCGCCACGAGCAGGGCCGCGAGGTTCACCGCGACCTGCGCGACCAGGACGCGTGTCGGCGGGACCGGTGTGGTCGACAGCCGGCGCAGGACGCCGCGCTGACGGTACGTCGCGATCGTCGTCGGGAACGTCGTGAAGGCGACCGTGCCGACCGCGAGCGCGAGCACCGTCGGCGTGTAGCCGGTGATCGCGGTGAACTGCGACAGGATCGGGTCGTCGACGTCGAACGGCTGGTCCGCCCACGGCATCACCAGGCCGAGGACCGTGAGCAGGAGCCCGGGGAAGACGATCGCGAAGAACGCGTTCGAGGGGTCCCGCAGGAACAGGCGCCCCTCCGTGAGGGTGAGGCGGCGCAGGGCGCGCGCGGCCGACGGGCGGCGCGGGGCGACCGCGCGGGCGGGGGCGGTGGTCGTCGTGGACATGGCCTCAGTTCTCCCGGTTCTTCGCGCGGCGCGCGGCCGTCGCGGTGGTGGCGGACGGGCCGGCGTCCTGCGACGCGCGACCGGTGAGGGCGACGAACGCGTCCTCGAGCGAGCCCTGCTCCAGGTGCAGGCCGACCGGGCGGATGCCGTGCTGGTGGAGCGCGACGAGCACGTCCTGCACGACGTTGTCGGTGCCGCGCACCTCGACGGTGCCGTCGGCGGGGGCGGTCGCGGTGGCGGTCGCGTCGGCGGCGGTCGCGTCGGCGGCGGTCGCGTCGGTGGTCGCGCCGGTCGTCGTCGCGACGTGCGTGACGGTCGGCGTGCGGTCGAGCAGCCCGGCGGGCATCGGCGCCGACGGGCGGAACCGCAGCACCTGCTCGGCCGTGGCGCGCGCGGCGAGAGCGGCGGGCGTGCCCGTCGCGACGACCCGGCCCGCGTCGATGAGCGCGATCCGGTCGCAGAGCCGCTCGGCCTCCTCCATGAGGTGCGTGACCAGCACGATCGTCACGCCGCGCTGCCGGATCGCGTCGACGACGCCCCACGTCTCGCGACGGGCGTGCGGGTCGAGGCCCGTCGTGAGCTCGTCCAGGATCGCGATCTCCGGGTTGCCGACCAGCGCGAGCGCGACGGACAGGCGCTGCTTCTGACCGCCCGACAGGTTCTGGAACCGCGTGCCCGCCTTCTCGGTCAGGCCCAGGTCGGTGATGAGCGAGGCCGGGTCGGCCGGGTCCTCGTAGAACGACGCGTACAGGTCGAGCGCTTCGCGGACGGTGATGCGGGGCGGCAGCTCGCTCTCCTGGAGCTGGAGGCCGACGCGCTCGTGCAGGCGGCGGGCGTCGCGGCGCGGGTCGAGGCCCAGGACGCGGACGGCGCCCGCGTCGGCGTGGCGCAGGCCGCCGACGATCTCGACGGTCGTCGTCTTGCCGGCGCCGTTGCGGCCGAGGATCCCGAAGATCTCGCCGGGCTGGACGTGCAGGGAGACGTCGTCGACGGCGACGTTGCGGCCGTAGGTCTTGCGCAGGTGCTCGACCTCGATCACGGGGGTGGGCATGGTGCTCCTCCTGGGTCGGTGCTCGACGGGTGGGCCTCGAGCGGCCGTCGGGCCGGTGCGAGGGTGTGCGGTGCCGCGGGAGCGGCGTGCGGGCCGTCCCGTGGTGCGCGGAGAAGGTGCGGGTGGTGCGGATGCCCGGCGGTCGGTGCGCCGGTGCGGGTCAGGTCAGCTGGTGCGGGTCAGGTCAGCTGGTGCGGACGGGCACGTCGGCGGTCCGGACGAGCCGGTCGACGACGAACGCCATGACGGCGACGAGCACGAGGCTCGCGGCGACGGCCACGGGCGTCGTCACGCCGTTCCCGCCGAACCAGGTCTCGGTGGGGATGGGCCCGGCGTCGGCGGCGAAGAACGCGGACACGAGCAGGATCGGGCCGGCCGTGAACGGCAGCAGGAGCGTCCCCCACCAGCCGCCGGTGCGCAGGTAGACGATGCCGACGAGCAGCCCCGACACGTACGTCACGAAGTAGGTGAGCAGCGAGGCGGGGATGAACGTCTCCGGCCCGGCGCCCGCCGAGAGGTCGTCGAAGAACTGCCACTGCCACCCGGCGGCGTCGAAGACCGCGCGCTCCACCAGGAGCAGCAGCGAGAAGACGCCCCCGTAGAGCACGGCCGTGGCGGCCGCCGCGACGAGCGACCCGCGGACCAGGCTGCGGCGGGTCAGCCCCGTCGCGACGTGGATCGGGAAGTACGTCGTGGTGACGATGATGAACACCGAGAACGGGAACCAGATGGCGCCCTGCCGCGTGAACGCGACGATGCTGTTGTGCAGGTCGCCGACGTTGGTGACGATCACGATCACGGCCGCGACGACCACGACGGCGATGCCCCAGAACCACGCGGCGAGGTAGACCTGCGTGCGCAGCAGCCAGCGGGCGGTGAGCCACGTCTGGTTCTCGACGTGGCCGGCCCGGGCCTTCGCCGGGAGGGCGGGCGTGGCGGCGGTCATCGGGACTCCTGGGCGGTGAGGACGTCGGCGGTCTCGCCGGCGCCGCGGTCGGTCAGGTGGACGAACAGGTCCTGCAGCCCGACGACGCCGAGCTCGAGGCCGGCCGCACGGGCGCGGACGTCGTCGTCGGGCTGCGTGCCGATGACCGTGGCCTGCGCGGTGCGGCCCAGGGTCTGGCGCGCGACGACGCGGCGGCCGACGACGAACGCGTCGACGGCGTCGGCGGGACCGGTGACGGTGAGCCCCTGCTCGCGCAGGGTCGTCGCGTCGTCGGCGGCGATGACCCGACCCTTGTCGATGACGACGACGTCCTCGAGCAGCCGCTCGACCTCGCCGATCAGGTGGCTCGACAGGACGATCGTGCGTGGGTGCTCGATCCAGTCGGCGAGCAGCGCGTCGTAGAACGCGTACCGCGCCGGGGCGTCCATGCCGAGGTGCACCTCGTCGAGCAGCGTGAGCGGTGCGCGCGTCGCGATGCCGACGACGACGCCGAACGCCGAGCGCTGGCCGCGGCTCATGCGGTCGGGACGCTTCTCGGGGTCGAGCTCGAAGCGGTCGAGCAGCGCCTCCGCCGCCTCCCGGTCGAAGTGCGGGCGGCGGTCCGCGAGGAACGCGAGGTTCTCCTTGATGGCCTCGTCGAGGACGACGTCGCCGCTCTCGCGGATCAGGCACGTGCCGCCCATGATCCGCGGGTTCTCCCACGGGTCCTCGCCGTCGACCAGGATCGTCCCGCCGTTGCGGCGACGGAACGCGGCGAGCACCGACAGGAACGTCGTCTTGCCGGAGCCGTTGCGCCCGAGCAGCCCGGTGATCGCGCCGGGGCGGAGGTCGAAGGACACCGCGTCGAGCGCGGTCGTCGTGCCGTAGCGGGCGGTGAGGTCGCGGACCTCGACGCCGAAGCCGGTCATCGGGCACCTGCCTGGGGGGTGTCGGTGGTGGGCTGCGCGGCGGTGGCCGCGCGCTCGCGGAGGCGGGCGACGACCTCGTCCACGTCGATGCCCAGCAGGCGGGCCTGCTCGAGCACCGGGTCGACGACGTCGGCGAAGAACGTGTCGCGGCGCTCGGCGCGCAGCTTCTCGCGGGCACCGGGGGCGACGAACATGCCGACCCCGCGGCGCTTGTAGAGGACGCCCTCGTCGACCAGCTCGGCGAACGCCTTGGCGGCGGTGGCCGGGTTGATGCGGAAGGTCGTCGCGTACTGCGTCGTGGACATGACCTGCTCCTCGGCCTCGAGGGCGCCGCTGAGGACGTCCTGACGGATCTGGTCGGCGATCTGGACGTACAGGGGTTCACGGCCGTCGAACATGCGGCTGCTCCTGTCGTCGTGAAGTTCCTTGGTTCATTACTCGACTAATGAACCACAGAACCACGCTGCGCCACAAGAGGACCCGGGAAGGTCCGGGGTGGTTCGCTCGTTGCGGCAGGTGCGGCCCGGCGTCCCGGCGTCGCATGACCGACGACGACGAGGACCCATGCCCGACTACGGCCACGAGCTCACCTTCGGCACCTTCATCACCCCGACGAACGCCGACCCCCAGGTCCCGGTCTCGCTCGCCGTGCTCACCGAGGAGGTCGGGCTCGACCTCGTGACGTTCCAGGACCACCCGTACCAGCCGCGCTTCCTCGACACCTGGACGCTGCTCTCCTACGTCGCCGCCCGGACCATGCGCGTGCACCTCGCGGGCAACGTGCTCAACCTGCCGCTGCGGCAGCCCGCCGTGCTCGCGCGTGCCGTCGCGTCGCTCGACCTGCTGTCCGGCGGTCGCGCCGAGCTCGGGCTCGGCGCCGGGGCGTTCTGGGACGCGATGGTCGGGATGGGCGTGCCGCGCCTCACGCCGGGCCAGGGCGTCGACGCGCTGTCCGAGGCGATCGACGTGATCCGCGGACTGTGGGACACGTCGTCGCGGTCCCCCCTGCGCGCCGGCGGGACGTACCACTCCGTCGACGGCGCCAAGCGCGGGCCGGCGCCCGTGCACGACGCCGGGATCTGGCTCGGCGCGTACAAGCCGCGCATGCTGCGGCTCGTCGCCGAGAAGGCCGACGGGTGGCTGCCGTCCGAGGGGTACATGGAGCCCGGCGACCTGGCGCGGGGGAACGCGTCGATCGACGCCGCCGCCACGGCGGCCGGGCGCGACCCGCGGGAGATCCGACGGCTGCTCAACCTGTCCCCCGGCTCCGGGTCGCTCACCGGGTCGACGTCCGCGTGGGTCGACGCGCTGGTCGCGCTCGCGGTCGACGACGGGGTCGGGACGTTCATCCTCGGCACCGACGACCCGTCCGTCATCGAGACGTTCGGCACCGAGGTCGCTCCCGCGGTGCGTGAGCGGGTGGCCGCCGAGCGCGGGGTCGCCGGCACGGTGACCGGGCCCGTCCGGTCGGCCGCCGCGCTCGCGAAGCGCGTCGACGGGATCGACTACGACGCGGTGCCCGCGGGGGTCGAGGCCGTCGAGCCCGGCGACCGCCGGTACGCCGAGGTGCGGTCGACGTACATGCGCCGGGGTGCGCCAGGCCTGGTCCTGCGGCCGTCGACGACCGCGGAGGTCGCATCGGCGTTGGCGTACGCGCGGGGGCAGCGCGGGCCGCTCGCCATGCGGTCCGGGGGCCACGGCATCTCCGGGCGGTCGACCAACGACGGCGGCGTGGTGCTCGACCTGTCGCGGCTCGCGTCCGTCGAGGTGCTCGACGAGGCGACGCGGCGGGTGCGGGTCGGCGCCGGGGCCACGTGGGGAGCCGTCGCGTCGGCCATCGCGCGCCGCGGGTGGGCCATCTCGTCGGGCGACTACGGCGGCGTGGGCGTCGGTGGGCTCGCGACGACCGGCGGCATCGGGCTGCTCGGGCGGCTGCACGGGCTGACGATCGACCACGTCCTCGCGTACGAGGTGGTGCTGGCCGACGGGTCGGTGCACGTCGTGTCTGCTTCTGCCGAACCGGATCTCTTCTGGGGCCTGCGCGGCGCGGGCGGCAACCTCGGCGTCGTGACGGCGGTCGAGATCGAGGCGTCGGAGGTGCCCGACGTGGTGTTCGCGCAGATGGTCTTCGACGCGACCGACCCGGCCGCGCTCGTGTCCCGCTGGGGCGCCCTGGTGCAGGACGCGCCGCGCGAGCTCACGTCGTTCCTGCACCTGTCCGCGGGTGGCCGCGACCGCGGGCCGATGGCGCAGGCCATGACGGTGTGGGCGTCGTCCGACACGGCGGCTGCGGTGGAGGTCCTGGAGCCGATGCTCGACGTCGCGCCCGTCCTCCAGCAGCGCGCCCAGGTCACGCCGTACGCGGGGATCATCGGCCCGGTGTCCAAGCACCACGACGGCGGCGCCCCGCCCGTGTCACGCTCCGGACTGCTCCCCCGGATGACCGACGCGGCGGGGGCGGCGCTCGGCGACCTGCTGCTGAGCGGCGAGGCGTCGCTCCTCCAGCTCCGCGCGACCGGAGGTGCGGTGCACGACGTCGACGCGTCCGCGACCGCCTACGCCCACCGTGCGCAGGAGTTCTCGGTGACGTCGTTCGCCGGACGCCTCGACCGCAGCGGCCTCGACGACGCGTGGGACCGCCTCGCCTACCCGCACATGGACGGCCTCTACCTGTCCTTCGAGACCGACCCGCGCCCCGAGCGCCTGCTCGACGCGTTCCCGCCCGCGACCCTCGACCGCCTCCGCGCGCTCAAGCGCACGTACGACCCGGACCACGTCTTCGACCAGAACTTCCCCATCGACCCCGCGGGCTGACCGCCGTCGCTAGCATTGCTAGCAGCTGTCGGAAGGGGCGACCATGTCGACCGTCACCGTGCGACACCTCGACCCCGAGGTGCAGAAGCGGCTGAAGCTGCGCGCGGCCCGCAACGGCCGCTCGATGGAGGCCGAGGCGCGCGCCATCCTGAGCGCCGCCGTGGCGTCCGACGACCTCGCGAGCGACTGGCTGCGCATGTCCGAGGGCTTCCGCGGCGACGACCTGCCTCTGCCCGAGCGCAGCGCGCCGCGCGACGTCGACGTCGACGTCGACGTCACGTGATCGTCCTCGACACGAACGTCCTGTCCGAGCCGCTGCGAGCCGCGCCGGACGAGCGCGTCCTCGCGTGGCTAGCCGCCGTCGACGAGCCCGTGGCGATCACCGCGGTGAGCGTCGGCGAGCTGGTCGTCGGCGTCGGACATCTTCCGGAGGGCCGTCGCCGGACCGGGCTGGCCGCCGCCATCGAGGCCCTGCTGGCCACGCACGCGTCCGGCGTCCTGGCGTACGACGCCGCGGCTGCGCGCCGCTACGCCGTCCTGCGGGAGCGCCGCCGGGTCGACGGAAGGCCGCTGAGCGTCGAGGACGGGACGATCGCCGCCGTCACCGCCGTGCACGGCGCGACGCTGGCGACCCGCAACACCGGCGACTTCGTCGGCCTCGACGTCCCGCTCGTCGACCCCTGGACACCCTGACAGGCCTCACCTCGCGCTCGGCGACGCACATGACCTGGGGCCGTCACCCGCCCGACGCCGCCGGCGACCGCCGACCCGGGTCTCGGTACCGCTCCGACAGGCGGAGCGGTGACCATGCCCGGGTCGCCGGCGAGACGCGGGCACGAACACAACATGGCGCGCGGTCCGGGGGTCCGAAGCGCGCGCCATGTTGTGGTCGGCGGCCGGGTGGCCGTCGGACCCACAGGTCAGGCGGGGGTGGTCGCCGTCAGACGGGCCGCCACCAGCTCCGCGATCTGGACGGCGTTGAGCGCGGCGCCCTTGCGGAGGTTGTCGTTGCTGACGAACAGGGCCAGGCCGCGACCCTCCGGAGCGCCCTCGTCCTGGCGGATGCGGCCGACCAGGCTCGGGTCGGCGCCCGCGGCGGCGAGCGGCGTCGGGACGTCGTCGAGCTGGACCCCGGGCGCGGACGCCAGGAGCTCGCGGGCGCGCTCGGGCGTGAGCGGCCGCTCGAACTCCGCGTTGATCGACAGGGAGTGGCCCGTGAACACCGGGACGCGCACGCACGTGCCCGACACCAGCAGGTCGGGGATGCCGAGGATCTTGCGGGACTCGTGGCGGAGCTTCTGCTCCTCGTCGGTCTCGTACGAGCCGTCGTCCTGGATCGAGCCGGCCAGCGGGATGACGTCGAACGCGATCGTCCGCGGGAACTTCTCCGCCGCCGGGAACTCGACGGCCGAGCCGTCGTGCGTCAGCGCCGCGATGTCCTGCGACGCCGCCGCCCGGATCTGCCCCGCCAGCTCGGCGACGCCCGCGAGACCCGCACCGGACACGGCCTGGTAGGTCGAGACGACCAGGCGGCGCAGGCCGGCCTCCTCGTGCAGCACCTTGAGGACCGGCATCGCGGCCATCGTGGTGCAGTTCGGGTTGGCGATGATGCCCTTGACGGTCTCGTCGAGCGCGCCCGGGTTGACCTCGGACACGACCAGCGGCACCTCGGGGTCCCGACGCCACGCGGACGAGTTGTCGATGACGACCGCACCGGCCGCCGCGAACCGTGGTGCGTGCTCCTTCGACGTGCCGCCGCCGGCGGAGAAGATCGCGATGTCGATGCCGGACAGGTCGGCGACGGCCACGTCCTCGACCACCACGTCGGCGCCGCGCCACGGCAGCGTCGTGCCGGCGGAGCGCGCCGACGCGAAGTAGCGGATCGTCCCGACGGGGAAGTCCCGCTCGTCGAGCAGGCGCCGCAGGACGCTCCCGACCTGGCCGGTCGCCCCGACCACCGCCACGGTGAGCCCGCTCATCGTCCCGTCCCTCCGTACACGACTGCCTCCTGCTGGTCCGCGTCCAGGTCGAACGCCGTGTGGACCGCGCGCACCGCGTCGTCCAGGCTGTCGGCCCGCGTGACCACGGAGATCCGGATCTCCGAGGTCGAGATCATCTCGATGTTGATGCCGGCGTCCGACAGGGCCGCGAACAGCTTCGCGGAGACGCCGGGGTGCGACTTCATGCCCGCGCCGATGAGCGAGAGCTTGCCGATCGTGTCGTCGTACTGCAGCGACGTGAAGCCGATGTCGGGCTGGTGCTCGGACAGCGCGGCGGTCGCGGTCGCGCCGTCGGACGCGGGCAGCGTGAACGAGATGTCCGTGAGGCCCGTCGCGGCGACGGACACGTTCTGGACGATCATGTCGATATTCACGCCGGACCCGGCGACGACCTGGAAGATCCGGGCGGCCTTGCCGGGCACGTCGGGCACGCCGACGACGGTGATCTTGGCCTCGGAGCGGTCGTGCGCGACGCCCGCGATGATCGGCTGTTCCACTGCTGCTCCCTCGGGGCTGTCAGGCGCCGGCTCGTTCGTCACGAGCGTGCCGGTGTGGGTCGAGAAGGACGAACGGACGTGCACCGGGACGCCGTACCGGCGCGCGTACTCGACGCACCGCAGGACGAGGACCTTCGCGCCGCTGGCGGCGAGCTCGAGCATCTCGTCGTAGGAGACGCGGTCGAGCTTGCGCGCCGCGGGGACGATGCGCGGGTCCGCCGAGAAGACGCCGTCGACGTCGGTGTAGATCTCGCAGACGTCGGCGCCGAGGCCCGCCGCGAGCGCGACGGCCGTCGTGTCCGAGCCGCCGCGACCGAGCGTCGTGACGTCGTTCGTGTCGGACGTGACGCCCTGGAAGCCCGCGACGATCGCGACCTGGCCGCGCTCGATCGTTTCCCGGATGCGGTGCGGGACGACGTCGACGATGCGCGCCCGGCCGTGCACGGCGTCCGTGATGACGCCCGCCTGCTGGCCGGTGAACGACTTGGCCTTCACGCCGAGGTTGTTGATCGCCATCGCGAGCAGCGACATCGAGATGCGCTCACCCGCGGTGAGGAGGATGTCCATCTCCCGCGACGGGGGCAGCGGGGTGATCTGCTGGGCGAGGTCGATGAGCTCGTCCGTCGTGTCGCCCATGGCCGAGACCACGACGACGATGTCGTCACCCGCTCGCTTGGCCGCCGCGATCCGCTTGGCGACCCTCTTGATGCTGGCGGCGTCCGCTACGGACGATCCGCCGAACTTCTGCACGACAAGTGCCACGTGCCTGCTCCATCTGTCGCCGGCCTCCGTCTCTCTCAACGGCCCGCCGGGTTCCTGGGGTTCGCCGGAGCGTAGACACGCGGCCGGTCCCGCGGCAAACCCGTTCCACCCCTCGGCGCGCACGACGTCGACACGCTCGCGTGGAGGTTCTGTCGCGCAGGGTGCAACAGAGCTTCCACGCGACGGCAGCCGCGGAGGGCGTGCGGCTCGCGCTACGCGGACCGGTCGCGGGTATCGAAGATGGGCGCACGGACGAGGTGAAGCGTTTGAGGGGGTGACGGGCGGGGCGCGGGGCGCGGGAGGCTTCCCGGCGACGCAGCAGGGGGCGCCGCGGACGGTCGCGCGCCACGGTCGACGCGAGGACGCGGCGGCCGCCGCAGGGCGGCGTCGGAGAGGACCGGACATGTCCATCGCAGTCGTGCGCGGCCGGGGCCGGCTGGTGCTCGCCGCGCTCGTCGTCGCGCTCCTCGCGGTCGTCGGGACGCTCGTCGCGCAGGCGTCGCGCGCGTCGGGGGCGGTCGCCGCGTGCGCCGTCACCTGGACGAACAACACGTGGCCCGGCGGGTTCACGGCCGACGTCCGGCTCACGACCGGCACGCCCCTGACGTCGTGGACCCTCACGTGGACGTGGCCGGGTGCCCAGCAGGTGACGTCGGCGTGGAACGCCACCGTGACGTCCGAGGGCAGCCGCGTCACCGCGCGCAACGCGGCCTGGAACGGCAACGTCCCGTCGGGCGGCACCGCGTCGTTCGGCCTGCAGGGGTCCTGGTCGGGTGCGAACACGGCACCGACCGACTTCGCCGTCAACGGCATCCCGTGCGACGGGCGTCCGACGACACCGCCGACGCCCACCGTCACCCCCACGCCGACCGTGACCCCGACGCCGACCGTCACTCCGACGCCGACGCCGACGCCGACGCCGACGGTCGAGCCGACCCCGACCCCCACGCCCACCGTCGAGCCGACCCCGACCCCCACGCCCACCGTCGAGCCGACGCCGACGCCCACCCCGACCGCTGTCGGCTGCGGCAGCGCGGTGTTCTGCGACGGCCTCGAGTCGCAGACGTCGACGACGCCGTCGGGATCGTGGAGCGTCGTCACGCCCGACTGCTCGGGCCAGGGCCGCGTCGAGGTGGACTCGTCGATCGCGCACTCGGGCAGCCGGTCGCTCAAGGTCGTCGGCGCCGCGGGCTACTGCAACCACGTCTTCGCGAGGGCGGCGGCGGACCTCAGCGGGCTGTCGCAGGTGTGGCTGCGGTACTGGGTGCGGCACACGACGGCCCTGCCGACGTCGCACACGACGTTCCTCGCGATGCGCGACGCGGGGGACGGCAACCGTGACCTGCGCATGGGCGGCCAGAACGGCGCGCTGCAGTGGAACCGGGCGTCCGACGACGCGACGCTGCCCGAGCAGTCGCCCAACGGCGTCGCGCTGAGCCGGCCGCTGCCGACGTCGTCGTGGCACTGCGTCGAGGTGCAGGTCGACCGCGCCGGACGGCTCGCGACATGGCTCGACGGCACCGCGGTGACCGGGCTGACGGCGGACGGCACGCCGACGCACGACGTCGACGGGCAGTGGTACCGGACGGCCTGGGCACCACGCCCGACGGACCTGCGGCTCGGCTGGGAGAGCTACGGCGAGGGCGCGGACACGCTGTGGTTCGACGACGTGGCCGTCGCGGGCTCCCGCCTGGGCTGCTGAGACCCCCCCACGCACGGAGGGGGACGACGACCCCGCCAGGACGATCGCCGCGGACGAGGCAGCGGGCGTCAGGGCGGGGTCGTCCCGCGCGTGCCGTCGACGAGGGCCGCCCCGGCGGTCCAGGTCGGCGGGCGTCCGGGTGACGGTCGACGACCTGCACCGTTCCTCCACCCGAACCGACGCGCGCCGTCGAGGGCCGGTCCTACGGTGGCGGCATGACGAGCGCGGTCGACGACGACACCCCCGGCGACGGTCCGCCGCCACCACCGCCCGCGGGCGCACCGGCCCCGGCCTCGACGCCGCCCCCGGCGGGCACCGACGGGATCGTCGTCGAGGGTCTGCGGCGTGCGTTCGGGACCGTCCAGGCGCTCGACGGCGTCGACCTGCGCGCCCGGGCCGGCGCGGTCACGGCGCTCGTCGGGCCGAACGGCTCGGGCAAGACCACCCTGCTGCTCGTCCTGGCGGGCCTGCTGGTGCCCGACGAGGGGCGCGTGCTCGTCGCCGGGCACGACCCCGTCGCCGACGGACCCGGCGCACGCGCCCGGACCGGCTGGATGCCCGACGCGTTCGGCACGTGGGACTCCCTGACGGCGCGCGAGGTCCTCGGCACGTTCGCGGCGGCCTACCGGCTGCCGAAGGCGCAGGCCGACGCGCGCGTCACCGACCTGCTCGCGACGGTGCACCTGTCGGAGTTCGCCGACCGGCCCGCGAGCGTCCTGTCCCGCGGGCAGAAGCAGCGCCTCGGCCTCGCGCGGGCGCTCGTGCACGACCCGCAGGTCCTGCTGCTCGACGAGCCCGCGAGCGGCCTCGACCCGCGCTCGCGCGTCGACCTGCGGCTGCTGCTGCGACGCCTCGCCGACGAGGGCCGCACGGTGCTCGTGTCGAGCCACGTGCTCTCGGAGCTCGAGGAGATGGCCGACGACGCGGTCTTCCTGTCGAAGGGCCGCACGGTCGTCGACTCGTGGTCCGCCGACGCCACCGCGACGACCACGCGCACGTTCCACCTCAAGGCCCTCGCGGCCGGCCCGCTCGCCGCGTGGCTCGCGACCGCCGGCGTCACGTGGCGCCCCGACGGCCCGACCGTCGAGACCGCGCCCGACCGGCCAACGGGCGTCCTGGTCGACGTGACCGACGACGCCGACGCCGCCCGCGTCCTGCGCGCCGCCGTCTCCGCGGGGGTCGACGTCGCGTCGTACGCACCCGTCGTCGGCCGGCTCGAGCAGGCCTACCTGGACCTCGAGGAGGAGCGCCGATGAGCGTCACCCCCGTCGACCTCGACGACGCCGCCGACACCACCCCGCCGCCCGTGCCGTCGGGGCCTCGCTCCGCGACCTGGGGACTCACGTGGCACGGCGTGCGGACCGTCGCCGCGCTCGAGCTGCGCCAGCGGGTCAGGTCGACCCGGTGGGTCGTCGCGCTCGTCGTCTGGTTCCTCGTCGTCGGCGCGCTGACGATCCTCGTCACGGGCGCCATCGGGACAATCGACGAGGAGGGGCTGGAGCGCGGCGCGATCGCGTTCGGCGCCGTCATGATGCTCGTGCTCGGCCTCGGTCTGCTCGTCACGCCGACGCTCACGTCCACCGCGATCAACGGCGACCGTGCCGCCGGAACCCTCGCGACGCTGCAGGTCACGCTCCTGACGCCGGCCGAGATCGCCGCCGGCAAGCTGCTCGCCGCGTGGGCCGCCGCGTGCGCGTTCCTCGTCGCGAGCATCCCGTTCCTCGTGCTCACGCTGTTCCTCGGCGACACTCCCCCGACGTCCCTGCTCGGCGGGCTGCTGCTCGTCGCGCTGCTGCTCGCGACCGTCTGCGGGATGGGCCTCGGCTGGTCGGCGCTCGTGTCGCGCACCGCCGGGTCGACCGTCCTCACGTTCGTCACCGTCGCCGCGCTCACCGTCTTCACGCCGATGCTGTTCGGGCTCACGCTGCCCGTGGTCACGACCACCGAGGACGTGCGCGTCTACGGGGTGCCGCCGCAGGAGGTCACGTCCTCGCTCATGGAGTGCGAGGAGTTCACGCAGCGGTCCGAGGTCATGCACACCGAGCGGACGTGGTGGCTGCTCGGCGCGAACCCGTTCGTGATCGTCGCCGACGCCGTCCCCGCGACGACGGACACGGCCGTGCCGCCGTCCGAGCCGCTCGGCGCGATACGCGAGGGCGTCCGCGACCTCCGCGACGGGCCGCCGCCCGTCGAGGACTGGTGCTGGATCGACGACGCCAGCCCGGCGAACTCGACCGCCAGCCACAACACCGCACCCGTGTGGCCGTTCGGCCTCGCGCTGCACGTGCTGCTCGGCGCCGCCGGCTTCGTCGTCGCCGTCCGCCGCCTACGCGTCCCGCAGCACCACCTGGCCCGCGGCACCCGCGTCGCCTGACCCCCCGACCGGAGGATCACCCGTGCTCGTCACCGGGGACGACGAGGCGACCCTGGTCGCGGTCGCGGGCACCGTCGCCCGCCACCCCGGCGTGCCCGACGGCGTGTACGCACGCGTCACCGACGACGAGGCGGACATGGGCACGGGGAGGCGCGTCGAGGTCGCCTGACGACCATCAGTCGCCTGACGACCGCCAGCCCGGAGCGGGGCGACCTGAGCGTCAGGACTGGAGGGCGTCGTACTCCGCCTCGGCGGCGACGTCGTCGTCGACGTCCAGACGCAGGTGCGCGAGCATCGTCTGGATGACGCGCAGCAGGCCCGACGCGCGCTCGCCCCAGTCCGACAGGTACGAGAACTGCCACCACCAGAGCGCCTCGGTGACCGAGCCCGCCTCGTAGTGCCGCAGCCCTTGCGCGAGCGCCTGCGCGATCGCGACCAGGTCGCCCGACACCGACGACTGCTCGAGCTCGGGCGTCACAAGCGGGTCGACGACCTCGGCGTACTCGTCGATGCCCTCGAACACGTTCGCGAGCGCAGCGCGCAGCGGGTCGACGTCCGGGTCCGGGCCGCGGTCCGGCTCGAAGCGCTCCGCCGGCACGACGTCCGTCGTCGCGCCCAGCCGCGCCCCCACCGCGAGCACGTCCGACACCGCGAGCAGCAGCAGCGGCAGCGTCGCCTCGGGCGTCGTGCCCGCCGCGACCTCCGTGACCGTCGTCAGGTAGCTGCGGGACTCGTCCGCGACCGCACGCGCCAGGTCCAGCAGGTCGGCGTCCGCCGTCGTCGCCTTCACGGTGTCCATCACTTCCCCCGTCCTCGCGTCCCGTCGCCGGGCCACGTCAGGCGCTGATGCGCCGCCGTCCCTCGAACGCCCGGCCGAGCGTGACCTCGTCCGCGTACTCCAGGTCCCCGCCGACCGGCAGGCCCGACGCGAGCCGGCTCACCGTGAGCCCCATCGGCACCAGCAGGCGCGCCAGGTACGTCGCGGTCGCCTCGCCCTCGACGTTCGGGTCCGTCGCGAGGATCACCTCGGTCACCGTGCCGTCGGCCAGCCGCGTCATGAGCTGCGCGATGCGCAGGTCGTCCGGGCCGACCCCCGCGATCGGGTTGATGGCGCCGCCGAGCACGTGGTACTTCCCGCGGAACTCGCGGGTCCGCTCGATCGCGACGACGTCCTTCGGCTCCTCGACCACGCACAGCGTCGTCGGCGAGCGGCGCGGGTCACGGCAGATGCGGCACTGGTCCTCCTGCGCGACGTTGCCGCAGATCTCGCAGAACCGGACCCGGCGCTTGACCTCGACGAGCGCGTCCGACAGCCGGCGCACGTCGGCCGGGTCCGCCGCGAGGATGTGGAACGCGATGCGCTGAGCGCTCTTGGGACCGACGCCGGGCAGCCGCCCGAGCTCGTCGATCAGGTCCTGGACCGCGCCCTCGTACACGCGGCCCAGCCTACGGTGTGGCGGGCGCGCCCCGGTGGTGCCGCAGGTCACGCGTCGCCGCGCGCCACGACCTCCACCTCGAACCCGTCGCGGTCCTCCAGGTACGCCACGTAGTGCGCCGGACCGCCGGCAAACGGGTGCCGGTCGGCGAACAGGAGCGTCCAGCCGTGCGACGGTGCAGCCGCCACGAGCCGGTCGATGTCGGCGCGCGAGCCGCCGTGGAACGCCAGGTGGTTGACGCCCGGCCGGCGACGCTCGTGCGCCGCTGCCACGACGTCCGGCCCCGACTCCAGCACGACGTACGAACCGTCCGGCGCGGTCCAGCTCCGGCCGTCACGCCACGTGTCGCGCGGCACGAACCCCATCGCGCCGAGCAGCCAGTCCCACGACGGGCCCGACGACGCCACGTCGCGGCACCAGACCTCGACATGGTGCAGCGACCCGCGCGCGCTCACCCCTGGGGGTCGTCGAACTGCTCGTCGATGACGGTCCCGCCCAGCAGCTGCGCGACCAGCGGCGCGCCGACCAGCGACGACGACGTGATGTCCGGGTCGTCCGGCGACGGCTCGTCGACCTCGTGCCGCGCGGCCGACCGGGCCGCCGACTCGCGCGCCGCCGCCGCCATCCCGCGCTCACGCGCCGACGGGGCCACGTCCGGCGGAGATTCGGGCAGCCCGGGCTCGCCCGGGTCGTCGTCCGGGGGCTCCGGGAGCGGCGCGTCGTCGTCCCACGAGGCCGCGGCCTCCGCGGCGCTCACGACACCGCGCGGCACCGGGACGGGAGCGGGCGGTGCCGCGACCGCCGTCGCCACGCCGGCCGCACCAGCGCCGGCCGACGGGCCGCCCTGGGCGTCACCCGACGCCGACCCGCCGTCCACGCCGCCGGGACC
>NZ_BHYL01000050.1 GCF_003851725.1 Cellulomonas algicola | reverse complement strand
CGCGCCCCGGCGAGCGCAGCGCGGCGGGTGGGGCAACCTCGAGCTCACCGAGCGTGAGCACCAGGTGCTCGTACGGCTGCGGTCGACCATGACGACGACCGAGATCGCCGCGGTCCTGTTCGTCTCGACGAACACCGTCAAGACGCACCAGCGCTCGATCTACCGCAAGCTCGGCGTCGCCGGCCGTCGCGACGCGATCCGCGTCGCCGCGGAGCGCGGCCTCCTCTAGACGGGGCCTGCGCCCTCCTCTCGACGCGGTCCGCGCCCTCAGTCCTCGGCGGGGTCCGGGACGGCGTGCGCCTCGACCAGCACGAGCCCCAGGTCGTGCAGCAGCGCGACGACGCCGGTGAGCGCCGCGGTGTCGGGCAGACGGCACGAGAGCACGGTCCCGTCGGGGGTCGCGGTGGCCACCACGTCGGCGTGCTCGCGCAGCAGCTGCTCCAGGTCGGCGCCCCCCGGCGACCCGTCCACGCGGATGTGGTAGAGCACGGCAGCTCCCTCGTCGGACCGACCGGACCAGGGTCCCGAGCAGGGGTACCGCGTGCCTCACGCCCGTCGGGTGATATGCGCGGCGGCGCCCGTCCGGCAGTCACCCGGCGCGGGTGAGGCACCGCCCGCGCGCGCCGCGCGACAGTGTCGGCGAGCGGCCCGGACCAGGGCCGACGGCGGTCGACGAGAGGGGCACGCGATGGCACGCACGGTGACGGGCTGGGTCGGCTGGGTCTGGTTCGGCGCGTTCTGCCTCCTCACCGTGGGGCTGTTCAACGTCGTGTCCGGGCTGATCGCGGTCTTCTCGGAGGACAAGGTGCTCGCGTGGTCCGGCCAGGGCGTGACGATCGTCGACGTCTCCACGTGGGGCTGGGTGCACCTGATCCTCGGCGCCGCGATGGTCGCGCTCGGGCTCGTGCTCTTCACCGGCGCCGCGTGGGCCCGCTGGACCGCGAGCGTGCTCGTCGTGCTCAACCTGGTCGCGCAGTTCGTGTCCCTGCCGATCACGCCATGGTGGTCGCTCGCGGTGATCGTGCTGGACGTCGTGGTGCTGTGGGCGCTGATCGTCCACGGCGAGGAGGTCGAGCGGGCCGTCTCCTGACGGTCCGGACGGACGAAGGGAAGGCGCACGATGACGACGTTCACCGCGTGGAAGTTCGACAGCCCCGACGGTGCCCGGCGCGCGGAGACCGCGCTCAAGGAGGCCGCGAAGGACGGGCTCGTGACGATCGTCGACCACGCGCTCGTGGAGTGGCCCGCTGACGCGGCCCGCCCGGACGTGCACCACAGCAACGACGACAAGAAGCGCGGCGCGGGCTGGGGCGCGTTCTGGGGCCTGCTGTTCGGCGGCATCTTCTTCGTCCCGCTCCTCGGTGCGGCCGCGGGCGCGGCGATCGGCTCGATCTCCAAGGCGGTCGCCGCGGTCGGGATCGACGAGGCGCAGCTCCAGACCATCCGCGAGCAGGTCACGCCCGGCACGTCGCTGCTGTGCGCGGTGACGACCGACGGCGACCTCGACCGGCTCGGCGAGCGGTTCCACGGGCTGCACTCGACGCTCGTCGCGACGAACCTCACCGAGGGCGAGCGCTCGACGCTGCTCGAGACGTTCGGCTGACGGGCCGGGTCGACACGGGGGCCCGCCGTCCGCGGCGCGGTGAACGGTCGCGGACGGCTCGGTGAACGCTGGGCGACGGTCCCGGCGCAGTCGTGCGGCGTCGTCGGTGCTCTCCCGTCGGCGGCCTACGCTGGAGGCGTGGACGGGTTCGACGGCCTTGCGCTGCTCCTCGCCGGCGGCCTCGGACTGCTGACCGGCATCGGGGCCACCCTGGCGTTCCGCGTGAGCGAGCGCGCCCAGAAGGTCCCGGTGGCGCTGCCGGAGCCCGAGCTCGACGAGGGGCTGGTGCGGGCGCTCGCGGTCCTGCGCTCGGCGGCGATCGTGCTCGACGAGGAGGACACGGTCGTGCGGGCCAGCGCGCCCGCGCACGCGCTCGGCCTGGTCCGCGACGGCCGGATCGTGCCCGCGTCCATCCGGGAGATGATCGCCGCGGTGCGGCGCGACGGCGTCATCCTCGACGAGGAGCTCGAGGTCCCGCGCGGGCCGGTCGGCTCCGGCATCCTCATGGTGCAGGTGCGCGTCGCGCAGGTGACGCCCCGCCACGTGCTCGTCCTCGCGGAGGACCTCACGCAGGCCCGCCGGATCGAGGCGATGCGCCGCGACTTCGTCGTCAACGTCTCGCACGAGCTCAAGACGCCGGTCGGTGCGCTGCAGCTCCTCGCGGAGACCGTGCACGACGCGGCGGACGACCCCGACGCGGTGCGCCGCTTCACCGACCGCATGCAGGCGGAGGCGGCCCGGCTGTCCGCGCTCGTGCACGAGATCATCGAGCTGTCCCGCCTGCAGGTCGCCGGCGCGGTCGGCCAGGTCGCGGTCGTCGACGTCGACGCGGTGCTCGCCGAGGCCGTCGACCGTGCCCGCACGCGCGCCGACGCCAAGAAGGTCCGGCTCGACATCGGCGGCGTGCACGGCACGCGCGTCCTCGGCCAGCACGACCTGCTCGTCACGGCGGTCCGCAACCTCGTGGACAACGCCGTCGCGTACTCGGGCGAGGCCGCGCACGTCGGCGTCGGCGTGCGCGAGGTCGACGGCCTGGTCGAGATCGCGGTCGTCGACGAGGGCATCGGCATCCCGGCCGCCGAGCAGGAGCGGGTGTTCGAGCGGTTCTACCGCGTCGACCCCGCGCGCTCGCGCGACACCGGCGGCACGGGCCTCGGCCTCTCGATCGTCAAGCACGTCGCCGCGGACCACGGCGGTGACGTGGCCGTCTGGTCGCAGCCCGGGCGGGGGTCGACGTTCACGATCCGCCTGCCGCGCGCGGACCTCACCAGCTCGGACGTCGTCGACCTGACGTCCACGACCATCCCCCAGGGAGACACCGTGCGGCGGAACGCCTCATGACCCGCATCCTGCTCGTCGAGGACGAGGAGTCGTACCGCGAGCCGTTGACGTACCAGCTCGAGCGCGAGGGCTACGACGTGGTCACCGCCGCGACCGGTCCCGAGGCGCTCGAGCGGTTCGAGGAGCACGGCGCCGACCTCGTCCTGCTCGACCTCATGCTGCCCGGGCTGCCCGGCACCGAGGTGTGCCGCCGCCTGCGGCTCACGAGCGACGTGCCCGTCATCATGCTCACCGCGAAGGACGACGAGATCGACAAGGTCGTCGGCCTGGAGCTCGGTGCCGACGACTACGTCACCAAGCCGTACTCGTCGCGCGAGCTGCTCGCGCGCATGCGCGCGGTGCTGCGTCGCCGGGAGGCCGCCGTCACCGCCGGTGCGACCGCGGCACCCGCGGGCCCGGTCGTCGAGGAGGAGCTGCTGGTCAGCGGCCCGGTCGAGCTCGACGTCGACCGGCACACCGTGAAGGTGCGCGGCGAGGTCGTGCCGTTCCCCCTCAAGGAGTTCGAGCTGCTCGAGATGCTGCTGCGCAACGCGGGCCGCGTCCTCACGCGCGGGCAGCTCATCGACCGCATCTGGGGCTCGGACTACGTCGGCGACACCAAGACGCTCG
Organism: Cellulomonas algicola; assembly: GCF_003851725.1. Classification (GTDB taxonomy): domain Bacteria; phylum Actinomycetota; class Actinomycetes; order Actinomycetales; family Cellulomonadaceae; genus Cellulomonas; species Cellulomonas algicola. Next base: position 41,089 of record NZ_BHYL01000050.1, on the reverse strand, counting down.
ACGTCCACGTCAAGCGCGTGCGCGCCAAGATCGAGGAGGACCCGGCCAACCCGACCCTCCTGCTCACGGTGCGCGGCCTCGGGTACAAGCTCGAAGAGGCTTAGCCCGGCCGTCCCGTCGCCCGAGACCGTGACCTCCGCCCGAGACCGCGACATCCATGTCGCGGTCTCGTCGCGTCGTCGCAGGTTCGGCGGCACGCGGGCGTCCGATACGTCCGGGACGGCCTGACGATCAAGGCCGCCGCGCACTTCGTCGGCCACCGTTCACCCGTGGTTCACCCACCGCCGTCCGGCGCGTCACGTGGGCTTCCTACCGTCGGCCTCGCCGCGCACACCCCGGTGCCGGCACGAAAGGACGGACCACAGTGAAGCTCTCCCTCCACCGCCGCGCCGGGGCGGTCGCCCTCACCGGCGCTCTCGCCCTCGCGCTCGCGGCGTGCGGATCGGACGACCCGACCGGCTCCGGCGACGCGACCTCCGGATCCGACGAGAGCGTCAGCACCCTCAGCGGTGAGCTCAACGGCGCGGGTGCCTCGTCGCAGGAGAAGGCCATGGACGCGTGGCGCGCCGGCTTCCAGAGCGGCAATCCCGACGTCACCGTCAACTACGACCCGGTCGGCTCGGGCGGCGGTCGCACCCAGTTCCTCGAGGGCGCCGTGCAGTTCGCCGGCACCGACTCGGCGCTGAACGAGGAGGAGCTCGCCACCGCGCAGGAGACCTGCTCGGCCGAGGCGATCGACATCCCCGTGTACGTCAGCCCCATCGCCGTCGTCTTCAACCTCGAGGGCATCACCGAGCTCAACCTCTCGGCGACCACCATCGCGGGCATCTTCGAGGGCACCATCACGAGCTGGGACGCGGCCGAGATCAAGGCCGAGAACCCGGACGCGACGCTCCCCGCGGTCGCGATCACGCCCGTGCACCGCCTCGACGAGTCGGGCACGACGAAGAACTTCACCGACTGGCTCGGCAAGGCGTCGGGCGGCGTGTGGGCCCACGAGGCCGACGGCAACTGGCCGATCGAGGGCGGCGAGTCCGCGCAGGGCACGTCCGGCGTGATCCAGACGGTCCAGGGCGGCAACGGCACGATCACCTACGCCGACGAGTCGGCCGCGGGCTCGCTCGGCAAGGCGTCGATCAAGGTCGGCGAGGAGTGGGTGGCCCCGTCGGCGGACGCCGTCGCGGTCGCGCTCGACGCGTCGCCGCGGGCCGAGGGCCGTGCGGAGCACGACATCGTCATCGACATCGACCGTGAGACCACGGAGTCGGGTGCCTACCCGCTGTTCCTCGTCTCGTACGCGGTCGCGTGCCTCCAGTACGAGGACGCCGAGACGGCCGACCTGGTCAAGGGCTTCCTCGGCTACGTCGTGAGCACCGAGGGGCAGGAGGCGGCCGCGCAGGCCGCGGGCTCCGCGCCCCTGTCGGACGCGCTCGCGGCCGACGCGCAGGCTGCCGTCGAGGCGATCGCCGCCGCGTGACGGCACGCCGGTGACCGACCCGCACCGGGGGGATGCGGGTCGGTCACCGGCTCCTCGCACGTGGGGCGCCTGCGCCCGCCCCCTCTCTCAGATCAGGAGAACCGTGACCAGTACGACGAGCCCCCCGACGGCGGGCCGACGCAGCGACGGGCCGCCGTCGCGCCCCGCTCCGGCCCTGCGCCGCTCCGGCCGCGTGCGGGACCGGGGCGCGAGCCGTGTGTTCCGCTGGGCCGCGACCGGTGCGGGTGCCCTCATCCTGGTCGTCCTCGCCGCGGTCGCGGTCTTCCTCGTGCTGCGCGCGTGGCCCGCGCTCACGACGCCGGCCGCCGAGCTGACCGAGAAGATCACGTGGCTGCGCGGCGCGGACTCGCTGGCCGCGTTCGTCGGCCCGCTCGTGTTCGGCACGGTCCTCGCCGCCGCCCTCGCGCTGCTCATCGCGACGCCCATCGCGCTCGGCATCGCGCTGTTCATCTCGCACTACGCGCCGCGCCGGCTCGCGTCAGGCCTCGGCTACCTGGTCGACCTGCTGGCCGCGATCCCGTCGGTCGTCTACGGCCTGTGGGGCGCCCTGGTGCTCGCGCCGCTGGTCCAGCCGGTCTGGGCGTGGCTCAACCGGTACCTCGGCTGGATCCCGCTGTTCGGCGGCGACGTGTCGCCCACCGCGCGCGTCATCCTCACGGTCGGCCTGGTGCTGGCCGTCATGCTGCTGCCGATCATCACCGCCGTCAGCCGCGAGGTGTTCCTGCAGACGCCGCGCCTCCACGAGGAGGCGGCGCTCGCGCTCGGCGCGACCCGCTGGGAGATGATCCGCACCGCGGTGCTGCCGTTCGCGCGCTCGGGCATCATCTCCGCCGCGATGCTCGGCCTCGGGCGCGCGCTCGGCGAGACGATGGCCGTCCTGATGATCCTGTCGCCCGGGTTCCTCTACTCGTTCAAGCTGCTCGTCGCCGGTCAGCAGCAGACGATCGCCGCGAACATCGCGGCGCAGTTCCCCGAGGCCAACCCGCTGGGCGTCTCCGCGCTCATCGCGACGGGCCTCGCGCTGTTCGTCATCACGCTGCTCGTCAACATGGCCGCCCGCGCGATCGTCGCGCGCCGCAAGGACTTCTCGGGAGCCAACTGATGACCGCCGCCACCGCTCCCGTCGCCCCCGCGGGCGACGCCGACCTGCGTCGGGTGCTGTCCGCCGTCGACAAGGGCCGCCGCCGCCGCGACCGGCTCATGACGGGCCTCGTCGTCGGCGCGTTCGTCGTCGCGATGCTCCCGCTGGTCTCCGTCACGTGGACCGTGCTCGCGCACGGGATCGAGCGGTTCGACGCGTACTTCCTCACGCACTCCATGCGCGGAGTCTTCGGCGGCATGGACGCCGGCGGCATCTACCACGCGATCGTCGGCACGGTCGAGATCACGCTCTTCGCGACGCTCATCTCGGTGCCGATCGGCCTGCTCACCGCGATCTACCTCGTCGAGTACGGCCGCGGCGCGCTCGCCCGGTCGGTGACGTTCTTCGTCGACGTCATGACGGGCATCCCGTCGATCGTCGCGGGCCTGTTCGCGTACGCGCTGTTCGCCGTGATCCTCGGCCCGGGCGTCCGGATGGGCATCGTCGGGTCGGTCGCGCTGTCCGTGCTGATGATCCCGGTCGTCGTGCGGTCCTGCGAGGAGATGCTGCGGCTCGTGCCCAACGAGCTGCGCGAGGCGGCGCTCGCGCTCGGCGTGCCGCGGTGGCTCACGATCGTCAAGGTCGTGCTGCGCACCGCCGTCGCGGGCATCGGCACGGGCGTGATGATCGCGATCGCGCGCGTCATCGGCGAGACCGCCCCGCTGCTCGTCACGGTCGGCGTCATCGACTCGATCAACTTCAACCTCTTCGAGGGCCGCATGATGACGCTGCCCGTCTACGTGTACCGGCAGTACCAGCAGGGCCTCGTGCCGTGCGCGCCGGACGCCGTCGACTGCGTCGCGACCATCAACTACGACCGGGCCTGGGCCGCCGCGCTGACGCTGATCCTCATCGTCATGCTGCTCAACCTGGTCGCGCGCCTCATCACCCGCTTCTTCGCTCCCAAGAACCTCGGCTAAGGACCCCGCATGTCTCAGCGCATCGACGTCAAGGACCTCAACATCTTCTACGGCGACTTCCGCGCCGTCGCCGACATCGAGATGGCCGTCGAGCCCCGCTCGGTCACGGCCTTCATCGGCCCGTCGGGCTGCGGCAAGTCGACGTTCCTGCGGACGCTCAACCGCATGCACGAGGTCATCCCGGGCGCGCGCGTCGAGGGCACCGTCGCGATGGACGGCGTCGACCTCTACGGCAACGACATCGACCCCGTCGCGGTCCGCCGCCAGGTCGGCATGGTGTTCCAGCGCCCCAACCCTTTCCCGACGATGTCCATCGCCGAGAACGTGCTCGCGGGCGTGCGGCTCAACAACCGCCGCATCTCGAAGGGCGACGCGCAGGACCTCGTCGAGGCGTCCCTGCGCGGCGCGAACCTCTGGAACGAGGTCAAGGACCGCCTCGACCGCCCCGGCTCGGGCCTGTCCGGCGGTCAGCAGCAGCGTCTGTGCATCGCGCGCGCCATCGCCGTCAAGCCGCAGGTGCTGCTCATGGACGAGCCGTGCTCCGCGCTCGACCCGATCTCCACGCTCGCGATCGAGGACCTCATCGCCGAGCTCAAGGCGAGCTACACGATCGTCATCGTCACGCACAACATGCAGCAGGCCGCGCGCGTGTCCGACCGCACCGCGTTCTTCAACCTCGCCGGCACCGGCCAGCCCGGCCGCCTGGTCGAGATCGACGAGACGTCGACGATCTTCTCCTCGCCGCGCGAGCAGTCCACCGAGGACTACATCTCGGGCCGCTTCGGCTGACCCGTCCCGGCCGGGCACGACCCGGGACGCGCGAAGGCCCGACCGGGTGATCCGGTCGGGCCTTCGTCGTGCGTGGTGCGCAGGCGGTGCGTGGTGCACGGGCGGTGCGGGGTGCGGGTGCCGAGCGCGCCGCCCGCTGCGTCAGCCCTCGGCGGTCGCCGTCGGGGTCGGCGTGGGCTCCGCGGACGCGGTCTCGGTGGCCGTCGGAGTCGGCGTCGGGGTGGGCGTGGGGGTCGGCGTCGGGACGAGACCCGCGTACTCCGGCAGCGTGCCGTCGAGGACCGGGACGTCGAACGTCGACGCGCCCCACGTGTCCGTGCCCAGCGTCAGCGAGACGAGCCCGCCCGGGATCGTCTCGACCGCGGCGAGGCGCACGTCGGCGCGGTCGTCCCCGTCCGTGCCGTCGAGCAGCACCGTGGCGCCTGCGGGCACGTCGACCGTCGTGGGCTCGGAGCCCTCGAACGTGAACGTCACGCGCTCGTCCTCGGAGCCGTCGTTGACGAGGCCGCCGTGCAGGACGCCCGGGGCGCCGTCGCCGTCCGACAGCACCATGAGGTTGTCGCCACGGATCTCGCCGACGGTCACGCGGACGCCGTCGGACGCCGCGTACTCGTCCTGCGTCGTGATCGGGTTGGTGGCCGAGCAGCCCGCGAGCGCGAGCGCGGCGGCGGTGGCGCCGGCGATCGCGAGGAGCCGGGGGGTGCGGAGGCGGGGCGAGGTCACGATGACTCCTCGGGGCGTCGGGTGCCCCAGTGCGGGGATCCGGTCAGGTCGACGGCCGTCGCACGGCTGCGCCGGCGGGTTGCCGGCGAGCGTCGAGGACGACCGCACGGTCAGCCTAGCCGCCCGCGGGCCGCGACCGGGCGCGGCGCACGCGCGCGACCTGCCCGGGAGGAACCTACCCGGGCGTTCGCCCAGGTCGTGGGTCCGACGTCCCGCGCGTCGAGGGCGCCGGTGTGCGGTGCTGCCGACGAGCACCGCGCTGACCTGCAGTGATGCAGGTCTCACGCCGTCGGGGAGTCAAATCGGGCGTGATAAGATACACGTCTGCGAAAGGGGACGCCTGCAGATGACTTTCACTGTTGGGGAGACCGTTGTCTACCCGCACCACGGTGCAGCGTTGATCGAAGAGATCAAGACCAGGACCATCCGCGGAGAGGACAAGATCTACCTCAAGCTCAAGGTCGCCCAGGGGGACCTGACCATCGAGGTGCCGGCGGAGAACGTCGACCTCGTGGGTGTGCGTGACGTCGTGGGCCAGGAAGGCCTCGACCGCGTGTTCGAGGTGCTCCGCGCCCCGTACACGGAGGAGCCGACCAACTGGTCGCGCCGCTACAAGGCCAACCTCGAGAAGCTCGCCTCGGGCGACGTCATCAAGGTGGCCGAGGTCGTCCGTGACCTGTCGCGTCGTGACGCCGACCGCGGCCTGTCCGCGGGCGAGAAGCGCATGCTCGCCAAGGCCCGTCAGATCCTCGTCTCGGAGCTCGCGCTCGCCGAGCACACCGAGGAGGAGAAGGCCGAGGCCATCCTCGACGAGGTCCTCGCGTCCTGACCCCCGTCCAGCACGTCGGCCTCGCTCACCCCGCCCCCGCGTCCCGGTGAGCGTCGCCGCCGTCCTCACGGCCGCCGGCAGCGGTTCGCGCCTCGGCCACACGTTGCCGAAGGCCCTCGTGCCGCTCGGTGGCGAACCGCTCGTCGTGCACGCCGCACGACGGCTTCTGGCGGCCCGCACGGCCGCCGGTGAGCACGTCGTGACCCTCGTGGTCACCGCACCCGCCGACCACGTCGACACCGTCCGCTCCCTCCTCGAGGGGCTCGGTGGCGACGTGGTCGTCGTGCGTGGGGGGCCGACGCGGCAGTCGTCGGTCGCCGCCGCGCTCGACGTCCTCGCGTCCCGCGACGGCGTCGACGTCGTGCTCGTCCACGACGCCGCCCGCCCGCTCGTGCCGCCCGCCCTCGTGGCGCGCGTCGTCGAGGCCGTGCGCGCCGGGCACGACGCGGTGGTCCCCGGCGTGCCCGTGACCGACACCGTCAAGCAGGTGGGGCAGGCCGCGCCCGGTCGCGGTGCCCCCGGTGCCCCGGTCGCGGACGGGTCGCCGGCGACGGCTCCTGGCGCCGCACGCCGTGCGGCGCCTGCCGTCGTGCCCGTGGCCCTGCCCGTCGTGCGGACCGTCCCCCGAGGCGACCTGCGCGCCGTCCAGACGCCGCAGGGGTTCCGGTTCGACGTGCTCGTCGCCGCGCACGCGCACGGGTCGCACGTCGCGCACGACGAGGCGCTCGCCGCGTCCGACGACGCGGGCCTCGTCGAGCTCGCGGGCGGTCCCGTCTGGGTCGTCGAGGGGCACGAGGACGCCGCCAAGGTGACCACCGCGCGCGACCTCGCGGTCGCCGAGCTGGTCCTGTCCGCGGCTCGGGCGGGCGGCGCGGCCCCTGCCGACCTGTCCGTCGCGTCCGACCCGGCTGACGCGGCCGGCTCGCCGGACGCCGTCCCGCCGCGCGCCGACGCCGCCGCGGTCTCGACCTCCGCCACGTCCGCAGCCGAGGAGGCCCTGTGACCCCGCTGCTGCCCCGGACCGGGATCGGCGTCGACGTGCACGCCTACGACCCCGACCCCGCGCCCGACGCGGTCCTGCACCTCGCCGGGCTGGCCTGGCCGGGAGAGCGGCCGCTCGCGGGCCACTCCGACGCCGACGTCGCCGCGCACGCCGCCGCGGACGCGCTGCTCTCGGCGTCGGGCCTGGGCGACCTCGGGTCGAACTTCGGCACGTCGGAGCCGCAGTGGAAGGGCGCCGCGGGCACGACGCTCCTCGCGGAGGCCGCCCGCCGCGTGCGGGCCGCCGGCTTCGAGGTCGGCAACGTCGCCGTGCAGGTGATCGGCAACCGCCCGCGGCTCGGTCAGCGGCGCGCGGAGGCGGAGGCGGCGCTGTCGTCGGCCGCGGGAGCGCCCGTGACCGTCTCGGCCACGACGACCGACGGGCTCGGGCTGACGGGTCGTGGCGAGGGCGTCGCGGCGGTCGCGACCGCGCTCGTCGTCCCCGTCGCGGGCTGACCCGCCACGCGCGCACCCGTCTCCGGCTGACGTGCCACCAGCGCACCGGTCGCCGGCTGCCCCGCGACGGGCTCGTCCGTCGCCGGCTGACCCGCCCGCGGCTGACGGGACACGCCGGGCCACCACGACGGGACCGCGCGGGTGCTGCCGAGCAGCACGCCGCCGACCACGACGGCACCCCACGCGATCTCGACGAGCGGGGTCGGCTCGCGCAGCAGCAGCCACGACGCCGCGATGCCGGCGACCGGCACGAGCATCGAGAACGGTGCGACGGTGCTCGACGGGTGCCGGCCCATGAGCGCGGTCCACAGCCCCGACCCGAGCAGCGTGCCGATCAGCACGGTGTAGAGCAGACCGCCGATCGCGAGCAGCCCCTGCGTCGTGGCCAGGCCCTCGAACGACGCGGCGATCCGCTCCGGGCCCTCGACGACGAGCGAGGCGGCGAGCATCGGCACGGGCGGGACGACCGACATCCACAGGAGCAGCCGCAGCGGTTCCCCGGGGGCGGCGCGCATGGCGAGCCGGTTGCCGAGGTTGCCGACGGCCCAGCCGAGCCCGCCGCACAGCGTGAGCACGACGGGGAGGAGGGTCGCACCGCCGTCGAGGCCCGCGCGGTGCAGCGCGATGCCGCCGAGGCCGACGACCGCGACCGCGACGCCCAGGCCCTGTCGTGCGCTGATCCGCTCGCGCAGCAGCGCGGCCGCGAGCACGACGGTGAACGGCGCGGACGACTGGAGCACGAGCGACGCGAGCCCGGTCGGCATGCCCGAGTCCATGGCCAGGTAGAGGAACAGGAACTGCAGCACCCCGAACCCGAGGCCGTACAGCAGCACCCAGCGCCAGGGGGCGGCCGGGCGCTTGACGAGCACCACCGTCGGGACCGCGATGAGCGCGAACCGGAGCGCGACGAGGAGGAACGGCGGGAACTGCTCGAGCTGGAGGTGGATGGCCGTGAAGTTCAGCCCCCACAGCACGGCGACGAGGACGGCGAGGGCGCGGTCGCGGGCGGGCATGTCACGCAGCATGACCCGCTGGCACACTTCAGCACCATCGAGTTGTCACGACGCGACGATGCAGTCCCACTGAACAGTCAGGCGTAGGGTCGGCGGCGTGGACGCCCGCTCGCTCGAGATCCTCCGCGCCGTGCACGTCCAGGGCGGCGTGACCGCGGCTGCCGCGACGCTGCACCTGACGCCGTCGGCGGTCTCGCAGCATGTCGCCGGCCTGCAGCGCGAGGTCGGCGTCCCGTTGACCGAACGCGTCGGCCGGGGGCTGCGGCTCACGGCGGCGGGAGTCGCGCTCGCCGACGCCGCCGTCGACGTCGCTGTCGCCCTCGCACGCGCCCGCGGCGCCGTCGACGCCTACCTCGCGCGTCCGGCGGGCGTCGTGCGCGTGAGCGCGTTCCAGAGCGGCGCGCAGCTCCTCCTGCCCGGCCTGCTGAGCCGGGTCGCGGACCTCGAGGGCGTCGTCGTGGAGTGCTCGGACGAGGACGTGGCGCAGGACGACTTCGTCGCGCTCACCGACCAGGTCGACGTGGTCGTCGCGCACCGCCCGGACGACGGCCGCTCGTGGTCGGCGCCCGGCGTCGAGGTCGTGCCGCTGCTGCGCGAGCCGCTCGACGTCGCGGTCCCGCCCGACCACCCGTTCGCCCGGCGCCGGTCCGTGCCGCCCGGGGAGCTCGCGGGCGTCGACTGGGTGGCCGTCCGGGAGGGCTTCCCCGTCGCGACGGTGCTCGCCGCCGTCGCGCGCAGGTCGGGCGACGTGCCGCGCGTCGTGCACCGCATCAACGACTTCCACGTGGCCGCGTCGTTCGTCGCCGCAGGTCACGGCGTCGCGCTGCTGCCGCGATACACGTTTGGCGACGACCCGCGCGTGCGCCTGGTGCCTCTCGCGGACGTCCGGGCGGGCCGGCGCATCGACGCGCTGCTCCGTGCCGACCGCGCCGAGCGGGTCGTCGTGCGGCGCGTCCTGGACGAGCTGCGCGCGCTCGCGGACCGCATCGGCGGCCCCACCGCGTCGTGAGCGGCGGCGCCACGAACCACACGCACGGGGGCTCGCGTGGCCGCCCTGTCGTGGGATAGCGTCCCGGTTCGTGACGGAGTGGTCCGAGGAGCAGGGGCCTGCGCCAGAAGGCGTGGGAGCGCTCTCGGCTGCCCGCTCCGGGTCGTCGTCCCTCCCGCTGCGTCAACCGGGCAACCGCGTCCGGCTGCGCGTGCGCGTGCCCGCCGAGGTGCTCGAGGCGACCGAGCAGGGCCTCGCCGGCCTGGACGACGAGCACCGTCGCACGCTCGGTCAGGACGCCCCGCCGCCTGTGACGTTCTAGCGGCACCGCCGACGTCGCCTCGCGCGGCATGCGGGCGCAGGCACGCCGTGCACGCCCGGTCAGGGGATCAGGACCAGCTTGCCGCGGGCGTGACCGTCGCGGCTCTCACGGTGCGCCTCGGCGGCGTCGTCGAGCGGGAAGGTGCGCGCGACCCGCACGTCGAGCGACCCGTCCGCGGCGAGCTCCGCGAGCTGCGCGCGGGCCGCCTCCCGGACCGCGGTGCCGGGGTCGGCACCCGGCCCGCCGCCGAGCGCGGTGATGCCGAGCTCGGCCGCGCGGCCGAAGCCGGCGATGGTCGCGACGCGGTGGCGGTCGGCCACGACGGCGACGGACACGTCGAGCGCCTCGTCCGACCCGACGGTGTCGATCGCGACGGTCACCGGGCCCGTCGTCCGCTCGATCTCGCGGACGCGGTCCAGCAGCCCGGGACCGTGCGCGACGGGGACCGCGCCGAGCTCCCGCAGGTCGTCGTGCGTCGCGGGCGACCCGGTCGCGACGACCCGGGCGCCGCGCAGGCCCGCGAGCTGCACCGCCATGCGGCCGACGCCGCCCGAGCCGCCGTGCACGAGGACGACGTCGCCGTCGTGCGTGCCGGTCGCGGAGAGGGTGTGCACCGCGGTCGTCCCGGCGAGCAGCAGCCCCGACGCGGCGGCCCAGTCGAGCGTCTGCGGCCGGCGGCACGTGACCTGCTCGGACACCTCGAGGTGCGACGCGTACCCGCCGGTGACGCGCCAGGCGATCACCTCGTCACCCGGGGTGAGCCAGCGCACCGACGGTCCGACGGCGGTGACGACGCCCGCGACCTCGAGGCCGAGCCGGATCGGCAGCCTGGAGGGGTCGTTGCCGGGCCCGGCGGCGTACATCTTCCAGTCGATCGGGTTGACCGCGGCGGCCCTCACCTCGAGGAGCACGTTGCCCGGTCCGGGGTCCGTCGGTGCCGTCTCGACGGTGCGGAGCACCTCCGGCCCACCGAACGCGGTCGCGACGACAGCCCTGCTCGTGACACTCACCCGGCACAGCCTGCACCGGTCACCCGTTCGCCGCCAGGGTTGATGCGTCCGCATGCACACCATCACCCGCGCGGGTGACCTGACCCGTCCCGACCTGGTCGGACGTCCAGCGCGGGTCGCTCAGGCCGCGCGCGGTGCCCGCTCGTCGTGGGGCACGGGACCGAGCACCTGGTCGAGGTACGCGTTGCTGAACGTGCCGCCCGGGTCGGCCTCCGCACGCACCCGCTGGGCGTCGCACAGCCGCGGGTAGACGCGTGCGAGCGCCTCGGAGTCGAGCCAGTGCAGCTTGCCCCAGTGCGGGCGGCCACCGACCTGCGCGGCGATCCGCTCGACCGCCGTGAAGTAGCGCGTGTAGGGCAGGTGGGCGTTCTGGTGGACCGCGACGTAGGCCGTCGGGCGGCCGTGCGCGGTCGACAGCCACAGGTCGTCGGCGGCGGCGAACCGCACCTCGACCGGGAAGGGGAGGCGCTCGCCCGACGCCTCGATCCACGCGTCGACCTCGGCGAGCACGTCGGCGACGCTCTCGCGCGGGACGGCGTACTCCATCTCCCGGAAGCGCACGCGGCGCGGCGAGACGAACACCTCGGCCGACGGGGCGGTGTAGCGGCGGGCGGACAGCGCGCGGCTGCTGAGCTGGTTGATGCCGACGGTCGCGGGCGGCACGAGCGTCGCGATGCGGTTGGTCAGCGCGAACATCGCGTTGGAGAGCAGCTCGTCGTCGATCCACGAGCGCACGGGGCTCAGCGGCCGGACGACGTCGTCGGGAACCCGGTTGTTGCGCTTGGTGAGGGCGCGCCGCGTGTGCGGGAACCAGTAGAACTCGAAGTGGTCGTTGCCGTCGACGAGGCCGTCGGGACCCTCGAGCTCGTCGAGCACGCGGTCGAGCGGCCACGGCTCCTCGCGCGCCTCGAGGCGGAACGCGGGCACGACCTCGAGCGTCACGGCCGCCAGCACGCCGACGCTGCCGAGCCCGAGGCGGGCGAGCTCGAACAGCTCGGGGTGACGCGTGGGGGACACCTCGACCACGTCGCCGTCGGCGAGGACCAGGCGTGCGCCGACGACCTGCGTCGCGAGGCCGCCGAGCCGTGAGCCCGTGCCGTGCGTGCCGGTCGAGACGGCGCCGGCGATCGACTGCTTGTCGATGTCGCCGAGGTTGCGCATCGCGAGGCCGTGCTGCGCGAGGAGCGTGTTGAGCGCGCGCAGCCGGATCCCGGCGCCGACCGTCACGTGGGTCGTGCCGTCGGGCTGCGGGGCGACACGCTCGAGCGCGTCGATCGCGTCCAGGTGAACCTGCACGCCGTCCGTGACCGCGGCGGGGGTGAAGGAGTGGCCGCCGCCGACCGCGCGCACGCGCAGGCCGGTGTGCGCCGCGGCGCGGACCGTCGCGACGAGTTCGCCCAGGTCACGGGGGTGCGCCACGCTGCGCGGCGTCGCGTGCGCGGTGCGGGCCCAGTTCTGCCAGGGCGTGGCGGCCGACGTCTTGCCCATCGTGGACAACGGTCCTCCTGGTCGGTTGTCCAAGTCAAGTGCGTACATACCTTGACTATCGTCACGACTGACATTGAGATATGGCGTGGGGAGACGCGACGGGACCCTCGACGCAACCGGCGGTCGGGCCGGTGAGGGCACGTCGCATCGAGGGAGGGGACCCGGATGAACCGCTTGCCCGTCGCCGAGAGGCGCGAGCAGCTGATCGAGGCTGCGCTGACCGTCGCCAGCCGCGACGGCATCGACGCCGCGACCGTGCGCGCCATCGCCGCCGAGGCAGGCGTCTCGCTCGGCGTCGTGCACTACTGCTTCCAGGACAAGGACGAGCTGCTGCGGTCCATGGCGCACGCCATCACCGCGCAGAACCTCGCCCGCAGCCTCGACGACCTGCCCGAGGGTGCGGACGTCGCGGTCATCGTGGGTGCCGTCCTCGACGCGCTGTGGGACACCATCGCGTCCGCGCGCGGCCCGCAGCTGCTCTCGTACGAGCTCACGACGTCGTCGCTGCGCCACGCCGAGCTCAACCAGGTCGCGATCGAGCAGTACCGCGGCCAGTGGTCGGCGGCCGAGCAGGTGCTCGAGCTCGTCGAGAAGGCCGCGCACGTCGGCTGGACCGTGCCGCGTGCGCACGTCGCGCGGGCCGTCGTCGCCGTCGTCGACGGGTTCTCGCTCGCGTGGCTCGTCGACGGGGACTCGGAGGCCGCGCGGCGCGGTCTGCAGGGCTTCGGGCAGTACCTCGCGACCATGGCCGTGCCCGTCGAGCTCGCCCCGGAGGCGCTCGACCACGGCCTGCCGCCCGGCGCGTCCGCGCGCGCGGACCAGCAGACGACCGCGTGAGCGCCGAGGCCAGGGGGAGCAGCAGCACGGTCACGACGGCGGCCCGGCGCGCCCGGGTCGCGACGTCCGGCGGGTTCGCCACCCAGGGGTTCGTCTACGCGCTCCTGCTCACCAGCCTCGAGCAGTTCAAGGACCGGTACGGCGTCGACGACGGGCAGATCACCCTCGTCGTGCTCGGCGTGTGCGCGCTCGCCGCCGTGGGCACGCTCGTCGCCGACCGGGTCGCACGCGGGCGTGCGGGCAGCCGCGGGGCGCTCGCGTCCGGCCTGTGCGTGCTCGTCGCCGCCGTCGCCGTCGTGTCGGCCGCGCCGACGTTCGCGGTGCTGGCCCTCGGGTTCGCCGTCTACGGGCTCGGGCTCGGGCTCGTCGACGCCGGCACCAACATGCAGGCCGTCTCCGTCCAGCGCGTCTACGGGCGGTCGCTGCTCACGGGCTTCTACGCCGCGTGGTCCGTCGGCGGGATCGCCGGCGCCGTGCTCGTGTCCGTGACCGCCGGGCGGACGCCCCTCGAGCCCGTCGCGTACGTGCTGTGGTCGGGCATCCTCGTCGCCTCGCTCGCGGCCGTCCTCGTCGCCGCCGCCGGGTGGCGTCGTGACCGGTCGGGCGAGCCTGCGTCCGACGCGTCGACGGACGTCGCCGGACGCGTCCCGTGGGGTCCCGTCCTGCTCCTCGGGCTCGGCGTCGTCGCGTACTACGTCGCCGACACCGCCGTCTCGACCTGGTCGACCATCTACCTGGGCGACGTCCTCGACGCGACGGCACGGATCGCCCCGCTCGGGTACGCCGCGTACCTCGCGACGACGCTCGTCTCGCGCGTCGCGGGCGACCCGCTGGTCCGCCGGCACGGGCGCGCCGCGGTCGTCCGCGTCGCGGCCGTCGTCGGTGCGACCGGGCTCGTGCTCGTCGTCGTCGCGCCGGGCACCCCCGTCGCGCTGCTCGGGTTCGCCGTCACCGGCGCCGGCCTCGGCGTCGTCGCGCCGCTGTGCTTCTCGGCCGCCGGCGCGCTCGCGCCCGGGCACGCCGACGCCGTCGTCGCGCGGCTCAACATCTTCAACTACGTCGGCGCGGTCCTCGGCGGGGTGCTCGTCGGCGCGATCGGCTCCGGGTCGACGCTGCGCGCCGGGTTCGTCGTGCCCGTGCTGCTCGTCGTCGCCGTCGCGGTGGTCGCGCCGCGGTTCGGACGGCGCAGCGCGGACGACGGCGGCGACAGCGCGGGCGGCGTCGGCGCGAGCGGCGTCGACACGGGAGCCCACGCAGGCGACTCGGCCACGTCGGTCGGCCCGGTCACGGCCTCGGGCGGCGTCGTGCCCACGGACGAGGCGTCCCGGTGACCGGCACCGCCCGCGGCACCGTCCCGCCCACGTCCCCCTCCACCACCGCGACCGTCCGCACCGCCGACGCGTCGGCGCCGGCGACGGGCACGCTCGGGGTGCGGCTCGACGAGGCGACGCGCGGCCTCCCGGCACCGCTCGCGGTGGTCGACCTCGACGCGCTCGACGCCAACGCGACCGACCTGGTCCACCGGGCGGGCGGGACGCCGGTCCGCGTCGCGTCGAAGTCCGTCCGCGTGCGCCACGTCCTGCACGACGTCCTTGCCCGGCCCGGGTTCGCGGGTGTCATGGCGTACTCGGTGCGTGAGGCGGTGTGGCTGGCGCGCGAGGGCGTCGACGACGTGCTGCTCGGCTACCCGAGCGTCGACACGGGTGCGCTGGACGAGCTCGCCGCCGACCCGCGCGCCGCGGCGGCCGTCACGCTCATGGTCGACGACGTCGCGCAGGCGGACCTCGCCGCGGCCGCGGCCCGCGCGCACGGGACGACGCTGCGCGTGTGCCTCGACGTCGACGCGTCGCTCCGCGTGCGGCTCGGCCCGCTGCGCGCGCACCTCGGCGTCCGCCGCTCCCCGGTGCACTCCGCCGCCGACGCCGCCGTGCTCGCCGCCGCCGTCGAGGCCCGCGGGCCGCTCGTCGTGCGCGGCGTCATGTTCTACGAGGCGCAGGTCGCAGGCCTGCCCGACACCAGCCCCGCCGTCCGGGCCGTGAAGCGGCTGTCCGTCGCCGACCTCGCGGTCCGCCGTGCCGCCGTCGTCGAGGCCGTGCAGGACGCCGTGGGGCACTCGCTCGACCTCGTGAACTCGGGCGGGTCCGGGTCGGTCGAGACGAGCGTCTCCGACGCCACCGTCACCGAGGTCACCGCCGGCTCGGGCCTGTTCGTGCCGACGCTCTTCGACCGGTACCGCGCGTTCGAGCCGCGTCCCGCCGCGTTCTTCGGCCTCGACGTCGTCCGCGTCCCCGGGCCCGGCTGGGCGACCGTGTTCGGTGGCGGGTACGTCGCGTCCGGCCCGGCCGTGAAGACGCGTCTGCCGCGTCCCGTGTGGCCGGGCGGGCTCGCGCTCACCAGCCGTGAGGGTGCGGGCGAGGTGCAGACGCCGCTGCGGCTGTCGTCGGGCGCCGACCTGCGCGTCGGGGACCGCGTGTGGTTCCGGCACGCCAAGGCCGGCGAGGTCATGGAGCGGTTCTCCGACGTGCACCTCGTGCGCGGCACGTCCGTCGAGGCGACCGTGCCGACGTACCGGGGCGAGGGGCGCACCTTCGGCTGAGCGCGGCCGCGACGTCCGGTCCGCCCGGACGGTGGTGCGGCGTCCCGTCGAGCGGCCACGTCGGGCGCCCCGGCCGAGCGGGCCTGCGGGGACCGACCCCGCGTGAGCAGCCGGTGCTCGTCGGTCGGGGAGTCGCTGCGTGCTGTTCCAGGCGACGACCTGCGGTCGTCACCTTCCACGTCACTCCGCGCCTCCCCTCCGTCCCCGTACGATGACGGGCGTGACCCTGCGCCTGTTCGACACCGCGACCCGCACGGTGCGCGACTTCGTCCCGCTCACCGCGGGCGAGGTCGGCATCTACCTGTGCGGCGCGACCGTCCAGGCGCCCCCGCACATCGGCCACGTCCGGTCCGGCGTCGCGTTCGACGTGCTGGTGCGCTGGCTGCGCCGCACGGGCCACCGCGTCACGCTGGTCCGCAACGTCACCGACATCGACGACAAGATCCTCGCCAAGGCCGCCGACGCGGGCGAGCCGTGGTGGGCGTGGGCGGCGACGAACGAGCGCGCGTTCACGGCCGCGTACGACGCGCTCGGTGTCCTGCCGCCGACGTACGAGCCGCGCGCCACCGGGCACGTCCCTGCCATGGTCGAGCTCGTCGACCGGCTCGTCGACGCAGGCCACGCGTACACGACCGGCCCGGGCGACGTGTGGTTCGACGTCCGCTCGTACCCGGAGTACGGCGCTCTCACCAACCAGCGGGTCGACGACATGGTCCCCGCCCCCGACGACGCGTCGGGCATCAGCAAGCGCGACGCGCGGGACTTCGCGCTCTGGAAGTCGCCGAAGCCGGGCGAGCCCACGAGCGCGTCGTGGGACACCCCGTGGGGCCGTGCGCGACCGGGCTGGCACCTCGAGTGCTCCGCGATGGCGCGGCGGTACCTCGGCGACGCGTTCGACATCCACGGCGGCGGGCTCGACCTGCGGTTCCCGCACCACGAGAACGAGCAGGCGCAGTCGCGCGCCGCCGGGTACGGGTTCGCGCAGTACTGGCTGCACAACGGCTGGGTCACGCAGGGCGGCGCGAAGATGAGCAAGTCGCTCGGCAACGGGCTGCTCGTCGACGTCGTGCTCCAGGGCGTGCGTGCCGCGGTGCTCCGGTACGCGCTCACGGCCGTGCAGTACCGGTCGATGCTCGAGTGGACCGACGACTCGCTGCGCGAGGCCGAGGCGACGTGGGACCGGCTCGCCGGGTTCGTCGAGCGCGCGGCCGAGAAGGTCGGCGCCGCCGACCTCGACGAGGTCGCCAAGGCCGACCTGCCCGACGCGTTCGTCGCCGCGATGGACGACGACCTCAACGTGCCCGCCGCGCTCGCGGTCGTGCACGAGCACCTGCGGCTCGGCAACGGCGCGCTCGCGTCGGGCGACCTGGTCGTGGCCCGGACCGAGATGGTCGCGCTGCGCGCGATGCTCGACGTCCTGGGCCTCGACCCGGGCAGCCCGCAGTGGGCTGGGCGGGGCGGCGACGAGCGGTACGCACGCGCCCTCGACGCGGTCGTCGCCGGGCAGCTCGAGGCCCGCGCCCAGGCGCGCGCCGACCGCGACTTCGCGACCGCCGACGCGATCCGCGACCGCCTCGCGGCCGCCGGGGTCGTCGTCGAGGACTCGCCGACGGGGGCCCGCTGGTCCCTGCGACCCGAGGGCTGACCGCCACCCCGCTGCGGCCGCCGCCGCCCGACCGGAACCGCGCGGGCCCGACCCGCACCAGACGTTCGCACCACCAGACGTAGGAGACAGCACCCATGGCCGGCAACTCCCAGCGCCGAGGCGCCACCCGCAAGCCGGGGTCCAAGAAGGGCGCGTCCGTCGGCACCGGCGGGCACGGCCGCAAGTCGCTCGAGGGCAAGGGGCCGACGCCCAAGGCGGAGGACCGCCCGTACCACGCGGCGTACAAGAAGAAGGTCGCCGCGGAGAAGCGCACGGTCGCGGGCCAGGGCCGCTCGGGTCAGCGCTCGGCGTCCGCGTCGCGCAGCGCGGGCGGGGGCCGCGGCGGCCGGACGTCGTCGACGCACGAGATCGTCTCCGGGCGGAACTCCGTCGTCGAGGCGCTGCGGGCCGGCATCCCGGTGTCGACCGTGTACCTCGCGGCACGGCTCGAGGCCGACGACCGCACGCGCGAGATCGTCTCGACCGCCGCCGAGTCCGGCTACCCGCTGCTCGAGGTCAGCCGCACCGAGCTCGACCGGCTCACCGACGGGTCCGTGCACCAGGGCGTCGCGATCCAGGTGCCGCCGTACGCGTACGCCGACGACGAGGACCTGCTCGACGCCGCCGAGGCGTCCGAGCAGCCTGCGCTCGTCGTCGCGCTCGACGGCGTGACCGACCCGCGCAACCTCGGCGCCGTGCTCCGGTCCGCGGGCGCGTTCGGTGCGCACGGCGTGCTCGTGCCCGAGCGTCGCGCCGCGGGTGTCACGGCCTCGGCGTGGAAGGTGTCCGCCGGTGCCGCGGCGCGCGTGCCCGTCGCGCGCGTGAAGAACCTGGTCCGGACCCTGCAGGCGTACCGCGAGGCGGGCGTGTTCGTCGTCGGGCTCGACGGCGGCGGCGACGTCGCGATCGGCGACGTCGCGTTCGCCGAGGACCCGCTCGTGCTCGTCGTCGGCTCCGAGGGCAAGGGCCTGTCCCGGCTCGTGCGCGAGCAGTGCGACGCGATCGCGTCCATCCCGATCGCGTCGGCCGTCGAGTCGCTCAACGCGGGAGTCGCCGCGGGGATCGCGCTCTACGAGGTCGCCCGCCGCCGCGCGTCGTAACCCGTACCCACGGGCTTGACGGCAGGCGCTCGCAGACCTGCCCGAAGGGCAGTGGTTCGAGCGGAAGTCTGGTCGGATCGCGCCTCGGGACCTCGCGGTCCCTTTGGTGGCGTTCGCCAACGCCGAGGGTGGGTGCATCGTCGTGGGGATCCACTCCGGCGCGGTCGACGGTGTGGGCGAAGGTCGCCTCAACGACCTGCGCGAGGTCGCCCAGGACTTCACACAACCCGTCGTACGGACACGGGCTGAGGTGTTGACGACCTCCGACGGGGCACATGTGCTCCTCTTGCGCGTCGATCCCGGTGAGAGAGTGCACGAAACGACGAGCGGTGACTGTTATCTCCGCGTAGGCGACGAGTCTCGGAAGCTTGGCTTCGCTCAGCGTCAGGAACTGGAGTACGACCGCGGCGGAGCGCCCTTCGACGGGACAACGGTCGACCTCGGGGTCGAGGACCTCGACGCGAGTCAGGTCTCGGCCTATCAGCTGGCGATTGGTTCGTCGTCACCAGAGTCGATGCTTCGCGCACGCGGACTCCTCACACGTCAGGGGCGTTTGACGGTTGCTGCTTACCTGTTGTTCGGAGAGCGACCGCAGGACGCATTTCCGAATGCTCATGTCCGCATCCTGCGGTACCGCGACGTGGAGCGCGGGACGGGCGCTGGGCTCACACTCGAGGATGCCGCGGACGTTCGTTGCGAAGGTTCGATCCCGCAGCAGATCACCGAGGCCGCAAACGTCATCGAGTGGTTCCTGCCCGATCGTCGTGCGTTAGGGGCAAGCGGACGGTTCGAACGCATTCCGGTGATCCCTCGAGATGCGTGGCTCGAAGGCCTCGTCAATGCCGTGCTTCATCGCTCCTACAGCATGGCGGGCGATCACGTGCGGGTGGAGATCTTCCCGGATCGGTTGGAGATCGCTAGCCCTGGACGATTCCCTGGACTAGTCGACCCGAGTCGACCGCTCGACATCAGCCGCTACGCACGCAATCCACGAATTGCGCGCGTGTGCTCGGACCTCGGCATCGCACAGGAACTGGGCGAGGGCATACGACGCATCTTCGATGAGATGCGCGCTCGGGGTCTCACCGATCCGGTGTACACGCAGACGGCCGGAGCCGTGCAACTGACGTTGTTCTTCTCGGATGCGCTCCCGCGTGAGGTGCGTGAGTCGCTCCCTGCGGGCGCTCTGAAGGTGCTTGATGTGCTGCGCCGTGTCGGGCGGCCAATCGGCACAGGGCAGGTGGCCGACGCGGCAGGTGTCACGCGCCCTACGGCGTCCCGCCACCTTCAGCGACTGCAGGACGCTGGCCTGATCAAGTGGGAGGGGCAGTCACCCAAGGACCCACGGGCGGCGTGGCGTCTGACCTGATACTCGCGAACGGCAGCTGCAACGGCTACTGCCACATGCTCTTTGCAGTAGGCGTTGCAGTAGTGACAACATCGGTCAGCCGAGGAGCTGGTCGTCCTCGACCTGCGGGAACATGTCGGTGTCGCGGATGTCGCCCGACTGCACGCCCAGGATCGCGTCCTCGTCCGGGCGCGTCGGCAGGATGTTCTTCACGTAGCTCTTCACGACCTCCGGCATCGGCACGTCGCGGCCCTGCTGCTGCGAGAGGTACCACCGGTGGTCGAGCAGCTCGTGGAACACCTGCGCGGGCTCGAGCTTGTGGCGGAGGTCCCGCGGGACCGCGCGCACCGCGGGCTCGAACACCTCGGTGAGCCAGTCGTGCGCGACGAACGCCTCGTCCTCGCGCTGCCGGTCGGTCGCGGCCCGGTACTCGTCGAGGTCGTTGAGCAGGCGGCGGGCCTGGTTCTCCTGCACGTCGAGGCCGGTCAGGCGCATGAGCCGGCGCGAGTGGTGGCCCGCGTCGACGACCTTCGGCTGGATCTGCACGGTCGTGCCGCCGACGTCGGTCGTGATGTCGAGCTCGCCGACGTCGAACCCGAGGTCGTTGAGGCGGTCGATGCGCGCCTGCACGCGCCACCGCTCGCCGTAGCCGAACGACTCGGTCTCGGTGAGGGCGCGCCACAGCTCGCGGTACCGCTCGGCGAGCGCGTTGCCGATCGCGACGGCGTCGACGTCCTCCTCGAGGAACTCGCCCGCCTGGAGGTCCATGAGCTCGCCGATGATGTTCACGCGCGCGACCTCGAGGTCGTACTCGCGCTGGCCGGTCGTCAGCGTGTCGTGCAGGTCGCCCGTCTCGGCGTCGACGAGGTACGCGGCGAACGTCTCGGCGTCGCGGCGGAACAGGGTGTTCGACAGCGACACGTCGCCCCAGTAGAAGCCCGCGAGGTGCAGGCGGACGAGCAGCACCGCGAGCGCGTCGATGAGGCGGGTGGCCGTGTCGGGGCGCAGCGACTGGCTGAACAGCGCGCGGTACGGCAGCGAGAACTGCAGGTGCTCGGTGATGAGCACGGCCTCGAGCGGCTCGCCGTCGGGGTCGCGCCGGCCGGTGATGACGCCCACGGGCACGACGCTCGGGACATCGATGCGGTCGAGCTGGCGCAGCAGCTCGTACTCGCGGTACGCGACGGTCTCGCCGATCTCCTTGACCGCGATGACCCGGCCCGACAGCCGCACGAACCGCACGATGTGGCGGGAGATGCCGCGGGGGAGCGCAGCCAGGGTCTCGGCCGGCCAGTCCTCCAGCGGCACCTGCCACGGCAGGTCGAGGAGCGCGGGGTCCGGGTTGGCCGCGGTGATCTGCAGGCGCTGCGGCGTCGGGCTCATGACCCGATCCTCTCAGAGTGGTCCGACGACCGACCCTGCGGGCGGGCACGGAAGTCGGGGAGGACGTGTGGGCGTCCCGCACAACGTGACGAGTGGGCGCGAGCCGCGCATGCCGGCGACGAGCGGGAGCACCCGGGGAACGCCCGACGGGCGGGCCCGGCCGGAGCCGGACCCGCCCGTCGGCGGTGCTGCAGGGAGCGATCAGACCGTGATGCGCTCGCCGGTGCCCGCGTGGAACAGGTGCTGCTGGCCCTCGCGGATGCGGACCCAGACCGTCTCGCCCTTGGCGGGGACGCCGCGCGGGTCGATGCGGACGATGATCTGCGCGTCGCCGGCACCGGAGTGCACGGCCTCGGCGCCACCGAACTCGTTCGTCAGCGACGCGTAGAGGAACGCGTCCGAGCCGAGCTCCTCGACGATGTTCACGATGACCGGGATCGCGTCGGGGGTGCCCTGCGGGACGACCTCGAGCGCCTCGGGACGGAAGCCGAGCGTGATGTGGTTGCGGTCGGCCTCGGTGAACTTGGCGAGGACGTCGCGCGGCAGCGAGACGCGCGCACGGCCGAGCTGGGCGGCGCCCTCGAGCACCGGGACCGTGGCGATGTTCATGGCCGGCGAGCCGATGAAGCCGGCGACGAAGACGTTGGCCGGGGTGTCGTACATGTCGCGCGGCGTGCCGACCTGCTGCAGGAGGCCGTCCTTGAGGACCGCGATGCGGTCACCCATCGTCAGGGCCTCGGTCTGGTCGTGCGTGACGTACACGGTGGTGACACCGAGACGACGCTGCAGCGACGCGATCTGCGTACGGGTCTGGACGCGGAGCTTGGCGTCGAGGTTCGACAGCGGCTCGTCCATGAGGAACACCTGGGGCTGACGCACGATGGCGCGGCCCATGGCGACACGCTGACGCTGGCCACCCGAGAGGGCCTTCGGCTTGCGGTCGAGGTACTGGGAGAGGTCGAGGATCTTGGCGGCCTCCTCGACGCGCTGGCGGATCTCCGCCTTCGGCGTGCCGGCGATCTTGAGCGCGAAGCCCATGTTGTCGGCGACCGTCATGTGCGGGTACAGCGCGTAGTTCTGGAACACCATCGCGATGTCCCGGTCCTTCGGCTGGACGTCCGTGACGTCGCGGTCGCCGATGAGGATGCGACCCGCGTTGACGTCCTCGAGACCCGCGAGCATGCGGAGCGAGGTGGACTTGCCGCAGCCGGAGGGGCCGACGAGGACGAGGAACTCGCCGTCCTCGATGTGCAGGTCGAGCGAGTCGACCGCGGGGCGCTCCGTGCCCGGGTAGACCCGGGTGGCCTTGTCGAACGTGACCGTAGCCATGTCTGATCCGTTCCCTTCACCGGCAGGTACGTGCCGGACGATCCGTTGTGGAGGGTGTCAGAGTGTCTTCGCTGACACGGACCGAGGGGGGCGAAAGGCCCGTCCTCGGTCCGAGGTCATCATGCCACACGCGTGACGCACGTCTCGTCGGCCCGGGCAACCACCTCGCGGGCCTGCGACGCTGCGCGCGACGGGCGCGAGGACCCCACGCACCACCGGTCAGCCGAGCACCGCGACCGACCCGTCGGTGCGCAGCGCGTACATCCGCGGCACCTGCCACCCGACCCGCAGGTTCGTCCCCGGCTCGAGGGCCTCACCCGTGAGGTCCGCCCGCCACGCGCGCCCGCCGTCCGCGGTCGCGTACGCCTCGACCACGGGACCGGGCCCGCGCAGCAGCAGCCAGCGGCCGTCCGTCGAGAGCTCGTCGACCGTGCGGCCGAGCGGCGTCGTCCACCGGACCGCCCCCGTCGTCGCGTCGATCGCTGCGAGCCCGTCGGCCCCGACGACGTAGAGCCGGTCGTCGAGCAGGACCGCCGACGTCGCCTCGACGCCCGTCACGCGCCACCGCAGGTCACCCGTCGACGCGTCGCGCGCCGACACCGACGCGACCACGCCCGACGGCCCGACGTCACGCGTCGCGAACAGCACCGAGCCCGGGACCGAGCCGTCGTCGACCGTGAGCCACAGCGGTGTCGCGTCGACCGTCGTGCGCGACCCGTCGGGCCGCAGCAGACGCGACTGCGGGCGGCCGTCCCGCGACCACGTCGAGTGCACGACCGCGCCGCCGCGGGCGAGCTCCGGCCACCAGCCGGGCTCCAGGCCGTCGCGGCGCAGCATCGACCCGTCCGTGTCGAGCAGCCACGACGACGAGCCCACCGCGAGCAGCACGTGGTCGGCGCGCGCGTCGAGCGACGCGAACGACGACGACCACACGTCGGTCGGCTGCTGCGTGACCCGTGGCGCGTCGATCGGCGGCGTCGTCCACGTCCACAGCGCCTCCTGCGTGGCCGGGTCGGTCGCCGTGACGCGCCAGCGGGTCGAGCGGTCGCCGCCGCCGTCCTCGTCCTCCTCGCGGACGGCCGTGAGGAGCCGGCCGTCGAGGACGGTGAACGCCGCGTCGCCCGGGAGCCGCTGCGTCGACAGCAGCGTGCCGTCGCGCGCGTCGAGGAACCACAGCGACACCTCCGGCGGCGGGCCGATGTCCGAACCGGGCTGCTGCGCGAGGCAGGCGACGACGGGCCGGGCGTCGTCCGGGCTGTTCGTCGACGTGCTCGGCGCGCCCGCCGTCGTGCAGACCGTCCACGTCGCGGGCGAGGCGGCGTCGGGCGTCATGACGGGCGTCGGCAGGTCGAGCTCGCGCGTCCACCGCAGCGCGCCCGTGAGCTCGTCGAGCGCGCGCACCTGGACCTGCGCGGCCGGCAGCGGTGCGGCGCCGACGACGAGCCCGTCGACGAGGACGCCCGACTCGACCACGCGCGCGTCCTCGGCGCCCGACGCCCAGCGGACCCCGAGCCCCGGGTCGACCGGGCGCAGCACGCCGCGGACGTCGGCGAGGGCCGCGACCCGGGCCCGCTCGCGCGCGTCGAGGAGCAGCTGGGCTCCCACGAGCAGCGCGGCGACCGCGAGCACCGCGGGGACGAGCAGGCGCAGGTGCGTGCGCACCCACCTGTGCACCGGGGAGGCGTCGGAACCGTCGGTGTCGTGGCGGTCGTCCGCCGCCGCGGAGGGCGCGTCGGCGCCGTCCGGTGCACCCGTCGGGCCTCCTGCGCCCGGGCCTCGCCGGTCGCGGCCGGGTCGCGCACGGCCCGAGGGGGCGACCGTGCGGTCGTCGTGCTCGTCGGCCTCGACGAGGTGCACGTCCTGCATCCGGCCGGACATCTCGTCACGGTAACCCGGGGTCCGCGCGGGCGCGGGCGGGGAGCGGGTGAGGTCGCCGGCGGCGCGCGGCCGGGCCGCGAGGTGCGGTCGGCTCCGACGTTCGGCGAGGCAGCGAGGTGCGGTCGGGTCAGTCGTTCCGCGGGGCAGCGGGGTGCGGTCGGGTCAGACGTGCAGCCGCGCCGCGAGGTCGGCGAGCGCGTCGACCGCGGCGTGCGGGTCGTCCACGCGGAACCGCGCGGACGTGTCGCCCGGCCCGACCTTCACCGTGACGTCGCGCTCACCGAGCGCCGCGAACGCGTGCTCGTCGGTCACGTCGTCGCCCGCGTAGAGCAC
Source organism: Cellulomonas algicola (assembly GCF_003851725.1). GTDB lineage: Bacteria > Actinomycetota > Actinomycetes > Actinomycetales > Cellulomonadaceae > Cellulomonas > Cellulomonas algicola. The sequence continues at coordinate 16,422 of NZ_BHYL01000050.1, read as the reverse complement.
GACCGGCGCACCGAGCTCGTCGCGCAGCGCGGTCAGCGCCTCGCCCTTGCTGGCCCGCAGCACGGAGATCTCGACGACGTCCTTGCCGTGCAGGACCCCGGACCCGAGCCGCTCGCCGAGCGCGATCGCCTCGGCCTCGGCGGGCTCGGCCACGTCGGGCTCGGCCAGCCGGGTGTGCACGACGACCGCGGTCGGCTTCGTCTCGACCCAGACGCCGTCGCGTCCCCGTGCGACCTGCGCGGCCTCGGCGCCGAGCGCCGCGAGCCGGTCCGCCTGCTCGTCGGTGAGCTGCACGACGTCGCGGTCGAGCCCGTACCGCGTGACCCTGGCCCGTTCGGCGCCGTGGCTGCCGACCAGGTAGGTGCCGGGTGGGACCTCGGCGAGCGCGTGCAGGTCGTTCATCGCGCGGCCGGACACGAGCGCGAGCGCGACGCCCTCGGCGGCGGCCAGCCGCGTGAGCGCCTCGACGCCGTCGGGCAGGATCCGCGACGTCTGGGGGTCGTCCTGCAGGGGTGCGAGGGTGCCGTCGAAGTCGAGCGCGACGAGCAGCGGGCGCGACGCGGGATCGGCGGCGAGACCCGCGAGCAGGTCGCGCAGGGCCGCGGCGTCCGCGGGGCCGTCAGACATGGTCCGTCCGGGCGGGGATCGCCGTCAGCACCGCGAGGAACTCCTTCGACCAGGCGGTCACGTCGTGGCCGAGCACGCGGCGACGCAGGCGGCGCATGCGCTTGCGCGCCTCCCGCTGGTCCATGTGCACGGCGTACGTGATCGCGTCCTTCATGCCGTCGATGTCGTGCGGGTTCACCAGGACCGCGCCCTGCAGCTCGTCGGCGGCTCCCGTGAACTCCGAGAGGACGAGCGCGCCCCGGTCGTCGGAGCGGGCCGCGACGTACTCCTTGGCGACGAGGTTCATGCCGTCGCGCAGCGCGGTGACGAGCATGACGTCGGCCGCGAGGTAGAGCGCCGCCATCTCCTCCATCGGGAACGACTGGTGCAGGTACTGCACGGGCGCGTGCCCGACCTGGCCGAAGTCGCCGTTGATACGCCCGACCAGCAGCTCGACCTCGTCGCGGAGCTGCTGGTAGGCGCCCACGTTCTCGCGGCTCGGGCTCGCGACCTGCACGAGCGTCGTCGTGCTCGGTGACAGGCGGCCGTCCTCGAGGAGCTCGCCGTACGCCTTGATGCGGTGCCGGATGCCCTTGGTGTAGTCGAGCCGGTCGACGCCCAGCAGCAGCACCTCGGGGTCGCCGAGCTCGTGCCGGATCTGCTTGGCGCGCATCTGCACGTCGTGGCTGCGGGCCAGGTCGTCGAACGCGTGCGAGTCGATCGAGATCGGGAACGCGGCGGCGCGCACGTGCCGGTCCACGCGGCCGTGCTTCATGAGCGTGACGACCTGGCCTCGCGTCGTGAGGTCCGTGAGGCGCCGCACGATCCGCACGAAGTTCGCGGCGTCGCCCGCGCGCTGGAAGCCGACCAGGTCCGCGCCGAGCAGGCCCTCGACGACCTGCCGCCGCCACGGGAGCTGCGCGAAGATCTCGAGCGGCGGGAACGGGATGTGGTGGAAGTAGCCGATGCGCAGGTCGGGGCGCAGCACGCGCAGCATCTGCGGCACGAGCTGCAGCTGGTAGTCGTGCACCCACACCGTCGCGCCCTTCGACGCGGCCTTCGCGGCGGCCTCGGCGAACCGCTTGTTCACGCGCTGGTAGGCGTCCCACCACTGCCGGTGGAACGCGGGCGGGGCGATGACGTCGTGGTAGAGCGGCCACAGGGTGTCGTTGGCGAACCCCTCGTAGTACCGCTCGACGTCGGTCTGGCTGAGGGTCACGGGGACGAGCTGCGTGCCGTCGACCTCGAAGGGCTCGAGGTCGAGGTCGGGTGAGCCGCCCCACCCGATCCACGCGCCGTCGGCCCCCGCCATCACGGGAGCCAGGGCGGTCACGAGACCGCCGGGGGAGCGGGTCCAGGTGGGCTCGCCATCGTCCCCCAGCGCGACGTCCACGGGGAGACGGTTCGCGACGACGAGCAGGTCGTAGCCGGCGTCAGGCACGTCGGAAGGCAACGAGATCAACTCCTCGGGTCTGCGTCGACCCTAGCCGTCGGGCCAGGTGAGCGCCCCTGGTCACGGCAGGACGCGACGCGCGTCACACGTCACCCGCGCGTTGGGGGACGCCCGTCCGCACCGCGGGCTAGGTTGCGGGGCATGGAGCGGATCGGTCTGACGCCGGGGTCGGACATCGGGGGGTACCGCATCGTCGCGCCGCTCGGTTCGGGCGGCATGGGAACCGTGTACCGGGCGGTCGACGGCGGCGGCACGGCCGTCGCGCTCAAGCTGCTGCACCCGCAGCTCGGCTCCGACGCCGTCGCCCGCGACCGGCTGCGCCGTGAGGTCCGCGCGCTCCAGAAGCTCCGGCACCCGGGCGTCGCCGCGATCCTCGACGCCGAGGCCGACTCGACCGAGGCGTTCCTCGTGACCGAGCTCGTCGACGGCGACACCCTCGAGGAGCACGTGCGCGAGCGCGGCCCGCTCGACGCGCAGGACCTGCTCGACCTCGCCGAGGGGCTGCGGTCCGCGCTCGCGGCCGTGCACGGCGCCGGCGTCGTCCACCGCGACCTCAAGCCCGCGAACGTGCTCGTGACCGACGACGGTCCGGTGCTCATCGACTTCGGCATCGCGCAGGCGGCCGACGACGCGCCGCTGACGTCGGACGGCCTCGTCATCGGCACGCCCGGCTACCTCGCGCCCGAGCTGCTCGACGGCGACGAGCCCACCGCGGCGAGCGACTACTGGGGCTGGGCTGCCGTCCTCGCGTTCGCCGCGACCGGGCGCGCACCGTTCGGGACCCGCCCGCTCGAGGCCGTGCTGTCGCGCGCCCGGTCCGGCACCGCCGACCTCGACGGCCTCGGCACGCTCACCGCGACCGCGCTGCGCGGGGCGCTCGTCGCCGACCCCGACGCCCGCACCGACCCCGAGGACGTCGTCGCCGCGCTGACCGTCGCCGCGACCGACGGGGACGTCGTCACCGAGGACGCGACCGCGACGACCCTCGTGCACGCGCAGGACCTCACCGACACGACGCACGTCGGCCCGGGCGACGCCACGGACACGGCGCGGCTGGACCCGGCCGACGCGACCGGCACCGCGCTGCTCGCGGGCGCGGCCGCCCGGCCCGGCGGTGCCGCTGCCGCGGGCACGGCGACGCTCGTCGCCAACGACGGGAAGACGCGGACGTTCGAGCCCGGCACCGACGACGTGGCCGGGGACGACGACGGGTGGGACGGCTGGTCGGAGGACGAGGACGGCTGGTCCGACGAGGAGGACCCCGAGGGCGTCGAGTGGATCCAGGACGACCTCGACGCGTCCGAGGAGCCCGGTCCCGAGGGGTCGGGGTACGTGCGCCCGCCCACCGAACGGCGCTGGGGCACGCTGCTCGCCGCCGGGCTGCTCGTGGCCGCCGCCGGCACCCTGTTCCCCGTCGTCACCCTCGTCGTCGTCGGTGTCCTCGTGCTCGTCGTCCGCACCTTCGGCACCGCCGTCGAGTCGATGCACGCCCGCCGCGAGCGGTCCGGCGTCCGCCGCTCCGACGTCCCCGTGACCGTCGCCGCCGGACCGTGGCACCTGCTGCGCGCGACCGCCGGGCTCGTGCCGTCGCTCGTCGTCGGCGCGAGCGTCGCGGTCGTCGTCGTGGGGGTGCTCTGGTGGTTGCTCGACTCGGGACGCTGGACGATCGACGGCTCCCCGTCCGGGCTGCCCGTGCAGGGGCTCACGGCCTCGCTCGTCGTCGGCGCGCTGGTCCTGCTGGCCGTCCTCGTCGTGTGGTGGGGGCCGCTGTCGAGCATGACGCGCGTGGGCGCGCGCCGGACGCTCGCGGTCGTCGCCCCCGGCCGGCTCGGGGGGCTCGTGGCCGTCGTCGTGCTGCTCGCCGCGGCGGCCGTGCTGGTCGCCCTCCTGCTCGACGGCCGCCCGATCACCTGGTGGCCGCTCCCCACGCCGACGATGCCGTGACCGGCGCGCGACGCCCCCGGACGTCTTGACGCCGCGGCGAGCGCCGCGCGGCACGTGCGAACCGTTCCAGCCCGGCCCTGCCGCACAGGTCGTGGCCCTACGCTGTCCCGCATGCGCGCACGACGAGCCCCGCTCGCGGACTCGCGCGCGCTCGTCGCCGTCGCCGGGCTCGCCGCCCTGCTCGGGCTCGCGATCGCCCTGTCCGGCCGGGTGCTGCTGCACCAGTGCGTGTCGGCCGTCGGCGTCGGCCCGTGGGGCGTGCGGCTCCTGCTCCTGAGCGACGCGTCCGACTGCCCCGACGGCACCTACGCGTTCGGTCCCGCCGCCGGCGGCGCCGTGCTGCTGCTCAGCGTCGCCGTGCCCGTCGTCCTCGCGCACCTCGCGCTCGCGGCGGGCGGCCTCGGCGCGTCCGTCGTGGTCACCCGTGCCGCCCGTGGGGTCACCCGCCTCCTGCGGCGCTGGGTCGTCCGTCTCGACGACGCGGCCGTCCAGCTGCCCGTCGGCGTCGCGGCACCCGTCGACCGCGCCGCGCCGGTCCTGCGGGACCGCCTGCTCGTCGCCGTCCTCCCGGTCCGCGGACCACCGGTCTCCGTCGCCGTCTGACCGACCCGCACGACCCTCTTCTTCCCGGACCAGGAGTACCCATGCCCACGAACGAACCCCGCCCCACCAAGGCGGTCCGACGCGACGAGGCGCGCGCCAAGGCCGCCCAGATGCGCGCCGAGCAGGAGCGCAAGGCCAAGCGGAACCGCATGCTCGCGATCGGCGGCCTCGTGCTCGCCGTGCTCGCGCTCGGTGCCGTCGTGTTCTTCATCGTCAACCAGTCGAAGGAGCGCGCCGAGGCCTACGGCAGCGTCGCGTTCGGCGGCGGCGGGGACGACGTCGTCGCGCCCGCGCTCGCGGACGTCGAGGCGCCCGCACCCGCGAACGACGAGGGCGGCATCCCCGTGAGCCCCGCCGGTGTCGGCGAGCAGGGCGACGACGACACCGTGCTGTCGATCTACTTCGACTTCATGTGCCCCGTCTGCGGCCAGTTCGAGCAGACCAACGGCGAGGACGTGAAGGCCCTCACCGAGACGGACGGCGTGACCGTCGCGTTCCACCCGCTCGCGTTCCTCGACCACTTCTCGCAGGGCACCTTCTACTCGACGCGCGCCGCGAACGCGTACGCCGTCGTCGCCGACGAGTCGCCCGAGCACCTGGTCGACTTCATGTCCGCGCTGTACGCCGAGGACACCCAGCCCGCCGAGGGCAGCTCGGGCCTGTCGGACGCCGAGCTCGCCGAGATCGCGCAGGGCGTCGGCGTGCCGGAGGACGTGACCGGGAAGTTCACGTCGACGGTGACCGGCACCTACGAGGTCGAGGCCGACGGCGAGACCACGACGAAGGACGGCGAGTGGCGCACGTTCGCGCCCTGGATCAAGGCCGCCTACGCGTCCGCCCAGCAGCAGTTCCCCGACCTCGGCACGCCGTACATCCTCATCGACGGCGTGAAGTGGGAGGGCAACTGGCAGCAGCCGGGCGCCCTGCGCGCCGCCGTGGAGCAGGCCGCCGCCGCCAAGGGCTGACGCCCGCACTACACCGCTGCACCGCCGACGGGCGTGCCGGACCTCGCGCGGGTCCCGGTCCGCCCGTCGGCTCGTGTGGCAGCGTGCGCCGCGGACCGGCGCCGGGACACGCGGGGGCACCGGTACCCTGGTCCCCGCCCGCCTCCTTAGCTCAGCTGGCCAGAGCACCTGTCTTGTAAACAGGGGGTCGTCGGTTCGAATCCGACAGGGGGCTCAATGTGTTTCATGACCCGCTCCGACGTCCAAGCCTAGGTAGGACGCGAGCGGAGGGCTGCGCCCTTGCCGGGGGCAGCAGGCGACAGCAGCAGGCGCTCGTAGATCGCCGGTGCACTGCGCGCGAGTCGGACGGAACGACTTCTCCTCCCACCCCACCGGCATGGGCTGCAGGTGGGGCGCCAAAGGTCGTGCGGCTCTGTCGGCGCCGCCAGAAGATTGCGATGTCAAACACGCACATGACCACAGTGCTGACTGCTACGCTCTCGTTCGCCCGGATCGCTCAGCAATGATGGGGGAATTTATGCGCAAGCGCATCAGTGTTGCAATCGCTGCTGCCGCAGTGGTGGGTGCCATTCTCTACCCGAGCGCGGCGTCCGCCTACTACGGTGGAACCGCGTATAGCGGCGACGGCTCGGCCTGGGGCAGCGTCGAGGTCACGTCGGCGGCCACCTTCACACTGCAGGACAGCCACGCAGACGGCCGGGGGCCCATCCTGTACTACAAGATCGGCTCTACCCCGTGGGGATCCTTCTCCAACGGTAAGGGCGCAGGTGGTCAGGTGGTTTACACGCCTAGCATCGTGGTTTCTCCCGGGAAGGTCATCTCCTGGTACGTCTGCAACGTCAACACGCAGACCGGCTACCGGAGCTGCGGGAGCACGAAGACCATCACGGCCTGAGAGAATGACTGGGCCGATATCGACGATCGACGGCTCAGGCGTGCAGGTCTTGTCATTTCTTTCGAGCGCGATCTAGGCCAGCATGATTCTCCGGTGGGCCGACGTTGTCGGCTCACCGGGGAATACTCGCCGCCTGGCGCGTTGATGTTGTCGGAATCGGCAGATGCTGCGCGACATGTCCTTCGACGTGGAATGCACGGCGGCAGTGCTGTTCGGCTTCGGCGCGACGTGCCGGGCCGGTTCACGTTGTACAGCGCGACTGCGCGCGGGTCTCTCCACGCGCCGTCGAGACAATGGCCTGCGTGCGCGGCGGAGTCCGGTGCTGCTCGATGGCGATGAGACATCCCGTCCGACCGTGCCTCCAGCGCATGGCGACCGATCCACCGGCCGCTCGACGGTGCATGCGCGTCTGCGGCTGTGCGGTTACGAGGGTTCTGATTCGGCGCGCTCAGCAAGTGCACGAGTCGTCGGGAGGCGACGGCGGCTCGGCCCGACGAGCGCGTCCGGCGAGCGCATCAGGAGCTGGGATGGCACGGCGGGGAAACGAGGCCGTGGCGATGCCCGCGAGGAGCAGCATGACCGCGACGCCCGCGATTGCCCGTGCCGACAACGCTCGCGTCTTGTCCGGGCGACCGCCTGTGACGGGCGTGCCCCGGTGCCACCACTCCGCTGCCGCGCGGGTTGGGGCGGACCGCATGAGAATCGAATGGGTCCGCACCGAGCGCCGGCCTGCACCCGCGGTTCCGGTCGGCGGAGAGGAGACCCTCGTGACCTACCGCATCGGCTACTTCGTCGGCAGCCTGTCGAGCAGCTCGATCAACCGCCGGCTCGCGCAGGCGCTGATCGCGCTCGCGCCCGACGAGCTCGCGTTCACCGAGATCCCGATCGGCGACCTCCCGCTCTACAGCCCCGACCACGACGCGGACTACCCGGCGCCGGCGCGCGCGCTCAAGGAGGCGATCGAGGCGTCGGACGGGATCCTGTTCGTGTCGCCCGAGTACAACCGCAGCATCCCCGGTGCGCTGAAGAACGCGATCGACTGGGGGTCGCGGCCGTGGGGGACCAACTCGTTCGCGCGCAAGCCGACGGGCATCGTCGGGGCGTCGATCGGTGCGGTCGGGACGGCCGTCATGCAGTCGTCGATGCGCAGCGTCCTGAGCTTCCTCAACGCGCCGCAGCTGAACTCGCCCGAGGTGTACATCCAGGTCACGGACCAGACGTTCGGCGACGACGGGTCGGTCGCGGACTCGTCGCTCGAGCAGTTCCTGGGGCACTACATGGAGGAGTACTGCTCGTTCGTGCAGCGCGTGCTCTCGGTGACGGCGCCGGGGCACATCGGCGACCGGGAGCAGTGACGGGCCGCCGCTGACCGCGCGGCCGGCGGCGGCCGGGGGGCGCCGGCGGCGTCAGTCCGTCGGGGCCGGGCCGGTGCTCTCGCGCACCACGAGCTCGACGGGCAGCTCGGTGCGGACGGCGTCGACGGGTGCGCCCGCACGGGACCGCTCGATCGCGGCGAGCAGGGTGCGCGCGGCGGCGCGGCCCTTGGCGTCGAGGTCCTGCCGGAGCGTGGTGAGCGCGGGCCGGACGCGGGCCGCGAGCGGGCTGTCGTCCCAGCCGACGACGGACAGGTCCTCGGGGACGCGCAGGCCGAGCTCGGCGGCGACGTCAAGGACGGCGGTGGCCATGAGGTCGGAGAAGCAGAGGACCGCGGTCGGGCGGTCGGGGCCGGTGAGGAGCGCGCGGGCGCCCTCGTGCGCGTAGGGGTCGACGTTGTCGACGATCTCGAACGCGGTGGGCACGACGCCGGCGGCGTCGAGCGCCTCGACCGCTCCGGCGACGCGGGCGCGGGAGACGTAGTCGTGGCCCGCGGTGCGGCCGTCGGCGAGGTGGCCGTGGCGCTCGCGGCCGCCCATGGTGAAGAACGCGATGCGCCGGTGCCCGAGCGCGAGGACGTGCTCGGCGGCCTGCCGGCTGCCGGCGTGGTCGTCGAGCACGATCGACGGGTGGCCCGGGATGGGGTCGAGGTCGACGAAGACGAGCGGGAGCTTGCGCCGCACGAGCCAGTCGAGCGCGGCGGAGTCGCCGCCGCACGCGTAGACGAGCGCGCCGTCGAGGGGGATGTCGCGCGCGGCCTTCTCGCCGGGGAGGAGCGCGACGGCGTAGCCGGTGGGCTGGAGCTCCTCGGCGATCGCGCCGAAGAACGACGCGGCGATGGGGTCGCGGAGCGCCTCGCCGACCCAGGCGGTGAGCAGCAGGCCGATCGCGCCGGTGGTGCCGCGCGCGAGCGCGCGCGCGGACGGGTCGGGGCCGACGTACCCGAGCTCGGCGGCGGCGTCGAGGATGGTCCGCCGGAGGTCGGCGGAGAGCTGGTCGGGGCGCGAGAACGCGTTGGACACGGTCATGCGGCTGACGCCGACCTTGTCGGCGATGGTCTGGAGGGTCACCCGGGGCACGACGCCACCCTGTTCCGCGGCATGCGGGACAGGGTAGGTCGTGCCGCCGGGCACCGGGGAGCGCCGCCCGAGGGATGTCGCGTCCGGGCTGGTCCCGGGGGCCGCGAGCGGGGCGGGTGTCGCGGTCATCGCGCGGGGTGGCCGGCTTCGAAGGTGCAGGCCGGCTGCACGGCGTCGGCGACGCGGTGCAGGCCCCGGGCGAGGGCGCGACGGGTGCGCGGGACGCGCGGACGGTGCGGCTGCGGCTCGCGGGCGGGACGCTCCTCGGCCACGGGGGCCCAGGGGCGGGCGCTGTGCGACTCGAGGACGGACGCGTCACGGGCGAGCAGCAGGCCGATCGACTGGTCGAGCACGGGTCCTTCTCCCTTCCGATCTGTACCGCTACAGATCGGTATACCGGTACAGTAGATCCATGGGACTGTACCGGTCAAGCGATCGCGGAAGAATGCCACAGACCAGGGCAGACGGACCGGACGGGCTAGACGGGACCCGTCTCCGCGAGCAGGCGCAGCGCCGCGCTCACCCGCGGGTTCCGACTCGGGTCGGTGTCGATGCCGAGCGTCGCGTACAGCGCGTTGACGTGGTTCTGCACCGACTTCTCCGTGATCCCCAGTCGCGCGCCGATGCCCGCGTTCGACAGGCCCTCGGCGAGCAGCCGCAGCACCTCGTACTGGCGGTCCGTCAGGCGCGACACCGCCGACCCCGCGCGCGGCGCCATCCGGGCGAGCAGCGCCGGGTCGAGCACCGTCTCGCCGACCGCCGCCGCGCGCACCGCCGAGACGAGCACCTCCTCGCTCGTCGACGACGTCTTCGACAGGTAGCCCCAGCCGGCGGCGACGTCGGGCGGCAGGTCGAGCAGCAGGTCCATCGCGTCGTGCGCCGACAGCAGGAGCACCCCGAGCGCGGGCTGACGGCGCCGCAGGGTGACACCCAGGGCGATCCCGTTGCCGTCCGGCAGGTCCACGTCGAGCACGACGACGTCCACCGCGCCGGGCGGGAGCAGGCGTGTCGCCTCGGTCACCGTGCCCGTGGCCACCACGACCTGCAGGCCGTCGGTGTCGTCGAGCATCCGCTCGAGCATGGAGCGGAAGAGTGGTTGGTCCTCGACCACGGCGACGCGCACCGGGCCGTTCGCGGCAGCGTTCATCGGGGCAAGTATCGTCGTCGCCGCGCCACGCGTCAGTCACCCGGAGCGTCTGACGTGACCGACGCCACGCGCACGAGCACCCGTCCGGTGCACCCGCACGGCCCGCAGGGACGAACGATGCCCACCACCCGCAGCACGTCCGCCGACGACGAGTCGGCCGCCCTCGTCGCCCGCCGCGCCCGCGACCTGCGCAGCGACCGCGTCGGGCTGCTGCGGGCGAGCGGCATCGTCGCGACCGGCTACGCGGTCGGCGCGGCCCTCCAGACGACGTACATCTACAGCCGCGTCGTCGAGGACTGGCAGTCGGTCAGCGTCTGGAGCCGGCTCGGCGCCAACTTCGCCGCCGTCGTCGGCCTCGTCGCGGTCCTCGCCGTCGTCAACGCGCACCGGGCGACGCGCATCTGGCACATGGCCGTCTCGCTGCTGTTCGCCGCGACCGCGTGCGCGGTCCTGCGCATCGGCGCGCAGCAGCTGCTGGGCGTCTACGAGGACCCGACGCGCGAGGTGGTCGAGGCCGAGCTGTTCTCGGGGCTGGTCATCGGGGTGATCTCGGGCGCGATCGGCATGTGGGGGCTCGTCGCGAGGCGCCGCCTGCGTGCGCAGATCCGCGGTGCCGAGCGTGAGGCGGTCCTCGTCGAGAACGCCGTCCGGGCGCTCGAGCAGGAGGAGATCCGCGTCCGGCGGGAGGTCGCGGAAGGGCTGCACGGCACGCTGCAGAACAAGCTCGTGCTCGTCGAGGCGCGGCTCGACCAGATCGCGGCGCACGCTGAGCAGGGCCCGCTCGACCCGGGCGACCTCGACGACCTGCACTGGATCCGGGGCGAGCTCGAGCAGGCCCGCGCGGCCGACGTGCGCGAGATGAGCCGGCTGCTGTACCCGGACCGGCTCGAGCTCGGCCTCGTGCCCGCGGTGCGCGCGCTGCTCGGGCGGCTCCCCGCCAGCATCGCGACCCGCCTCGACGTGACCGACGCCGTGCGCGCCTACGACGACCCGGCGCACCCGCGGCTCACGGTGCCCGAGCGGCTCCTCGCGGTGCGGGTCGTCGAGGAGGGCGTGACGAACTCGCTCAAGCACGGGCCGGCGACGTCGATCACGGCGTCGGTCGACGTGCAGGACGGCGTGCTCGTCGTCGCGGTCGAGAACGACGGCGCGCTCTACGACGAGGGGACCGCGGGCGTCGCGTCGGGGACTGCCCGGATGCGCCAGCGCCTGACGTTCGTCGGCGGCTCCGTCGCGCTCGAGCCGGGGGCCGGTCGCGGCGCACGGCTCGTCGCGCGCATCCCGCTCGGCACCGGCGGCCACAAGGCGTCACCCGTTCGGCCGTAGGCGCAGGTCACACCGGCCCTGTCCGCTTCATGGACGGTCGTCCAGGATCGGCCGGATCCGCTCCGGGTGAAAGAAAACGACGTTCCCGGCGGCCCAGGTGCTGGCACCCAGGCCGGCCCGACCGCGGTCGATCGGAGGTTCGTAGCGTCTGCGACGGCGCTCCGCAACCGGAGGCCGTGCGGATCGACGACACGCCGACCCGCGTCGTCACGATCCAGGAGTCACCATGGCGAAGTTCTCGACCCGCAAGGGCCTGGCCGTCGGCCTGGCCGTCCTCGGCGTCGCCGGCCTGTCCCTCGCGTCCGCGTCGCAGCTCAACCTCACCTCGAACGGCACCGCCGCGACGGGCACCGTGAGCGTCGACGCGACCTGCCAGAAGGCCGCGACGGGCGCCGTCACCGCCAAGTACAAGACGCCGACACTCGGCACCACCGGCTACGCGCCGTCCGAGGTGCAGTTCAGCAACATCGACGCCGACTGCCAGGGCAAGACGATCCGCGTCGCGTGGAAGACCGCGTCGGGCTCGTACACGGAGCTCACCCCCAAGACGCTCACCGCGCCGCACACCACGGCCACGCTCGTCGCCTTCGCACTCCCGGCCGGCGTCGACTACAACACGATCTCCTCGTTCGCGGTCAGCATCGACGGCTGAGACCGATGACCAGCGACGTCACGACGGCACCCGGTGCGCACCTCGCGCACCGGGTGCTGCGTGCCGTCGCGTCGGTCCTGCTCTACTCCGCGGCCGCGGTCGCCGCGTGGCTGCTGTGGCCGACGAACCTGGGCGGCTGCACGACGCTGACGATCGTCTCCGGGCACTCGATGGAGCCGACGTACGAGACGGGCGACCTCGTGGTCTCGCGCTGCGGCGAGCCGCAGGTCGGCGACGTCGTGGTCTACCGCCCCGACGAGCTCGACGGCGGGCGGATCATCCACCGCCTCATCGGGGGCGACGGCACGAACGGCTGGGTCGTCCAGGGCGACAACAACGACTGGACCGACCCGTTCGCCCCCACGAACGACCAGGTCCTCGGCGTCGCGCAGCTCCACGTCGCGAAGGTCGGGCTCGTCGGCCGGCTCGTCGCGTCGCCGTGGGTGTTCGGGTCGTGCCTGCTCATCGCGGGCGCCCTGCTCGTCTGGCCGTCGTCGCGCGACGAGGACGACACCGACGACGCCGACCCGACCCCCGCACCTGCCAGCGGTCCGGACCCGGCCGCCGACGACCTCCCCACCGGGACGCCGGCCGTCGACGACGACGGCACCCGGCGCCCCGCGCTCACCCCCGCCGGCGGCTGACGCCGTGCACCGGACCCTGCTGCGCCCGCGCACCGCCGGGCTGGTCGTCACGGTGCTCGTGCTCGTCGTCGCCGTCCTCGGGCTCGGTGAGGCGAGCGCGGCCCGCCTGACCCTCGCGAAGCCCGCGCAGCCCTACGCCGCGGCCGTGCAGCGCTGCGCCACCGGCCCCGCGACCGTGACCCCGAGCGGCTCCGCGGTCGGCGGGCAGTACACGCAGGTCACCGTCACCGGGCTCGGCGGGACGTGCGCCACCGGGCGCGTCCTGCTCGCCACGAGCGCCGGGACCGTGCTGCTCGACTCCACGGGCCACCTCGCGGGCGGTGCGTTCACCGCCACGACGAGCACCCCGTTCACCGCCCCGACCACGACGACCGCGCGCGTCCTCGTCGCGGGCGACGGCTGGCCCGTGGCCGCCACCTGGGTCCCGCCCGCCGCCGCCGGTCCCGTGTACCCGGGACCCGACGGCTCGGCGTTCGACACCACCGTGACGTGGGACCTCACCAACGCGACGAGCGGGCAGCAGGCGTGCTTCACGATCCGCGTCACGACGCGGTCCACGACGCCGATCGTCTGGTCCGCCTGGATCGACACCGCGCAGGCGCCGTTCAACGGCGCGCGCACGGGGTACTCGCTGCAGGGCGACGAGTCGTGGAAGTACCAGCTCGGCGCCCCCAGCGCGGCGGGGCTGATCAAGATCTCCGGGCGCACCGACGTCTGGCAGCCGTACGACACGGTCGTCGCCGGCCAGGTGCGCACGGTCACCGTGTGCAACTACTCGCTGCCCGGCGCCGTCGTGACCCCGTCCGCCTACACGGTGTCGTCCGCGCAGGGCACGTGGACCGACCGTGAGGCGTGCGTGGTCACGACCGTCACCGGCAACGGCACGTCGCCGTTCTACGTGGCGTGGCAGACGCCGGTCGACATGACCGCGGCCGTGGCGCGGCTCCGGTCGGCGGGCGGGTCGCCCGACGCCTGGCGGTACGGCGGCGACGAGTGGCGCCTGGACCGGACGGTCGTGCCGTCGCTCAGCGGTCCCTACGTCTTCCAGACCACCTCGCGGACGGCGTCGAACATCGTCGGGACGCAGAGCTTCTCGTTCTCCACCTGCGTCGTCGACCGCTGACGGGGACGCGCCGGTGACCCGCTAGTCGAGCGGCGTGAGGACCGGGCGCTTCGGCACGCGCGTGTCGCCCGAGGAGCGCCCGCGCAGGCGACGCGTCGCCCACGGGTAGACGTGCTCGCGGAGCCACTGCGCGTCGCCGCGGAGCTGCTCGAGCCGGGGCGTGGGGGGCAGCGGCGCGAGCGGGTCGTCCCAGCGCGGCTCGTCGGGCTCGAGCCCGAGGCCGACGAGCGCGGCCTGCGCGACGCGCGCGTGCCCGTCGGACGTCAGGTGGATCCGGTCGTCGGCCCACATCCGCCAGTCGCGCAGGCTGCGCATGCCCCACAGGTCGACGACGTGCGCGTCGTGCCGGCGGGCGATCGACCAGATGTGCGCGTTGTAGATGCCGACGCGCGTGCGGGTCGCCCGCACGAGTGGGCTGTCGGAGGCGTCGACACCCGTGCCGAGCAGCACGTCGACGCCGGCCTCGCGCAGCCGCACGACGGCCTGCTCGAGCAGCCGGGCCAGCCGGTCGACGTCCGCGGCGGGGCGCAGGATGTCGTTCCCGCCACCCACCAGGCTGACCAGGTCGGGCTTCATCGCGAGGGCCGCGGGCACCTGCTCGACGAGGATCGGCCGCAGCAGCCGGCCGCGGATCGCCAGGTTGGCGTACTCGAGCGGGGTCTCGCCTGCGGCGGTGCGACGCTGCGAGAGGCGGGCGGCCAGGACGTCCGCCCAGCCGCGCGTCGGCGAGTCGGGGCCGTCGGGGGAGTCCCAGAGCCCTTCGGTGAACGAGTCGCCGATCGCGACGTAGCGGTTCCAGCGGGGGGTGTCGGCGGGGGTGCTCACGCGGGACATTGTGGCGCGATCCACACCGTGCGGCGTCATCGCTGGTCGCCGTGGGTTTGTCTGGACGCTTGTCCAATTCGCTGGGACCAGCGTCCTATCGATGCGTTCGCATGGACCCGCACCCTGGATGCGTCAACAAGAACGGTTCGCAACAACGGCTCGGACCGACCGGGACGAAACGCGGACCAGGAGGTGCACCATGACCACGCAGACGAACCAGAAGAAGGACAACCGCAAGCGGATCGCCGCGGTCGCCCTCGTCGGGATCGGCATCGCCGGCCTGGCCACGGCGTCCGCCTCGCAGCTCGTCGTCGGTGCCGAGGACCGCGTCGCGTCCGGCGTCGCAACCGACGTCGACGGGCTGACGGGTGCCGTCGCGACCCTGAGCACCGAGCGTGACGGCACCACGCCGCCGGACGCCTCCGGTGCCGTGCCGGTCGTCCTCACGATCGCCCTGTCCGACGTGCCCCCCGGCGTCGACCTCGGCGACTGGAGCGGCACCGTCTACGTCGGCGCGTCCGACACCGTCGGCATCGCGTTCGACCCCGCCGCCCCGCAGCCCATCGCGGGCGGGCTCACCAGCCACGACGAGCTCGACACCGTGTCCGTCGTCCTGGTGAAGAACGCCTGACCACCCGTCGCCGAGGAGGAAGCCCATGACCCCGACCACGCCGCCCGCGGCCGCCAGGACCGCGACCACGCGGACCCGCGCGCCCTGGCGGCGGGTCGTGGCGTGGGTGCCCGCCGCCCTCGTCCTCGCCGTCGCCGTCCTCCTGTGGCCCACGGCATGGGGCGGCGGGACCACGCTCGTCGTCGTCGCCGGCGAGTCGATGGACCCCACGTTCGCCTCGGGTGACCTGGTCGTCGCGCGCGCCGGCGCCGTGGAGGTGGGCGACGTGATCGTCTACCGCCCCGACGGCGTCGACGGCTACGTCGTCCACCGGGTCGTCGGGGGCGACGCCGCGACCGGCTGGACGACGCGCGGCGACAACAACGGCTGGGACGACGTCTGGCACCCGACGGCCGACGACGTCGCGGGCGTCGTCCGCTGGCACGTGGCGGGACTCGGCGCCGTGACGCCGGTGCTCGCAGCACCCACGACGTGGATCGCGCTCGCGCTGGTCGTCGCGGGCTGGCTGCTGTGGCCCGCGCGTGACCGCACCGTCCCGGAGGGCGCCGACCAGCCCGCCCAGGAGGTGCCCGTTGCCTCGGACCGCTGACCTGCGCACCCGCGCCACCCGCACGGGTGTCGTCGTCCTCGGGCTCGCCCTCGTGGGCGGCCTGACGTCCGCGTCGGCGGCGCGCCTCGACGTCGCCGCGCACGACCGGGTCGCCTCGGGCGCCGCGGTCGCGAGCGCCCCGTGCGACGTCGACGTCACGACCCGTCTGGCGTTCGAGCAGGTCGGCGGTGTCGACACCGACCGCGTCGCCGCCGTCGACGTCCTCGACGTGGACGCGACCGCCTGCGCCGGCCGCACCGTCGCCGTCACCGGGCACGACGCCGCCGGCTCCCTGCTGCTGTCCGCGAGCGGTCCGCTCCCTGCCGGCGCGACCACGGTGCGCCTCGGCGGGTTCGCCCCCGTGACCGCGACGGCGGTCCGCTCCCTCGTGGTGACTCTGTCATGAGCGCCACCTCCACCGCCCGCACCCGGCACCGCGACCGCCGTGCCGGCTCCACGCGCCGCCGCGACCGCCGCCGCGGGATCGCCGCCCTGGCCGCGCTCGTCGCCCTCGTCGTCGCCTCCCCGGTCGCGACCGCGAGCGCGTCGCGCCTCGACGTGCGCGC
>NZ_BHYL01000049.1 GCF_003851725.1 Cellulomonas algicola | reverse complement strand
GGCCAGGGCGGCGACCGCGTCGTCGACGAGCGCACGCGTGCGTGCGGGGCGGCCGGCGGCGCGCGGGCGGGTCGTGGTCGTCAGCGGCGTGCCGGGCGTGCCGGGCGTGCCGGGCGTGCCGGGCGTGCCGGCGAGCGTGTTGTCGGGGACCGGCGTCGTCGTCGGCCGCGCGGTGCGGCTGGTGGTGGTCGAGGTCATGGTGGTGCCTTTCCGGGCGGGCCGCGTCGGGCCGTGGGGGTGCCGGCGGTCTCCGGCGGGGTCCTGTCGCTACCGGTCGGTAGCTCACGACCCAGCAGGAGGGCCGCCTCCCGATGTCTGATACGCCCGGTTTCACCAATCACCCGGACGAGCGACCAGGACGCCGGACCGGCCGACCGCGGCACGACCGGGCCCCTGCGGGCACGCGCCCGCGGAACCCCGTTCCCCCGACGGCACCCGCCCGCGAAGTGGCGTCCCGCCCGCAGGGCACGCGCCCGCTGGGCCCCGCCCCGTCCTGACGGCCAGGCTCAGTCCGCCGACGCCAGCGCGTCGACCACCCGCTTGACGCTCGACGCGAGCCCCCACCGCTCGGCGAGCGCGACGAGCCGCTCGGGGTCGGCCGCGACCCGCGGCAGCGCGTCGGGCACGTCGTCGACGGGTGCGTCGGGCGCGACCTGCACGACCCGCGGCGCGACGGCCAGGTAGTCCGCGGCCTCGGTGAGCCGCCGCCGCTGCGTCGCGGTGAGACCCGCGTCGCCCGCGTCGCGTGCCGCGAGGATCCCCTCGAGCGAGCCGTACCGGTGCACGAGGGTCGCGGCCGTCTTCTCCCCGATCCCCGGGACGCCCGGCAGGCCGTCGCTCGGGTCGCCGCGCAGGACCGCCATGTCGGCGTACGCCTGGCCGGACGCCACGGAGTACCGCTCGGCGAGCCGGGCCGCGTCGACGACCTCGAGGTCCTTGATCCCGCGCACGGTGTAGAGCACGCGCACGTGCGCGTCGTCGTCGACCAGCTGGAACAGGTCGCGGTCCCCCGTGACGACGTCGACCGCGGCCCGCTCGGCGGCGGGTCGCGCCTTCTCGCGCGCGACGAGCGTGCCGATGACGTCGTCGGCCTCGAAGCCGGGCGCCCCGACGCGCGCGATGCCGAACGCCTCGAGCACCTCGACGATGACCGGGACCTGCGGCGTGAGCAGGTCCGGCACCTCCTCGACGTCCGCGCCGCCGGGCACCGGCTGCGCCACGCGGTGCGCCTTGTACGAGGGGATCGCCTCGACCCGGAACGCCGGCCGCCAGTCGTCGTCCCAGCACGCGACGAGCCGCGTGGGGCGCCGGTCCTGGACCAGGCGGGCGATCATGTCGAGCAGCCCGCGCACCGCGTTCACGGGGGTCCCGTCGGGCGCCTTGACCGAGTCGGGCACGCCGAAGAACGCGCGGAAGTACAGCGAGGCGGAGTCGAGCAGCAGCAGCCGTCCGTCAGTCATGCTCGGACGCTACCGGCGGTCACCGACGCGGTGTGGAAGGTGCGTCGCGTCGGGCGCGACACGGCTTCCACACCGCGGTGCGGCGACGGGGCAGGCGGCCGTCGTCAGGCCGCGACCGCGGCGCGCGGCGGCAGGCCGAGCTGCTTGCGGAACAGGCGACGCTGGACGACCCAGCCGGCGGCGGCGAGCGCGACCCAGGCGACGACCATGACCACCTGCTCGACCCCCTCGTCGGGGTGGCGCAGCAGCCCGAAGACGGACGGCCACAGCAGCGCGAGACCGCTCAGCGTGAGGCTCGCGCCCGCGAGCACCGTGAGCCACAGGAGCGCGCGGCGGTGGTACTTCTCGGCGAGCGTCGCGGACGCGATCGCGACGGACAGGACCAGGACGCCTCCGAGCACGACGCTGGTTCCGGACGACCCGAGCGCGGACCACAGCTTGGCGCCGATGACGGCCCCCGCGGCCAGGCCGACGACGAACGTCGCGAACCGGAAGACGAGCGACACGACGAGCCACAGCACGACCGCGGCCCCGGCCGCCACGAGCAGGGCCGTGCCCGTCGACGCCCCGGTCGCGTCGGCGACGAAGTACCCGAGCCCGAACCCGGACGCGAGCAGCGCCAGGTTCACCGACCGGATCCCGAAGAAGCAGAGCAGCAAGCCGACCGCCAGGACGACCAGTCCTGTGCCCATCGCGCACCCCCTCGCGTCGAGCCCAGGCTAGCGAGCGACGCCCGCGGCACACCCTCCTCCGCGGGTGAGACGCGGGGGCCTGCAGGTCAGGCGCTCGCGCGGACGACGAGCGACGTCGGCAGGGTGATCGCGGCGGGCGCCTCGCCCTCGACGACCTCGAGGAGCAGGCGCACCATCTCGGTCGCGATGCGCTCGAACGGCTGGCGCATGGTCGTGAGCGGCGGGTCGAGGGTCGTGGCGAGGCCGGAGTCGTCGAACCCGCCGACGGCGACGTCGCCGGGGACGGTCCGGCCGGACTCGCGCAGCACCTGGATCGCGCCGGCCGCCATGAGGTCGGACGCGACGAACACGGCGTCGAGGTCGGGGCGCCGCGAGAGCAGCTCGCGCATCGCGGCGGCGCCGCTCTCGCGCGAGTAGTCGCCGTGCGCGACGAGGGTCTCGTCGAACGCGTCGCCGAGCTCGGCCCGGTACCCCTCGAGCCGCATCTTCCCGCCGGGGGTGTCGAGCGGGCCGGTGATGGTCGCGACGCGCGACCGGCCCTGGTCGAGCAGGTGCCGCGTCATGCGTCGACCGCCGCCGAGGTCGTCGGCCGCGACGTACCCGAGCTGGCCCTCGAACCCGAGCGGGATGCCGCACGCGATCGTCGGGATGGCCTGGCGGACGAGCTCGGCGAGGACCGGGCTGCCCGCGTGGGAGGAGATGAGCAGGACGCCGTCGACGTGCCCGGCCCCGACGTAGGACAGCACCTGGCTCTGCTCCTCGGGCGTGCCGGCGACCATGAGCAGCAGCGGCATCGACCGGCCTGCGAGCGCCTGCGCGGCGCCGCGCAGCAGGATCGAGAACGTCGGGTCCTCGAACAGCAGGTGCTGCGGCTCGGTGAGCAGGAACGCGACGGAGTTGGACCGTCCGGTGACGAGCGACCGCGCGTGCTGGTTCATCGAGTAGCCGGTGGTGCGGATGGCCTCCTCGACGGCGGCGAGCGCCTCCGGCGAGACCCAGTGCCCGCCGTTGATGACGCGGGACACGGTCCCGCGGGACACGCCGGCGGCCGCCGCGACGTCGCGGATCGTGGGGCGTCGGCGCGGCACGGGCGCGGCGGCGTCGGTCGTCGTGTCCATCGGACGGAACTCTATGCGTCGGGCCACGTCGTCAGGCCTTGACCGAGCCGGCGGCGAGGTCGACCTTCCAGTACCGCTGCAGCGTGAGGAACAGCAGGGCGAGCGGGACGATCGACAGCAGCGCGCCGGTGATGACGGACGTGTACATCGCGGGCTGCGACGCACCCTGGTTGAGCAGACCGTTGAGGCCGACGGTGATCGGGTAGAGCCGGTCGTTGCCGAGCATGATGTACGGCAGCATGAAGTTGTTCCAGATGCCGACGAACTGGAACAGGAACACCGTCACCAGCCCGGGCCCCATGAGCGGCACGGCGATGCGCGAGAACGTGCGCCACTCGCTCGCGCCGTCGGTGCGCGCGGCCTCGAGCAGCTCGTCGGGCACGGACGCCCCGGCGTAGATGCGGCACAGGTAGATGCCGTACGGGCTGATGAGGCTCGGCAGCAGCACCGACCAGTAGGTGTTGGTGAGGCCGACCTCGGCGAGCAGCAGGTACTGCGGCACCGCGAGCACGACACCCGGGACGAGGACGCCGGCGAGGATGAGGTTGAAGACGAGCGTCTTGCCCGCGAACCGGTACTTCGCGAGCGCGTAGCCGGCCATCGACGAGACGAGCACGGACACGGCGGCGCCGACGCCCGCGTAGAGCGCGGTGTTCGCCATCCAGCGCCAGTACAGGCCGCCGCGGTACGCGGAGAGCTCGCCGATGTTGTCGAGCAGGTGGGTCGACGGCAGGAACGTGAACGTCGAGAAGAGCTCGCCCGCGGACTTCGACGACGCGACGAGCACCCACGCGACGGGCATGAGGCAGTAGAGCGCGCCGACCAGCAGCACGACCGTGCCGAAGACGGACGGGCGGACCTTCCGCTCGGGCCGCAGGGCGGGCACCGACGCCGCGGCCGTCGCGCGGTGCAAGGTGGTCGTCGTCGTCACTTCGACTCCTGGGAGAAGGCGCGGCCGTCCTGGACGAGGCGCAGGAACAGGTAGGAGAACGCGAACGTCGCGAGCGCGATCACGACCGACGTGGCCGACGCCGCGTAGATGTCGCCGCGGGTGAACGCGTCGCGGTAGACCTTCATCAGCGGGCTCCACGTCGTGGAGATGGTGTTGCTCAGCGGCCGCAGCGTCATGGGCTCGGCGAACACCTGGAGCGTCGCGATCATCGAGAACAGGAATGTCAGGACGAGCGACGGCATGACGATCGGGATCTTGATCCGCAGCGCGACCATGAGCTCGGACGCGCCGTCGAGGCGGGCGGCCTCGTAGAGCTCGGTCGGGATCGACTTGAGCGCGGTGTAGATGATGATCATGTTGAAGCCGACGCCGCCCCACAGGCCGATGTTCGCGATCGCGAACACGACGAGCCCGGACGACATGACCTCGGGGACGTCCCAGCCGAGCTGGTCGAACACGTAGTAGAAGGGGCTGACGCGCGGCAGGTAGAGGAAGCCCCACAGCAGCGACGCGATGACGGCAGGCACCGCGTAGGGCAGGAAGATCGAGATGCGCGAGAAGCCCGTGGCGCGCGTGCGGCGCGAGTCGAGCAGCAGCGCGAACAGGAGCGCGAGGCCGAGCATCGTCGGCACGAGCAGCAGGCCGTAGACGGCGACGCGGCCCACCGACGCGAGGAACTCCGGGTCCTGGAGCGCGCGCGTGTAGTTGGCGAAGCCGGCCCACACCTCCTGGCGCGCGCCCGAGCCCAGGCCGAGGCCCTGGACGATCTCGGTGCGGAAGCTGAGGTAGACGGCGTAGCCGATCGGCAGCGCGAGGAACAGCGTGAAGAGCGTGAGCGCCGGCGCGAGGAAGGCGTACGGCGCCGCGCCGCGGCGGCGGGACCCGCGGCGCCGGGTCGGTCCGCTCGTCGCGGCCGCGCGGGGCGGGGCGAGGGTGGTCACGTGAGGTGTCCTTCCGGGACGCGCGGGCGCGACGGTCGTCGCGCGGTGGCGGTGGCGCGCAGGCGCCGGTGAGGGCGACGAGCGGCCGCCCGGCGGGAGGGTACCGGGCGGCCGCGCGCGTCACTTCGTGACGGTGAAGCCCTGGTTCTCCAGGTCGTCGACCGTGGTCGCCTGCATGGCCGTGACGGCGTCGAGGAACAGCGACGCCTGCTTGGCCTCGGCGGCCTTGCCGAACTCGTCGTTGTACGCGGAGTACGCGACGTTGACGTTCGGGCCGTAGGTGAACGGCTGCACGCCCTTCGCCGTCTCGGCGGCCAGCGTGTAGAAGTCGGCCTGGTTCGAGAAGAACTCCGGCGGGCTCGAGAGCGCCTCGGCCTGGCTCGGGATGTCGGCCGGGTACAGGCCGCCCTCCGAGACGAGCAGGTTCACGCCCTCCTGGCTGGCGTTGAGCCACGCGATGAACTTCGCGGCCTCGGCCTTGTGCGTCGACTGCGACGTCACGGAGGTGGCGGACCCGCCCCAGTTGCCCGTGGCGTCGTCGCCTTCCTCCCACTGCGGCATGGGCGCCATCTTCCACTTGCCCGCGGTGTCGGGGGCGTTGCCCTGCAGGACGCCGGGCGCCCAGATCGCCGAGAGCCAGCCGACCTGCGAGCCGTCGTTGAGCGCGGCGTTCCACTCCGGGGTGTACATCGGCTTGTTGTCGATGACGCCCTTCTCGACGAGGCCGCCCCAGTACTCGGCGACCTTCTGGACGGGCGCGGACTCGATGTCGACGCTCCACGCGTCGCCGTCGATGCCCCACCACGAGGCGCCGGCCTGCTGCGTGAGGCCCGTGAACCAGCCGGCGTCGTTCGCGGAGAACGTGCCGAGGTACTTGGACGGGTCCGCGGTGTGCAGCTGCTCGGCGACCTGCGCGTACTGCTCCCACGTCGTCGGGACGGAGAGCCCGTACTGCTGGAAGACGTCCTCGCGGTAGTAGAACTGCATCGGTCCGGAGTCCTGCGGGACGCCGTAGACGGCGTCGCCGCCGAGCGTGACGGACTGCCACGTGCCCTCGGCGAAGCGCTCCGCGGTGCCGTCGGGGAGCACGTCGGCGATGTCGGCGAGCGCGTCCTCCGAGACCAGCGTCGGGATCTTCTGGTACTCGGTCTGGAACAGGTCGGGCGCGCCCGAGCCCGCCTGGATCGCGGTGAGCAGCTTGGTGACGGCGGGGTCGCCGCCGTCCTGCTTGTTGACGGTGACCTGGATGTCGGGGTTGGCCTCGTTCCAGACGGCCACCGCCTCCTCCATGCCGGGCGCCCAGGTCCAGAAGGTCAGCTCGACCTTCCCGCCGGAGCCGTCCGCCGTGTCGTCGCCGCTGTCGCCGCTGCCGCTGGAGCAGGCGGTCGCGAGCAGCGCGGTCGCGGCCACGGCGGCAGCGACCCGGATGCCTGTGTGCAGGCGCATGTGACCTCCTCGTCAAGGGTCCGCCGCTGCCTCGCGACGGACGGGCGTCATCGGTGACGCCGAGCCTGTGCGCGTTCACAGTGAACGACGCTCCGGAGACTTGTCAACTGGCGTCACCCTGGTGTTACCTACCCGTTGTGAACGGTCCCAGTGCCGAGGATGGCGCTTTCGCGCCTGTGACGTCGCTGTGACCGATCACAACGGATGGACCCAGACTCGACGGAGCGTCATGCCACACCAGACCGCCCTCGGACCCACGCGCCCCACGTGGCCGCTCGGGCTCGACCGCATCGCCTACGGCGGCGACTACAACCCCGAGCAGTGGCCCGAGGAGGTCTGGCACGAGGACGTCGCGCTCATGCGCGAGGCCGGCGTCACCCTCGTCAGCGTCGGGATCTTCTCGTGGGCGTTGCTCGAGCCGCGGCCCGGCGAGCACGACTTCGGCTGGCTGGACCGGCTGCTCGACCTGCTGCACGAGAACGGCATCCGCGTCGACCTCGGCACCCCGACCGCGTCGCCCCCCGCCTGGTTCTTCGCCGCGCACCCCGACGCGCGCGTCGTCACCCGGGACGGCACCGTCCTCGGCTTCGGGTCGCGCGGCATGGCCGCACCCACGCACCCGGCCTACCGCACCGCGGCCGTGGGCATCGCCGACGCGCTCGCCCGCCGCTACGGGTCGCACCCCGCCGTCGCGCTCTGGCACGTCCACAACGAGTACGGCGCACCCGTCGCCGAGGACTACTCCCCCGCCGCCGCGACCGCCTTCCGCGCCTGGCTGCAGGACCGGTACGGCACGCTCGACGCGCTCAACGCCGCGTGGGGCACCGCGTTCTGGGGCCAGCGGTACGGCGAGTGGGCGCACGTCGACGTGCCGTCCGTCGCGCCGTCCGTCGTCAACCCCGCGCAGCGCCTCGACTTCGCGCGGTTCTCCGACCAGGCGCTCCGCGACTGCTACGTCGCCGAGCGCGACGCGATCCGCGCGCACTCCGACGTCCCCGTCACGACGAACTTCATGACGACCAACTGCCTGCCCGTCGACCTGTGGGCCTGGGCCGACGAGGTCGACGTCGTCGCCAACGACCACTACCTCGACGCCGCCGACGAACGCGCCCACGTGGGCCTCGCGCTCGCCGCCGACCTCACGCGCTCGCTCGCACGCGG
This sequence comes from Cellulomonas algicola, assembly GCF_003851725.1. Classification (GTDB taxonomy): domain Bacteria; phylum Actinomycetota; class Actinomycetes; order Actinomycetales; family Cellulomonadaceae; genus Cellulomonas; species Cellulomonas algicola. The sequence continues at coordinate 2,714 of NZ_BHYL01000049.1, read as the reverse complement.
CAAGCCGTGGATCCTCATGGAGCACTCGACGTCCGCCGTGAACTGGCAGCCGCGCAACGTCGCCAAGCGCCCCGGCGAGCTCGCGCGCAACGCGTACAGCCACCTCGGGCGCGGCGCCGACGCGATCCTGTTCTTCCAGTGGCGCGCCTCCCGGTCCGGCGCCGAGAAGTTCCACTCCGCGATGCTGCCGCACGCCGGCACGTCGTCCCGCGTCTGGCGCGAGGTCACCGCGCTCGGCGACGAGCTCGCCCGGCTCGACGAGGTGCGCGGCTCCACCGTGCGCGCCGACGTCGCGATCGTCTGGGACTGGCAGTCGTTCTGGGCGCAGGACCTCGAGTGGCGGCCGACCGTCGACCTCGACCACCGCGAGCGCGTCCTCGCGTACTACGACCGCCTGTGGCGCGACGGCCTCACCGTCGACCTCGTCCACCCCTCCGCCGACCTGTCCGGCTACCGGCTCGTCGTCGCGCCCGCGTCCTACCTGCTCACGGCCGCCGACGGCGAGAACCTCACGCGGTACGTCGCGGACGGCGGGACGCTCGTCGTCTCGTGCTTCTCGGGGATCGTGGACGAGCACGACGCCGTACACCCCGGCGGGTACAGCGCACCGCTGCGCACCGCGCTCGGCCTGACCGTCGAGGAGTTCCAGCCGCTGCGCGCGGGCCGGTCCGTGCGGGTGGGCTGGTCGCACGCCGGGACCACGGCCGAGCTCGTGGGCGACGTGTGGGCAGACGACGTCGCGCTCGAGGGCGCCGACGTCGTCGCCGCCTACACCGACGGACCCGTCGCCGGGCGGCCCGCGATCACCCGGCACGCGCACGGGCGGGGCACAGGCTGGTACGTCTCCACGCGGCTCGACGTCGACCAGCTCGCCGTCGTGCTCGGGGCCGCCTACGCCGACGCCGGCCTCACGCCGACCGGTCTGCCCGAGGACGTCGAGGTCGTCCGACGGCACGGCACCGACGCCGACTACGTCGTCGCGATCAACCACGCCGACGCGCCCGTCGCCGTCCCCGCCGACGGCACCGACCTGCTCACCGGCACCGCCGTGAGCGGGACGGTCAAGGTGCCGGCCGGCGGCGTCGTGGTCGTCCGCGAGGCGCGCCCGGCCTGACCACCGCCGTCGGACCCGTCCCGGCACGGCGCGTCCGTGCCCGGTCGGTCGGCGCCTGCGGCACGACGTCGGGTCCGTGCGTGCCGGCGGATGCGGCACGCACCCGCGCCGCGGCGCGAGAAAGGCCGGTCGGCGTCCCTCCACGCCGACCGGCCTTCGTCGCCCCCTGCTGCCCCCTGCCCCGCCGCTCGCGCGACGGGCGTCTCAGCGCGCCGCCGCCGTGAAGTCCAGGTCGGCGTCGGCGACCGCGACCACGGTCCACGTCCGGCCGTCCGACGACGACAGCTCGTACGTCGGCAGCAGCACCGCGGCGCCGTCGGGCAGCGTCGTGAGCGCGAGGCCCAGGCGTGCCGACTCGATCGTCACGTCCTCGACCGGCCACGCGAGCGGACCGAAGTCGGGGGTCGCCGGGACCGTCGGCACGTCGTCGGGCGCCGGTGCGACCTCGGCACCGGACTCCGCCCGCATCATGTCGTCGGCCGCGAACGGCATGATCCCGCCCGACGCCCCGAACCGCGGGTCGCCCAGCCGCTCGACCGCGGCGCGCGGGCTCACGACGTCGTAGTCACCGAGCTCGACGAGCGGCGCCAGCGAGCCCCACAGCGACTGCACGCCGTCGCCCACGAGCGACACGTTCCACGCGACACCCGACCGCTGCCCGCCGACCACCAGGTGCGCCGTGACCTGGGCGAGCGCGGGCGAGCCCGTGTCCGCCACGACCTCGAGCTCGTACGACGCGGGGTCGACGCCCAGCGCACGCAGCAGGTCCGTGGCCGTGGCCCTCGCCGCGTCGCCCGTGGGGGCGGCGGGCAGGTCCTGGGGGTCGCAGCCGGCGCCGAGGCCCGGGTCGACCTGCGCCTTGTCGACCGACGACGACGTGCCGCCGCCCTCGGTCGCACCGTCGAGCGTCTCCGGGGCCGACGCGACGCAGGACCACGGGTCCTTCGACGGGTCGTAGTACGAGATGCTGCCCGTGCCGTCGGGCGAGAGCGACACGGTCGGGCCGGTCCCGTCCGTCGAGCCGATGGTCCACGCGCCGTACTCCTGCCGTGGCTCGCCCGCGACCCCGAGCGCCGCCGCGACCCGCGCGAGCGACTCCTGCGAGAAGACCGACGCCGCGTCGAACGCCCACGCCGTCCCCGTCCCCGCCTCGTCCGACAGCCCGCTGCCCGCCGTGAACACCGTGCGCCCGCCGTACCAGGCGAGCTTCGACGTCGCCGCCGTGTCGGCCGCCGCACCCGCCGACGACATCTCGCGGCCGGCCATGGGCTGCTCCAGCGACATCGCGGGCGCGGCCGCCAGGTCCGACGCCGCACCGCCGTCGCCCTGCGCCGCGACCCCCGCCGCGAACCCGCCGCCGCCGACGACCGCGACACCCGCGACCGCCGCGGCGACCGTCAGCCAACGCGTGCGCGACCGTCGGGCCCGCACCGCCGCGAGCTCGTCCGGCACGGACACGACGTCGACCGTCTCCTCCGCGACCTGTCCCGTCGCACCGCCGACCGACGCCGCGAGCGCCGCGCGGATGCGGGCCGCGTCGGGCTCGACGCCCGCGGCCGGGTCCGCCGCGCGGAGCCGGGCGAACGCGACGTCGTCACCG
>NZ_BHYL01000048.1 GCF_003851725.1 Cellulomonas algicola | reverse complement strand
CGCGGCGGGAGCGGCCGGGGCAGTCGTGCACCCGCGGTCCCGTCCCGCCGCGCGCCGCGGCCGACGAGGTTCCGGTCAGTCGTTCGGCGGGGCCTCCGAGATGTCGGCGAGGGCCGAGTCCGGGTCGAGGTCGACCGCGAGGTCGCCGATGCTCACGATGCCGACGGCCTGGTCGCCGTCGACCACGGGCACGCGCCGGACGGCGCGCTCGCGCATGAGGCGGACGACCTCGTCGACGTCGTCGTCGGGTCCGACCGTGACCACGTCGCCCGTCGCGAGCTGCCCGACGGGCGCGTCGAGGCCGATGCCCTGGGCGAGGCCGCGGACCACGAGGTCGCGGTCGGTGACGATGCCGACGACGGCGCCGTCCTCGGCGACGACGAGCGACCCGACGTCCTGCGTCGCCATGGTCTGGGCGACCGCGTGCAGCGTGTCCGTGACCTCGACGACCGTCGGGTGCGGCGTCATGAATGCGGAGACCGTGCGAGTCATGGGTTCCTCCTCGTCGGTGGACGCCCCGGGCGCACGCCGCGCCCGAGGACGCGGCGGGGTCTGCACCGCGGTCTTACCGTCGGCCACGTCCGTCGACGACGCATCTCGAGACGCCGGTGCCGGCATCGTCGCGCCCTGTCGGGCGCGGTCCGACGCTCCCGGTCGCCGGGTCGTCGACGCCGGGGTAGAACGGATGTCCAGCCCATCGACGACGATCGGCAGGACCCTGTGCGCCCCTCCGCCTCGCTCACCGTGACCCTCGCCCTCACGCTCGCGCTGGCCGCCGCGGCGGCGCCGAGCACCGGCGCAGCACCCGACCACGACGGTGCGGCGGGGAGCGCGTCGAGGTACCGGAACCCCGTGAGCACCGGCTTCGCGGACACGTTCGCCGACCCCGCGGTGGTGCGCGGCAAGGACGGCTGGTGGTACGCGTACGGCACGACCGACCCGCTGCGCGAGGGCGAGGGCACGCGGCACCTGATCCCGACCGCGCGCTCGACCGACCTGGTGTCGTGGGAGTACGTCGGCGACGCGTTCAGCGAGGACGCGCTGCCCGTGTGGGCCGACAGGAGCCGGGGCGCGGCGCTCTGGGCGCCCGACGTCCGGTACGTCGACGGGCAGTACCGCATGTACTACGTCGTGACCGAGACGACCGTGACCGACGAGCCGAACGACAGCGCGATCGGTGTCGCGACCGCCCCGACGCCGACCGGCCCCTGGACGCCGACGGCCGAGCCGGTGGTCGGGCCGCGGCACGGCGCCGGGGGAGCGGGCGACTTCCTGTGGACGTTCGACCCGTCGCACGTCGTCGCGCCGGACGGCACGGAGCACCTGTTCTACGGCTCGTACTACGGCGGGATCTGGACGGTGCCGCTGTCCGCCGACGGCACGCAGGCGGTCGGCGAGCCGGTGCAGGTGGCGATCGACAACAAGTACGAGGGCGCGTACGTCGTCCAGCGTGACGGCTGGTGGTACCTGTTCGCGTCGTCCGCCAACTGCTGCGCCGGGCCGACGACCGGGTACAGCGTGCACGTCGGCCGGTCGCGCGACCTCGCGGGGCCGTACCTCGACCGTGAGGGCGTGCCGCTCCTGCAGTCGCGCGCGGGCGGGACGCCGGTGGTGGCGCCGAACGGGAACCGGTGGGTCGGGACCGGGCACAACGCGGTCGTCACCGACCTCGCCGGCCAGGACTGGCTCGCGTACCACGCGATCGACCGCGACGACCCGTACCTCGACGGCACGGACGGCATCAACGAGCGACCGATGCTCCTCGACCGGCTCGACTGGCTCGACGGCTGGCCGACGGTGCGCGGCGGCGCGTGGGCGTCCAGCGACGAGCAGCGCGCGCCGGTCACCGACGGCCGCACGGCCACGACCTTCGCCGACGGCCTGTCGCGCGCGTGGTCCACGACGGGCCCCTGGGCCGACGTCGACGAGCCTGACGCCGGACGGTACCTGCGGTCGGACGGCCGCGCCACGGTGGTCACCCGCTCCGCGGTCGGGAAGGACGCGCGTGTCGAGGCCGACGTCCGGTTCGACGCGGGTGTCGCGGCGCCGGCGTCGCTCGTCCTGACCGCACGCTCGGTTGCGCTCACCGCGACGCTCGACCCGGCGACGCGCACGCTCGTCGTCGCGCGGACGGAGCGCGGCCGGACCGTGGACCGCGCGTCGGCACCGGTCCCGGAGTCGGTGGACCTCACGACGTGGCACGCGACGGCGCTCACGGTCCGCGGCGGCGTCGCCCGTGCCGAGCTCACGCACGCCCGGCTCGGCGACCCGCTCGCGACGGTCGCCCTCGACGTGCGGCACCACGCCCTGCCCGGCGCGCGCGGCGGTGCGGTCGCGAGGGGTGCGGGCGTGCACGTCGACAACCTGAGCGCGCTCGCCGCGGCCCGTCCGGCCACGCGGACCGTCGCCGTGCCGCGGCCCGGCGCTCTCCTGCGGGACCTGAGCGACGAGTTCGACGGCACGACCCTCGACGACGGCTGGCGCACGGTCCGCGACCCGCGGGTGACCGTCGCGGACGGGGCGCTGACCTGGCCCACCGAGGCGGCGGACCTCGTCGGCCCGACGAACGACGCCGGCGTGCTCCTGCGCGACGTGCCCGAGACCGACTGGGTCGCCGAGACGCGCCTGACCACCGACCTCGGCACGGACACCGTCCGGAACTACCAGCAGGGCGGGCTGGTCGCGTACGTCGACGACGACCTCTGGGCGCGGCTCTCGCACGTCGCGATCTGGAACACCCGGCAGACCGAGTACGGCACCGAGCGCCCGTATGCCGGACGCCTCTCCTACGGCGGGACGATCGTCGGGCCACCCGACGAGACGACGTGGCTGCGGCTCGTCCACCGGACCGACCGGACGGGCGAGCACGACGTGCAGGCGTTCACGAGCACCGACGGGCGGACCTGGGTCGCGGGCGGCGTCTGGACGTTCCCCGCCGGGTCCGACCTCCAGGTCGGGCTCGTGTCGCACGGCGGGGCGGGGGCGACCAACCAGTTCGACTACCTGCGGGTGTCCCGCCTCGCCCGCGGGTGACGCGGGGTCAGGTCGCCGCGCGCAGCGGGCGGAAGAAGTCGCGCAGCTCCTGCGCGTAGCGTCCGGGGGTCTCGAACGGGGCGAAGTGGCCGCCCGCCGGGGGCTCGGTCACGGAGACGACGTGCGCGACGCGGTCGAGCCACTCCCGGGGCGGCCGCAGGATGTCGCCCGGGAAGAGCGAGAACCCGGACGGCACGTCGACGCGGCGCGCGTGCTGCGCGGGCGGGATGGCGGCGTTCGCGTGGTACATGCGCATCGACGAGCCGGCGGTCCCGGTGAACCAGGTGGTGCTGAGCAGCGTGAGGACCTCGTCGTCGGTGAACGCCGTGATGCCGGTGCGCGGGTCGCTCCAGGCGTGCAGCTTCTCGACGACCCACGCCGCCAGACCCGCGGGGGAGTCGGTGAGTCCCACGGCCTGCGTCAGCGGCTTGGTGCGGTGGACCGCGCCGTAGGCGCCCTCGGCCGCACGCCACCGGTCCACGTCCGCGAACCAGTCGCGCTCCACGGGGGACAGGTCGGCGACGTCGCCGGTGAGGACCGGGAGCCCGGCGTCCATGCGGTGGACGCCGACGAGGTGCTCGGGGTGGTCGAGCGCGAGGAAGCGCGTCACGGCGCTGCCGATGTCGCCGCCCGCGGCGCCGTACCGGTCGTACCCGAGCGCGTCCATCAGGTCCGCCCAGACCCCGGCCACCGCCACCGAGTCGAGGACGACGTCCGGCGGGAGCACCGAGTGCCCGAACCCGGGCATGTCGGGGACGACCACGTCGAACGCGTCGTCCGGGTCGGCGCCGTACGCGCCGGGGTCGGTGAGCGGCCCCACGACCTTGGAGTACCGCCACGACGAGTCGGGCCAGCCGTGCGTGAGCACGAGCGGCAGCGCCGGCGACGCACCCGGCGGTCGGACCGCGCGCACGTGCACGAAGCTGACCTCGACGCCGCGCACCCGCACGCGGAAGCGCGGCACGAGCGCCTGCTCGGCCTCCCGCGCCGGCCAGTCGAAGCCGTCCGCCCAGTAGGCGACCAGGTGCCGCAGGTACTCCTGGTCGGTGCCGAGCGACCAGCCCGCACCGCTCGGCGCCGCGGGCCAGCGCGTCGCGCGCAGGCGCGTGCGCAGGTCGTCCCACGCCTCGGGGGAGGCGGTCACGTCGTGCCGCTCCGGCGACGGCGCCCGGCTCGTCGCGCGGTCGACCGGTGGCCTACTGGACACGGAAGTCGAAGGCGTCCGGCTGACGGTGCCCGTACTTGTCGCGCAGGAAGTTGCCGCTCGTGCTCAGGTCCGCCGTCAGGCGACGCTGCCGGCTCGCGTCGAGGGTGTCGGCCTGGGCCGCGAGGATCCGCAGCTGCTCGGTCAGCTCCTCGACGGGGGTGCGCCCGTCGGGCTGGCGCTCGTGCACCCTGCCCGGCGGGATCGCGAGGTAGCTCGTGAGCACGGACGGCAGGTACTGCCGCACCATCGCGTCCAGCTCGTACTCGAACCGCGCGTCACGGGTGGGCTCACGCTGCTCCGAGGCGATCACGGCGTCCAGCACGTCGCAGATCCGCACGACGGTCCGGTGGGTGTCGCCGGGCAGGCGCCGCCGGTTCCGGTCGGCCTGCTCGCGGACCCGGGCGACCGTCGACGTCAGGTCCTCCGCCCCCTCGACAGGGGTGGTGTGCGGCGCGCGGGACGTCGAGACGACGGTCGCGGTCCCCACCACGTCGTGCTTCCACCACCGGCGTCGTGCCGGCAGCCAGAGGTCGCGCAGGTGCCAGGAGCGGACGCCCGAGGCGCCCATCGCGACGAGCGCGAGCAGGGTGCGCAGTCCCCAGGGGGCGTCGAGCACGAAGACCGCCGCGGAGAACGCCCCGGCGTAGACCAGGCCCTCGACGGACGTCCGGAGGTGCTTGCGCACCGCGCCGATGACGAGCACCAGGTAGCCGAGCAGGGGCAGGAAGACCAGGACGGCCGCCACCTTGACGACGTTGCCGAGCGTCAGCCGCGTCATGAGCCCTCCTCGAGCACCCCGAGCCGGAGTCGATCATCTCAGACTTCGCCCGGATGGGCGCCGCCCGGATCGCGACATCCTCGACGTCGTCGACGGGGAGCCCGCGGACGACGTCGGCCGACGGGCGTCCTGCGGTGGGGAGCGGACGACGGGAATCGAACCCGCGTAGCCAGTTTGGAAGACTGGGGCTCTACCATTGAGCTACGTCCGCACAGGTCCGGCAGGCCGGACCGCGGCACCCAGGGTACCGGGTGCGCAGGAGCGGATCGTGCACCCCACCCGGCCACCCGGCCGTACCGGGGTGCGCACGGGATGTGGCGCAGGTTGGTAGCGCGTCCGCTTTGGGAGCGGAAGGTCGTGGGTTCGAATCCCGCCATCCCGACCTCGTTCACCCGGGGACCGACGTCGACGTCGGTGTCGGCGACGCGTGCGAGCGACCCGGTGCCTCGGACCCGGCGTATCAGGAACCGCGGCCGCGGCCCCTGAGTCGACGGGCCGGACGGACCGGCCGCCGACGAACCCCCGGAGCCCCCGCATGAGCCGGATCCTGTTCTCCCTCACGCCGATCACCGGCCACGTCCGTCCCGCGCTGCCGGTCGTGCGCGCGCTCGTCGACGCCGGTCACGACGTGGTCGTCCACACCGGCACGAAGTTCGCGTCCGCGGTCGCGGCGACCGGCGCCACCGCGGCACCCGTGGTGCACGGCCGCGACCTCGACGACGCCGAGCTCGACGCCTGGTCCGCGGCGCACGGCGCGCCCGAGCCGGGTGTGAAGCGGCTGCAGTGGGACGTGCTCCACCACTTCCTCGGGCCCGTGCCGGGCGACCTCGCCGACCTCGAGGCCGTCGTCGCGGGCTGGCGCCCTGACGTCGTCGTCACCGACACCACGGGCATCGCGGGTGCGCTCCTCGCGCGCCGGCACGGCATCCCGTCGGTCCAGCTGACCGTCACGCCGCTGCCCGTGTCGAGCCGCGACACCGCCCCGTTCGGCACCGGCCTCCAGCCGCCCCGCACAGGGCTCCAGGCGCTGCGCTACCGCCTGCTCGACGCGTTCATCAAGCGGGCCGTGTTCAAGGACGCCCAACGGAAGGCGCTCGCGCTCGTCGACGACGCCGGGGTCGAGCGCCCCGACGGGTTCTTCCTCGACTGGATGCCGACGTTCGCGACCCGCGTGCTGCACCTGTCGGTGCCGTCGCTCGAGTACCCGCGCAGCGACCTCCCGGCGAACGTCGAGACGGTCGGCGCGGTGCTGCCGCGCGGCGTCGACCTGTTCGAGCCGCCGGTGTGGTGGCGCGACGTGCTCGCCGCGAAGGCCGACGGCCGGCCCGTCGTGCTCGTCACGCAAGGCACCGTCGCGACCGACCCGTCGCGGCTGCTCTACCCCGCGGTCGAGGCCCTCACCGGCACGCGTGCGCTCGTCGTGCTCACGACGGGCACCGCCGAGCCCGGGGACGTCTTCGCGGGCGAGCTGCCCGCGAACGTGCGCGCCGCGCGCTTCGTGCCGTTCGAGCAGCTCCTGCCGCTCGCCGACGTCATGGTGACGAACGGCGGGTTCGGGGGTGTGCAGCAGGCGCTGGCGGCGGGCGTCCCGCTCGTCGTCGCCGGTCGGACGGAGGACAAGGCGGAGGTCGGGGCGCGCGTCGCGTGGGCGGGTGTCGGGGTCGCGCTGCGGACCGACCCGACGACCGACGCGACGACGACGCAGGCCGTGGCCGACGGGGTCCGCCGGGTGCTCGAGGAGCCGTCGTTCGCGCGCCGCGCGCAGGAGCTCGCGGCCGAGTACGCCCGGTACGACGCCGTCGCGCGCGTCGTCGAGGTGGTCGAGGAGCTCGCGGGCGAGCAGGCGTCCGCGACGGACGCGGCCGCGGCCTGACGGGGACCCGTGTCGGGTGCGGGGCGCGGGCAGCCGTCGGAGGGCGCGGGGGCGTCCCCGGCGGCCCCGTCCCCGGCGGGCGGCTTTGGCGGCGGCTCGTCGCCGTGGCGTACCATCGAGGGTCGCGTGCGCGTGCCGGCAGGCAGCGCCGCCCGAACCGTCCGGCGCCGCACTCGCCGGTACCCACCCGAATCAGTTGGAGACCATCGAAGTGAAGAGCGCCGTCGAGACCCTGGACCCGACCAAGGTCAAGCTGACCGTCGAGGTGACCTACGACGAGCTCAAGCCGAGCATCGAGCACGCGTACCAGCACATCGCCGAGCAGGTCAACGTGCCGGGCTTCCGCAAGGGCAAGGTGCCCCCGCGCATCATCGACCAGCGCGTCGGTCGTCCGGCCGTCATCGAGCACGCCGTCAACGAGGGCCTGTCCGGCTTCTACGCCGAGGCCGTCCGCGACAACAAGCTGCGCCCGCTCGGTCAGCCCGAGGTCGAGGTCACCAAGGTCCCCGGCCTCGTCGCCGGCGAGGACCAGGGCGAGCTGCACTTCACCGCCGAGGTCGAGGTCCGCCCCGAGATCACCGTCCCGGCGCTCGACGGCCTGACCCTCACGGTCGACGACGTCGAGGTCTCCGACGAGGACGTGCAGGGCCGTCTCGACGCGCTGCGCGAGCGCTTCGGCACGCTGGTCGGCGTCGACCGCCCGGCCGCCGAGGGCGACTTCGTCGTGCTCGACCTGACCGCCACGATCAACGGCGACGAGGTCGACTCGGTCTCCGGCGTCAGCTACCAGATCGGCTCGGGCAACATGCTCGAGGGCCTCGACGAGGCGCTCACCGGCCTGTCCGCGGGCGAGACGACGACGTTCGTCACGAGCCTCGCGGGCGGCGAGCACGCCGGCGAGGAGGCGCAGGTCTCCGTCACCGCGACGAACGTCAAGGAGCGCCAGCTCCCCGACGCCGACGACGACTTCGCGCAGCTCGCGTCCGAGTTCGACACGCTCGACGAGCTCACGGCGGACCTGCGCGAGCAGGCGTCGCGCATCAAGGCGTCGAACCAGGCCGTCCAGGCCCGCGACCTGCTGCTCGAGAAGCTCCTCGAGGGCACCGAGATCCCCGTGCCGCAGGGCGTCGTCGACGCCGAGGTGCACCGTCACCTCGAGGGCGAGGGCCGCCTGGAGGACGACGAGCACCGTGCCGAGGTCGGCGAGCAGGCGACGACCGCGCTGCGCAACCAGATCCTTCTCGACACGCTCGCCGAGCAGCTCGAGATCAAGATCAGCCAGCAGGAGCTGCTCGACTACCTGGTGAGCGCCTCGCGCCAGTACGGCATGGACCCGAACACGTTCATCCAGACCGTCGACCAGCAGGGCCAGATCCCGGCGATGGTCGCCGAGGTCGCCCGCTCCAAGGCCCTCGCCGTCGCGCTGCGCCGCGTCGCCGTGACCGACGGCGCCGGCACGGCCGTCGACCTGTCGGAATTCATCGGCACGGACGAGGAGGACGCCGCCGCCGACGCCGCCGAGCAGGCCGCCGCGGGTGCGACGACCGACGCCGCGACCGACATCTCCGGTATCGCGGACGCGCCGGTCGAGACCGAGGACGCCAAGGCCTGATCCGCCGTCCGGGCGACCGGACGCACCCGTCGAGGGCCCCGTACCGCAGGTCGGTGCGGGGCCCTCGCCGTCGGGACTGCGCCGACAGCGAAACCCCCGGCCGCGGGGCCCTGACCGGCGCCTCGTGCGCGTTAGGGTCGCAGCAGCGCACGGCCGGCAGGGGACGTCCCGACGGCCCGGTGCAGCACCACCCGCAGGACAGTGCGTCGAAGGACGCGAACGCCAGACGAAGGAGCCTTCGTGAACGTGCAGGTGCCGGCGATGGCCCGGGCAGACTCCCCGGGTCTCGGCCTCAACGACTCCATCTACAACCGACTGCTCCGCGAGCGGATCATCTGGCTCGGCTCCGAGGTGCGCGACGAGAACGCGAACGCCATCTGCGCGCAGATGATGCTGCTGGCCGCCGAGGACCCCGACAAGGACATCTGGCTGTACATCAACTCGCCGGGTGGCTCGATCACCGCGGGCATGGCGATCTACGACACCATGCAGTACATCCAGCCGGACGTCGCGACCATCGCGATGGGCATGGCCGCGTCGATGGGGCAGTTCCTGCTCTCGTCGGGCGCCAAGGGCAAGCGCTACGCCACGCCGCACGCGCGCGTCATGATGCACCAGCCCTCGGGCGGCATCGGCGGCACGGCGACCGACGTGCGCATCAACGCGCAGCTGATCCTCCACATGAAGACGGTGCTCGCCGAGCTGACGGCCGAGCAGACCGGCAAGAGCGTGGAGCAGATCAACTCCGACGCGGACCGCGACCGCTGGTTCACGGCGCCCGAGGCCCTCGAGTACGGCTTCATCGACCACGTCGTCGAGACGGCGGGGTCCGTCACGGGCGGCGGCGGCACCGCCTGAGCGGCGCCCCGACCCGACGACCCTTCCGCGACCTTCTGAGGAGACCCTCGTGAGCATCGAGTCCCAGTTCATCGCCCGTGCGGGCCGGCTCGCCGGTCCGGGCGGCCAGGCCCCGCAGGGCCCCGTCGGCCGCTACGTGCTGCCGCAGTTCGAGGAGCGCACGGCCTACGGGTTCAAGCGCCAGGACCCCTACACCAAGCTGTTCGAGGACCGGATCATCTTCCTCGGCGTGCAGGTGGACGACGCGTCCGCGGACGACGTCATGGCCCAGCTGCTCGTGCTCGAGAGCACGGACCCGGACCGCGACATCACGCTGTACATCAACTCGCCCGGTGGCTCGTTCACGGCGCTGACAGCCATCTACGACACGATGCAGTACATCAAGCCGCAGCTCGTGACGGTCTGCCTCGGGCAGGCGGCGTCGGCGGCCGCGGTGCTGCTCGCGGCGGGCTCGCCCGGCAAGCGTCTGGCGCTGCCCAACGCACGGGTGCTGATCCACCAGCCCGCGATGGAGGGCGGCGGCTACGCGCAGGCCTCCGACATCGAGATCCACGCCAACGAGCTCATCCGCATGCGCGAGTGGCTCGAGCAGACGATCGCGCACCACACGGGCCGCGACATCGAGCTGGTCCGCAAGGACATCGAGCGCGACAAGATCCTCACCGCGCAGCAGGCGCTGGAGTACGGGATCGTCGACCAGGTGCTCGAGAGCCGCAAGGGCGCGCACCCGACGGTCGTGCAGCCGACCGCCTGACACCCGACGGACGCCGCCGTGACCGCCCGGTCCGGCGGTGTCCCGGTGGGGGACGCAGGTCCCGACGGTCGGACAATCCGGACGACCGTCCGAGGGACACGCCGCGCGCCACGGCGGGGTTCGGCTGACATCGGGCCCCGCGTGGTGTGCAATGGGAGGACGTCGCACCCGCGGGTGCGACGGGGACGACGCACCGCCCGACGGGCGGAGGGCGGACACGGAGGAAGGGGACACACGTGGCTCGAATCGGGGACGGAGCCGATCTCCTCAAGTGCTCGTTCTGCGGGAAGTCCCAGAAGCAGGTGAAGAAGCTCATCGCGGGCCCCGGCGTGTACATCTGCGACGAGTGCATCGAGCTGTGCAACGAGATCATCGAGGAAGAGCTCGCCGAGGCCACCGAGGTCGGCATGGTCGAGCTGCCCAAGCCGAAGGAGATCTTCGACTTCCTCGAGCAGTACATCATCGGCCAGGAGTCCGCGAAGCGGGCGCTGTCGGTCTCGGTGTACAACCACTACAAGCGCGTCCAGGCCGGTGAGCTGGGACGCAGCTCGGACGACCACGTCGAGATCGCGAAGTCGAACATCCTGCTGGTCGGCCCCACGGGCACCGGCAAGACGTACCTCGCGCAGACGCTGGCCCGCATGCTCAACGTCCCGTTCGCGATCGCCGACGCGACCGCGCTGACGGAGGCCGGCTACGTCGGCGAGGACGTCGAGAACATCCTCCTCAAGCTCATCCAGGCCGCCGACTACGACGTCAAGAAGGCCGAGCAGGGGATCATCTACATCGACGAGATCGACAAGATCGCCCGCAAGAGCGAGAACCCGTCGATCACGCGCGACGTCTCCGGCGAGGGCGTCCAGCAGGCGCTCCTGAAGATCATCGAGGGCACGACCGCCTCGGTCCCGCCGCAAGGCGGTCGCAAGCACCCGCACCAGGAGTTCATCCAGATCGACACGACGAACGTCCTGTTCATCGTGGCCGGCGCGTTCTCCGGGCTGGACGACATCATCGCCGCCCGCGCGCGCAAGCGCGTCGTCGGCTTCGGCGCCCCGCTGCTCGAGTCGCACGACGAGGGCGACCTGTTCGCCGAGGTCCGCCCCGAGGACCTGCAGAAGTACGGGCTGATCCCCGAGTTCATCGGGCGTCTGCCCGTCGTCGCCGCCGTGTCGCGGCTCGACCAGAGCGCGCTCGTGCGGATCCTGTCCGAGCCGCGCAACGCGCTCGTCAAGCAGTACCAGCGGATGTTCGAGATCGACGGCGTCGAGCTCGAGTTCGAGGACGAGGCCGTCGCCGCGATCGCCGACCAGGCGCTCCTGCGCGGGACCGGCGCGCGCGGTCTGCGGGCGATCATGGAGGAGGTCCTCCAGCAGGTGATGTTCGAGGTCCCGAGCCGCGACGACGTCGCCCGGGTCGTCATCACGCAGGACGTCGTCCTGGACAACGTGAACCCGACGCTCGTGCCGCGGGAGACGCCGCGCGACAAGCGGACGCCGCGCGAGAAGAGCGCCTGAGCCGCCACCCGGCGGAGGCGGGTCAGCGCCGCCCGGGGGAGCGGCGGCCGAGCGCCTTGACGGCCTCGACGAGGACCAGCACGCCGACGGCGATCGCGGCCGTGAGCGCCCAGTCGCGCGGCGCGATCGGGGCGGACTCGAACCAGTCGTGCATGAAGGGCGCGTAGACGAACACCACCTGCAGCGCGAGGAGCGTGCCGACCGCGACCCACACGACCGTGTTCCCGACGAGCACGCGGGGCGTCAGGCTCGACGCGTGCAGGAACCGGCACGAGAACAGGAACGCGACCTGCCCGAGCGCGAGCATCGTGACGGCGCTGGTCTGCGCCACGCCGTCGGTCGAGCCGAGGTTCTTCTCGACGAGGTAGACGCCGAGGGTCGCGCCGCCGATGAGCAGCGACGCGCACACGACGAGGACGAGCGAGCGCCCGGACAGGACGGACTCGGACGGTGAGCGCGGCGGCCGGTCCATGACCCCGGCCTCCGCGGGCTCGTAGGCGAGCGCGAGCGACAGCGTCACGGCCGTGACGAGGTTGACCCAGAGGATCTGCACGGGGGACAGCGGCAGCGCGAGACCGAACAGCACGGCGACGAGGATGACGAGCGACTGCGCGCCGTTGGTGGGCAGCAGGAAGACGACGGACTTGCGGATGTTGTCGTAGATCCGCCGCCCCTCCTCGACGGCCCGCTCGATGGTCGCGAAGTTGTCGTCGGCGAGGACGATCTCCGCGGCCTCCTTCGTCGCCTCGGTGCCCTTGATGCCCATGGCGATGCCGACGTCGGCGCGCGTCAGGGCGGGTGCGTCGTTCACGCCGTCGCCGGTCATCGCGACGACCTCGCGGTGCGACTGCAGCGCGCGCACGATGCGGATCTTGTGCTCGGGGCTCGTGCGCGCGTAGACGTCGACGTCCTGGACGTGCACCCGGAGCTCCTCCTGGCTCATCGCCTCGAGCTCGGCGCCCGTCAGCGCCCGGACCTCCTCTCCGGGGCGGACGATGCCGAGCTCACGCGCGATCGCGACCGCCGTGCCCGCGTGGTCGCCGGTGATCATCTTCACGGCGATGCCGGCGCGGTGGCAGTCCGCGATGGCCGCGACGGCCTCGGGGCGGGGCGGGTCGACGATGCCGACGACGCCGAGCAGGACCAGGTCGTGCAGGTCGTCGAGGTCGAGCGCGGAGGCGCCGGGGTCGGCGGGCCGTGCCGCGGCCGCGAGCACGCGCAGGCCCTGCCCGCCGAGCTCGTCGATCGTCGCCTCCCACCGGGCGACGTCGAGGGGCTCGGGCCGCCCGTCGGGTCCGCGCTGCGCGGTCGAGCGGTCGAGCAGGCGGTCGGGTGCGCCCAGCACGTGCACGCGGAGCACGTCGTCACCCAGGCCGTCGCCCGGGAGTCGGTCGAGGGTCGCGGACAGCTTGTTCGCCGACTCGAACGGCACCTCGGCCAGGCGCGACGCGTCGCCGACGTCCGCACCGGACTTCAGCGCGAGCGTCGTGAGCGCCCCCTCGGTCGGCTGCCCGACGACACGCCAGTGCCCGGCCTCGTCGGCCACGACGCGCGCGTCGTTGCAGAGCGCCGCGGCCTCGACGAGCGCACGCAGGTCGGGGTGGTCTGCGAGGCGCGCCGTCGCGCCGTCGCGCGTGACCCGGCCGGTCGGTTCGTAGCCCAGGCCCTCGACGTCGTACGTGCGCTCCGCGGTGACCACGGTGCGCGCCGTCATCTCGTTCCTCGTCAGCGTCCCGGTCTTGTCCGAGCAGATCGTGGTGACGGACCCCAGCACCTCGACCGCGGGCAGCTTGCGGGTGATCGCGTGGCGGCGCGCCATCTGCTGCACACCCAGCGCGAGCGTGATCGTGACGAGCGCCGGCAGCCCTTCCGGCACGGCCGCGACGGCGAACCCGATCGCAGCCGAGATGAGCTCGGGCGGGTCCCAGTCGTGGATCACCCGGCCGATGACCAGCATGAGCGCGGCCATCACGAGGATGCCGCGCGACAGCAGCGTCCCGAGCCGGTTGAGCTGCTGCTTGAGGGGCGTGTCGAGGTGGTCGACGTCCGCGACGAGCGCCTGGATGCGGCCGATCTCGGTGCGCGCGCCCGTCGCCGTCACGACCGCGGTCGCCGTCCCTGCGGCGACGATCGTGCCGCTGAACAGCATGCTGGACCGGTCGCCCACGCCCGCGTCCGTCCCGACCGCCGCGACGTCCTTGACCGCGGGCACCGACTCGCCCGTCAACGCCGACTCGTCGACCTGGAGGTTCGTCTCGTCCAGCAGGCGCGCGTCCGCCGGCACCTTGTCACCGGACCGCACGCGCACCACGTCGCCCGGCACGAGGCTCTCCGCGGCGACCGTCGACCAGTGCCCGTCGCGCAGCGCTGTGGCGTCGAGCGACAGCATCGTGCGGATCCCGTCGAGCGCGCGCTCCGCCTGACCCTCCTGGAGGAAGCCGACGACCGCGTTCGCGACGGCGACGACGAGGATGACCGTGAAGTCGACCCAGTCGCCCAGGAACGCCTTGAGGACCGCCGCGGCGAGCAGGATGTAGATGAGGACGTCGTCGAAGTGCTGGAGGAAGCGGACCACCGGGTGCGCCCTCGCCGGCTCCGGCAGGCGGTTCGGGCCCGTCTCGGCGAGGCGTCGCTCGGCGTCGGCCGCCGTCAGGCCGCGCGCGTCCGTGTCGAGCGAGGCCAGCACGTCGCCGGGCGGCAGCGCGTACGGACGCAGGTCGGGCAGGGTCGACGCAAGGCTCATGTCGTCACCTCGGGCATCGTGGCCGGTGCCCGCATCGTGGCACGGCGATCCGTGCGCGGGCCACCTCGGCGGTTGCCCCGACCTACGAGCCGGACCCGGCCGTCACGTCGTGGACCGCGTGCGCCATGTGCGGCTCCACGGCCAGGAACCCGAGCTCCACGAGGTCGTCCGCGAAGGCCCGCAGGCGCTCGACGCCGGCGTCGTCCAGGGGCGCCACCTCCGGTACGTCGAACGTGCCGATCACCTTGATCGCGTCGCCCGGCGCGCCGGCGCGCGAGTACAGGTCCGTGATGGCGGACGGCTTGTCCTCGACCGCCGCGGCCTGGGCGGCGAGACCGTCGAACAGCGCCCGGACCGCCTCCGGGTGCTCGTGCGCGAACGTCCGCGACACGACATGCACGGTGGCGTCGTTCGAGCCGACCTGGTCGCCCCGCGCGACGACGACCGCTCCCGGCGTGCTCTGCGCGGTCGCGAAGTGCTCGTCGGCCGTCGCCCACGCGTCGACCGTACCGGCCACGAATTCCGCGGTCGCGTCCGACTCGCTGAGGTACACCCGCTGGACGTCGTCGCTCGTGAGGCCGACCGTGGCGAGCGCCTTCGCCAGGACGTAGTCCCCGACACCGCCGGGCGTCGGGCCGACGGCGACCGTCAGGCCGCGCAGGTCCGCGACGCCGGTGACCGGGACCCCCGCGCCGACGACGACTCCCTGGTCGTCGCCCGAGGTCGTCTCCACCGCGAACGCGACGACGTCGCGCTCCTCGGCCGCCCACGTCAGCAGCTGGGCCGCGTCGGTCGTCGTCACGTCCGCCTGGTCGGTGAGCAGCGCGTCGTACGCGACCGACGGGACCGTGTAGGGCCCGAGCCACTGCGCCGCCACGCCCGCCTCGTCGAGCGCGTCGTCGACGAGCCCCGACGTGCGGCCGAGGGTCAGGTGGTTGGCCGTGGAGACGTCGGCGACCCGGACGGTCGTCGCCGTGCCGTCGGCGGGCGTCGACCCGCCGCCGGACGCGCCGTCCGCGGCGCACGCGGTCAGCAGGGCGGCCGCGGCGGTCGCGGTGGCGGCGAGGGCGGTACGACGTCGGGTCACGACGTGCTCCTTCGTGCGGTGGCCGGGCAGGCCGGCGGCGGGGCCGTGCGCGGGTGCGCGACGGCGACGGTTCGGTGGTCGACCGCACAGGGGGAGGCCGGGACGGCCGCGACGCGGGCGGGCGCCGGCCCCGCACGCACGCCGGCGTCAGCCGGCCCGTACGCACCTCGACCACGCGACCCGTGCGGCCCGAGCGGCGCTCGTGCGCCCTCCTGCCGCCCCACCCGTCGCGTCCCCCTGCTCCGGTCGGTCGCGCGACCGTAGCGGTGAAACGGACGAATGGGACGAGTCGTCCCATGTGCTGGTCAGCGGCGGACCGTCCGGCCGATGCCGAGGGGGTGCGCCTAGGATCGCGGGCGTGAGCGACCTGCCGGCACCGATCCCCACTGAGCTGGCGCGGCTGCGCCACAGCATCGACAACATCGACGCGGCGCTCGTGTACCTGCTCGCCGAGCGGTTCAAGGCGACCCAGCAGGTCGGCGTCCTCAAGGCCGAGCGCGGGCTCCCGCCGTCGGACCCGGGCCGTGAGGAGCAGCAGGTCGCGCGCCTGCGCGAGCTCGCGCACCAGGCGGACCTCGACCCGGTGTTCGCGGAGAAGTTCCTCGCGTTCATCGTCGAGGAGGTCATCCGCCACCACGAGGCCATCGCGCAGGACCACGCCGCGGAGCGCGCGCAGCAGCCGTGACGCCGGCGCGGTCGCGACCCGTCAGGGGTGGCGCGCCGCGCGCATCCGGACGAGGGTAGGTACGTCAGCCCCGGCAGGACGCGCGGGTCCGCTGCGCCCGCGGTCGCCGAGGACCGTCGACCACTCACGAGGTGCTGCATGGACCTGCACTGGCTGAAGCCCCTCCTCGGGCGCCCGGCTCCGTTCACGACCGTCTACCTGGACGTGACGCGTGCCGACGTCGCGGGGGAGGCCGAGGCGGCCGACCGCTGGCGGGCCGTCCGCCGGACGCTCGAGCGCGACGGCGCACCCGCGGCCGTGCTGGACGAGATCGGCGAGCGGTTCGCCGTGCCGACCGGCGTCAAGGGCCCGCACGGTCGCGTCATCGTCGCCGACGCCGAGGGCGTGCGCGTCGACCGCGTGCTGTCGGAGCCCCCCGCGCAGTCGAGCGCGGTGTTCGGACCGGCGCCCGCGCTGCTGCCGGCCGTGCGCGCGGCCGAGGAGGGCGTGCACCACGTGCTCGTCGAGGTGGACCGCAACGGCGCGGACCTCACGTGGCACACCGGCGACGGCGCACGGACCGGCGACGCGTCCGAGGTCGAGCACGTCGACGGTGGCCACGACGACGTGCACAAGGTCAAGGACGGCGCGCTGTCGCGGCGGAACCAGACCCGCGCCGAGGACTCGTGGGAGCGCAACGCGGAGGCGGTCGCGGCGGTCCTGGGCAAGCGGGTGGCCGAACGGTCGCCCGACCTCGTCGTGCTCACGGGCGACGTGCGCGCCGTCGCGCTCGTGCGCGACGAGGTCGACCAGCACGTGCGCGCCGTCCTCGTCGAGGTGCCGGGTGGCGCGCGGGGCGAGGGCGTCAAGCGGGACGCGTTCGCCGCCAAGGTCGCCGACGCGCTCGACTCGTTCCGCAACCGGCGGCGCGAGGCCGTGCTCGCGCGGTTCCGGGAGGGGCAGGGCCGGGGCGACGGCGCGGTCACCGCGCTCGACGACGTGATCGAGGTGCTGCGTCGGGGGCAGGTCGACGAGCTCGTGCTGCACGAGTCGACGCTCACGGGCGCCCTCGCGGACAAGGAGCTGTGGGTCGGACCCGAGCCGCTCCAGCTCGGCACGAGCATCGCCGACCTCGACGCGCTCGGCGTGTCCGGCGACGCGCGCCGCAAGCTGCCCGCCGGCGTCGCGCTGGTGCGGGCCGCGCTGGGTCAGGATGCCGGGGTCACATTCGCTGAGGACGGCAGCGTCGAGCTCGTCGGCGGGGTCGGCGCCGTCCTGCGCTGGTCGGACGGGTCGACGCCCAGCGAGTCGGTGCCGACGCAGTCGGCCGACCAGCGGCGGCTGCGCAACGTCGTCTGACGCCGTCTCCGGACAGGTCGACGCGGTGGTCGGCGCGGAGAGGGCGGGGTTGCTCCTCCGCGCCGGTCAGCCGTGGTGCTCTCGCGTGTCGACGTAGAGCGCGTCGATGTCCGCCGCGAAGTCCTTGAGCACGAGCGCGCGCTTCACCTTGAGCGACGGCGTGAGGTAGCCGTTCGCCTCGGTGAGGTCGGTCGGCAGGACACGGATCTTGCGGATCGACTCGGCGCGCGACACGGCCTCGTTCGCGCGGTCGACGGCGCGGTCGAGGGCCTCGAGCACGCGCGGGTCGGACCCGGCCGTGACGACGTCCATGGGCGGCATGCCGTGGTTGGACAACCACCCGGGCAGCATCTCGGCGTCGAGCGTGACGAGCGCGCCGATGAACGGACGCTGGTCGCCGACGACGACGACCTGGCTGACGATGGGGTGGCCGCGCAGCCGGTCCTCGAGGACGGCGGGGGCGACGTTCTTGCCGCCCGCGGTCACGATGATCTCCTTGGTGCGGCCCGTGATGCGCAGGTAGCCGTCGTCGTCGAGCGTGCCGAGGTCGCCCGTGCGGAACCAGCCGTCGACCAGCGCCTCGGCGGTCGCCTCCGTGTTGTGCCGGTAGCCGCGGAAGACGTGCGGGCCGGAGATCCAGATGCCGCCGTCGTCGTCGACCCGCACGGACGTGCCGGGGAACGCGGGACCGACGGAGCCGACCTTGGTGAGGCCCGGACGGTTGACCGTCGTCGGTGCGGTGGTCTCGGTCAGGCCGTAGCCCTCGAGCACGCGGACGCCGATCCCGCGGTAGAAGTGCCCGAGCCGCTCGCCGAGCGGGGCGCCGCCGGAGATGGCCCACTCGGCCCTGCCGCCCAGCGCGGCGCGCAGCTTCGTGTGCACCAGCGCGCCCGCGAGACGGTGCTGGGCCTTCAGCGCGGCGGACGGCCCGGCGGGGGTGTCGTGCGCACGCGAGAAGGCGATCGCGACCTTCGCCGCCCAGCGGAACAGCCGCAGCTTCGTGCCGCCGCCCGCCTTCTGCTCGGCCGAGTTGTAGACCTTCTCGAACACGCGCGGTACGGCGAGGACGAACGTCGGCTGGAACGCCGCGAGGTCCGGCAGCAGGTTGCGCGTGTCGGGCGTGTGGCCGAGGACGGCGCCGGACGGGATGCACAGGACCTCGATGTACCGCGCGAACACGTGCGCGAGCGGCATGAACAGCAACGTCCGCGAGTGCGGCTGCGCGCACACCTCGCCCAGCCCGTCGACGCCGTTGAGCGTGTGGAACACGAAGTTGCCGTGCGTGAGCTCGACGCCCTTCGGGCGGCCCGTCGTGCCGGACGTGTAGATGACGGTGGCGAGGTCGTCCGCGCCGGCCAGCGCCGAACGTCGCTCGATCTCGGCGTCCGGCACCGTGGCGCCCTCGGCGACCAGCCCGTC
The DNA here is from genome assembly GCF_003851725.1 of Cellulomonas algicola. GTDB lineage: Bacteria > Actinomycetota > Actinomycetes > Actinomycetales > Cellulomonadaceae > Cellulomonas > Cellulomonas algicola. Next base: position 11,192 of record NZ_BHYL01000048.1, on the reverse strand, counting down.
GACCGCGCCCTCGTCGATGACGAGCACGTGCGCGAGGCCCGGCAGGTCGTCGCGGACCTGTGCGACCACGCTCGCGTGCGCCGCGGTCTCGACGAGCGCGATCCGTGCGCCCGTGTCGGCGGCGATCCACCGCACCTGCTCGGGCGACGACGTCTCGTACACCGGCACGCCGACGCCGCCCGCCGCCCAGATCGCGAAGTCGAGCAGCGTCCACTCGTACCGGGTGCGCGACATGAGCGCGACGCGGTCGCCGGGCTCGAGCCCGCGCGCGACGAGGCCCTTGGCGACGGCGCGCACCTCGGCGGCGAAGGCCGTCACCGTCACGGGCGCCCACGTCCCGCCGAGTCCGGTGGACCGTTCGATCAGCACGCCGTCCGGGTCACGCGCGAGCCGCTGCGCGAGCAGCCCCGGGATGTTGGCGCGCGGGTCGAGGCCGACCGGGCTGGGGGAGGAGAACTCGCGCACTGCCGCGCTCCTGTCGCTGGTCGCTGGGATGTCTGCTCGGCTGCGCCGCGGTGCGTCAGGCCTGCGCGGCCTTCGGCTGCGGCTCGGCGAGCACCGCGTCGCGCGCGACGACCTGCTCGCCGTCCTGCTCGACGAGGTCGAGCGAGCCGACCGCGCGCCCCGCGGCCCGCACGTCGTCCAGCGCCACGTCGACGCCGGCGCGCAGCGCTGCGGGCACCGCGAGCGTCACCGCGGTGATCTCGGTGCGCATCGACACCTTGGCCTCCGACTTCACCTTGCGCAGCGCGGCGAGCGCGGCACCGGCGGCTGCGACCACGCCCGGGTCGGCGTCACCCGCGGCGGCCCGCAGCGGCGCGGCGTCGGGCCACGGCGCACGGTGCACCGAGCCCTCGCGCCACCACGACCAGACCTCCTCGGTCGCGAACGGCAGCACGGGCGCGAACAGGCGCAGCATCGTGTCGAGCGCGATGCCGAGCGCGGCGCGCGCCGACGCGGTCTCGGCCGACACCTCCTGCGCGCCCGCGCCGTACGCGCGGTCCTTGACGAGCTCGAGGTAGTCGTCGCAGAACGTCCAGAAGAAGGTCTCCGACAGCTCGAGCGCGCGCGTGTGGTCGTAGGACTCGAGCGCCTCGGTCGCCTTCGCGACGACGTCGGCGAGCCCGGCGAGCATCGCGCGGTCGAGCGTCACGGTCACGAGCGCCGGGTCGAGCTCCGCCGTGCCGAACGACAGCGCGAACTTCGACGCGTTGAGGATCTTGATCGCGAGGCGGCGGCCGATCTTCATCTGGCCGACCTCGAACGCCGCGTCCGTGCCGAGGCGGGCGGACGCCGCCCAGTACCGGACCGCGTCGGATCCGTGCTCCTCCAGCAGGCCCATGGGCGTCACGACGTTGCCCTTGGACTTCGACATCTTCTTGCGGTCGGGGTCGAGGATCCAGCCGCTGATCGCCGCATCGGTCCACGGCAGGGTGCCGTGCTCGAGGTGCGAGCGGACCACGGTCGAGAACAGCCAGGTCCGGATGATGTCCTGGCCCTGCGGGCGCAGGTCCATCGGGAAGACGCGCGCGAACAGGTCGGGGTCGGTGCGCCAGCCGCCGACGATCTGCGGGGTCAGCGAGCTGGTCGCCCAGGTGTCCATGACGTCCGGGTCGCCGACGAAGCCGCCGGGGACGCCGCGCTGGTCGGCCGTGTAGCCCGCGGGCACGTCGGACGACGGGTCGATCGGCAGCTGGTCCTCGGTCGGCAGCAGCGGCGCGTCGTGGTCGGGGTCGCCGTTCTCGTCGAGCCGGTACCAGACCGGGAACGGCACGCCGAAGAACCGCTGCCGCGAGATGAGCCAGTCGCCGTTGAGGCCGCCGACCCAGTTCTCGTAGCGGACGCGCATGAAGTCGGGGTGGAAGTCGAGCTCCGCGCCACGCGCGAGCAGGCCCTCGCGCAGGTCGGCGTCGCGGCCGCCGTTGCGGATGTACCACTGGCGGCTCGTGACGATCTCGAGGGGCTTGTCGCCCTTCTCGTAGAAGTTCGCCTTGCGCTGGGTGGCCTGCGGCTCGCCGTCCAGGTCGCCCGACGCGCGCAGCCCGTTCACGACGGCCTCGCGTGCCGAGAACGTCGTCTTGCCCGCGAGCTCCTCGAACGCGGCACGACCGGCGTCCGTCGTGAGCCACTCGGGCGTCTCGCGGACGATGCGACCGTCGCGACCGACCACCGAGCGGGTGGGGAGCTGCAGCTCGCGCCACCACTGCACGTCGGTGAGGTCGCCGAAGGTGCAGCACATCGCGATGCCGGCGCCCTTGTCGGGCTCGGCGGCCGGGTGCGCGAGGACGGGCAGCTCGACGCCGAACAGGGGCGACGTCACCGTCGTGCCGAACAGGTGCTGGTAGCGCTCGTCGTCGGGGTGCGCGATGAGCGCGACGCACGCGGGCAGCAGCTCGGGTCGCGTCGTCTCGATGTAGACGGGCTCAGCGGCGTCAGCCGCACCAGCACGATGGAAGGCCACGCGGTGGAACGCGCCCGGGTAGTCGCGGGCCTCGAGCTCGGCCTGCGCGACCGCCGTCTGGAACGTCACGTCCCACAGGCCCGGCGCCTCGGCCTGGTACGCCTCGCCGCGCGCGAGGTTGCGCAGGAACGCCTGCTGGGCGACCGCGCGGGCCTCGGCGGACACCGTCTGGTAGGTCATCGACCAGTCGACGGACAGGCCCAGGTGGCGCCACAGCGCCTCGAACTGGCGCTCGTCGTCGGCGGTCAGGCGCTCGCAGAGCTCGACGAAGTTGCGGCGGCTCACCGGCACCTGGTCGGCGGGCTTCACGGGCTTGCCGTCGGTTCCCTCGTGCGGCGGCACGAAGCCCTCGACGTAGGGGAGCGACGGGTCGCAGCGCACGCCGTAGTAGTTCTGCACGCGGCGCTCGGTCGGCAGGCCGTTGTCGTCCCAGCCCATCGGGTAGAACACCTCGCTGCCGCGCATGCGGCGGAAGCGGGCGACGACGTCGGTGTGCGTGTACGAGAACACGTGCCCCACGTGCAGCGAGCCCGAGACCGTCGGGGGCGGGGTGTCGATCGAGTAGATCTCCTCGCGCGTGCGCGAGCGGTCGAACGCGTAGAGGCCCTGGGCCGTCCACGCGGAGTCCCAGCGGTCCTCCAGGCCGTCGAGCGAGACCTTGTCCGGTACCGCCCGCGTGCCCGTGGTGCCAGGGGTCGTCGTGGGGGCGGTCGGGTTCAGGTCGCTCATGGGCACACATCCTCCCAGATCCGCGACCAGGACCCGCGCGGGTTTCCCCGGGCGGACCGGCCCTGTGCGCGAGGGAACACGCGCGACACACGGCGGGGTTAGTGTCGCGGGAGGGCCACCCGCACGAGGCGGGCCGCCCGGCACGACGAGGGAGAGCGACGCGGGTGAGCGGTGTGACGGCGAACGGTCTGACGGTCGGGTACGCGGCGATGCTGGAGCAGTTCCACCCCACCGAGGCGGTGGACCTGTCGGCGCACGCCGAGGAGCACGGCTTCTCGGGCGTGATGGCGGCCGACCACTTCCAGCCGTGGGTGCCCGCGCAGGGGCAGTCCTCGTTCGTGTGGAACGTGCTGACGGCCGTCGGTGAGCGGACCCGCGGCGACTTCGGGCCCGGCGTGACCGCGCCGACGTTCCGCTGGCACCCCGCGATGGTCGCGCAGGCATCGGCGACGCTCGCGGCGATGTACCCGGGCCGGCACTGGCTGGGGCTCGGCTCGGGCGAGGCGCTGAACGAGCACATCATCGCCGAGTACTGGCCCGAGGCTCCCGAGCGGATCAACCGCATGTTCGAGGCCATCGACATCATCAAGAAGCTCTTCACCGCGTCGCTCGCGGGCCGCGACGTCAAGCACGCCGGGCAGTTCTACAAGCTCGAGTCGACGCGGCTGTGGACCATGCCGGAGGAGGCGCCCGAGATCCTCGTCGCGACCGCCGGTCCCGTCACCGCCAAGCGCGCGGGCAAGCACGCCGACGGGCTCATCACGGTCGGCGCCCCGCTCGAGAAGATCAGCGGCCTGTTCGGCAAGTTCCACGAGGGTGCGCGGGAGGCCGGGCGGGACGCGGACGCGATGCCCAAGGTCCTGCAGCTGCACATGTCGTGGGCGCCCACGGACGAGGAGGCGCTCGCCAACGCGATGCGCGAGTGGCCCAACGGCGGCATGAAGTTCCCCAAGGCCGACATCCGCTCGCCGTTCGACTTCGAGCAGATGGCCCGGCTCGTGCGCCCCGAGGACTTCGAGGGCCGCATGGTCATCTCGTCCGACCCCGACGTGCACCGCGCCGAGATCCAGAAGTACGTCGACCTCGGGTTCGACCGGATCTACCTGCACAACGTCGGCCGCAACCAGCGCGAGTGGATCGAGGTCTTCGGCGCCGACGTGCTGCCGAAGCTGTCGCGATGACCAGCGGCCCGACGGACGAGCTGCGGGTCTGGGCGCCCGCCGGGCTCGGCGAGGTGCGGCCGGGCGACGACCTGCCGACGCTGCTCGTCGACCTGCTGCGCGCCGACGCGACGGCCCGGCCGGACCGTGCGCTCGCGGACGGGGACGTGCTGGTGCTCACCAGCAAGGTCGTGTCGAAGGCCGAGGGGCGCGTCGTCGCCGCGGCCGACCGCGAGCAGGCGATCACCGACGAGACCGTGCGCGTCGTCGCGACGCGCGAGCACGCCGCCGGGGTCACGCGGATCGTCGAGAACCGGCTCGGCCTCGTCATGGCGGCCGCGGGCGTCGACGCGAGCAACACGCCCGACGGCACGGTCCTGCTGCTGCCGGTCGACCCCGACACGTCCGCACGCGCGGTGCGCGTCGCCGTCGCCGCGGCGTTCGGCGTGCGCGTCGGCGTCGTCGTGTCCGACACCGCAGGGCGACCGTGGCGTCAGGGTGTCGCCGACCTGGCGATCGGCGCGGCGGGTGTCGCGGTGCTCGACGACCTGCGCGGGCAGGTCGACTCGTTCGGGCGACCGCTGACGATGACCGTGACCGCCGTGGCGGACGAGATCGCCGCGGCGGCCGAGCTGGTCAAGGGGAAGGCGGCCGGGCGGCCGCTCGCGGTGGTCCGCGGCTTGGGGCACGTCGTCACCGTGGACGACGGGCCGGGCGCGCGCGTGCTGGTGCGGACCGGCGACGACGACATGTTCCGGCAGGGGAGCGCTGAGGCGTACGCGCAGGGCTGGAAAGACGCGGTCGAGCGAGGCTGAGGGCGCCGCGGAGCGCACATGACGCGGTGTCTCACTGTCGCGACACCACCGCGCGTCACTGGTGACACCATCTGACGAAGATTTGACACCACAAACGCTTGTGGTGACACCACTGTGGTGTCATGCTAGGTGTCATGGAACTCGGGCAGTACGTCAGCGACCTCCAGCGCCAGCTCATGGACGCCGCCGAGCACGGCGGGGACGACACCCGCGCCGTCGCCGAGCGGCTCGCCGCGGGCCTCGACGCGGCCACCCGTCTCGTCCTGCTCGACGCCCTGTCGGCGGCCGCCGGCGAGATCACGCGTGACCTCGCACCCGGCTCGGTCGACGTGCGGCTGCGCGGCCGCGAGGTCGAGTTCGTCGTCACGCAGCCCCCGTCCGAGGCGGACGCCGAGGAGGCGAACGCGGTGACCGCCGCGCCCGTCGACCTCGACGACGTCAGCACGTCACGCACGACCCTCCGTCTCCCCGACGCGCTCAAGGCGCGCGTCGACGAGGCGGCCACCGCCGACGGCCTGTCCGTCAACGCCTGGCTCGTCCGGGCGATCGCGGCAGCCCTGCAGCCCAAGCAGCGACGATCCGCGCAGCGCACGCTGCGCACCGGCGACAGCTTCGCCGGCTGGGCCCGCTAGCCGGGCACCGCACGCCCGGGACGACCAGCTCCTCGAGCACCACCAGCCCCGCGGACCCGCGGGGCGGGACAAGCACACCCTGACCACGGGAGGCGTCAGCATGCCCACGTACAGCACCCCCCAGCCCATCGACCTCGCGGTCCACGTCCCCGTCGGGGACCTGCGCGTCGTCGCGAGCGACCGCACGGACACCGTCGTGACGGTCACACCCTCGAACCCCACGAAGCAGGCCGACCACCGTGCGGTCGAGGAGACCAAGGTCGAGCTCGACGGGCGGCGGCTCACGGTCCTCGGGCCGCGGCCGCGGCTCAGCTGGATCGGCCCCGGGCCGTCCGACTCGGTCGACGTCGTCGTCGAGCTGCCCGCCGGCTCGCGTCTGACGGCCGAGCTGTCGGTCGGCAACGTCCAGACGGTCGGTCGGCTCGGCGCCACCCGGGTCAAGAGCTCCTCGGTGCGGATCGACACCACCGGCGACCTGTGGGTGCGCGCCATGCACGGCACCGTCGAGGTGGACCGCGTCGAGGGTGCCGCCGAGATCACGGCCGACCACGGGCGCGTCCTGGTCGGCACCGTGCACGGCGACGCCGTGCTCAAGGCCTCGCACGGGTCCGTGCGCGTCGAGGAGGCCGCGGGCGACCTCGACGCGAAGCTCTCGTACGGCGACCTCGACATCGACCGGGCGCTCGGCTCCGTCACCGCGAAGACGGCCTACGGCAGCGTCCGCGTCGCCGAGGTCTCGAGCGGGTCGATCCAGGTCGAGAGCGGCTACGGCCAGGTGGCCGTCGGTGTGCGCCCCGGCGTGGCCGCGTGGCTCGACCTGTCGTCGAAGGACGGACGCGTCCGCAACCAGCTCGACGGCGAGCGTGCGCCCGACGAGGGCGAGCGCACCGTCGCGGTCCGGGCGCGCACGCGCTCGGGCGACATCACCGTCCAGCACGCCCGCTGAGCGGTCACCACCACCACCAGAAGGGACGCGACACCTCATGAACGTCACCTCACCCGCCATCCGCGTGCGCGGCGTCGAGAAGTCCTTCCAGGACCTCCAGGTCCTGCGCGGCGTCGACCTCGAGGTCGCGCCGGGCAGCATCTTCGCCCTGCTCGGCTCGAACGGCGCCGGCAAGACGACGATGGTGCGGATCCTGTCGACGCTGCTGAAGCCCGACGCGGGCACGGCCGTCGTCAACGGCTTCGACGTGACCGTCGCAGCGCGCGACGTCCGCGAGTCGATCAGCCTGACCGGGCAGTTCGCCGCGGTCGACGAGATCCTCTCCGGACGCGAGAACCTCGTGCTCGTCGCGCGGCTGCGGCACCTGGACGACCCCGGCCGCATCGCGGACGACCTGCTCGCGCAGTTCAGCCTCACCGAGGCCGGCTCCCGGCGCGTGTCGACCTACTCGGGCGGCATGCGGCGGCGCCTGGACATCGCGATGAGCCTCGTCGGGCACCCGACCGTGCTGTTCCTCGACGAGCCGACGACGGGCCTGGACCCCGAGACGCGCCAGGAGGTCTGGCAGGTCATCCAGGGGCTCGCCCGGCAGGGGACGACGGTCCTGCTCACCACGCAGTACCTGGAGGAGGCCGAGCAGCTCGCCGACCGCATCGCGATCCTCCACCAGGGCCGCATCATCGCGAACGGCACGCTCGCCGAGCTCAAGGCGCTGCTGCCGCCCGCGACCGTCGAGTACGTCGAGAAGCAGCCGACGCTCGAGGAGATCTTCCTCGCGCTCGTCGGGACCCACGCCACCACCGAGTCCGGGAAGGACCAGTCATGAGCACCCACGTCTACGCCGACACCGTCGCCCTCACCGGGCGCTCGCTGCGGCACATCAGCCGCAGCGTCGACACGATCATCACGACCGCGCTCACGCCCATCGCCCTGCTGCTGCTGTTCGTCTACGTGTTCGGCGGGGCGATCGAGGCCGGTGGCGAGAGCTACGTCAGCTACCTGCTGCCGGGCATCCTGCTCATCGCGATCGCGTCGGGCATCGCGTACACCGCCGTCCGGCTGTTCACGGACCTGCAGAGCGGCATCTTCGAGCGGTTCCACTCGATGCCGATCGCGCGCTCGTCGGTGCTGTGGGCGCACGTGCTGACGTCGCTCGTCGCCAACGGGATCACGGTCGTGATCATCGTCGGCGTCGGGCTGCTCATGGGCTTCCGGACCTCGGCCGGGGTCGGGGCGTGGCTCGGTGTGGCGGGCATCCTCGCGCTGTTCACGCTCGCGCTCACGTGGCTCGCCGTCATCGCCGGTCTCACCGCGAAGTCCGTCGACGGAGCCGCGGGGTTCTCCTACCCGCTGATCTTCCTGCCCTTCATCAGCTCCGCGTTCGTCCCGACGGAGACCATGCCCGGGCCCGTGCGGTGGTTCGCCGAGAACCAGCCGGTGACGTCGATCGTCGACAGCATCCAGCACCTGTTCGCGGGCGAGCCCGTCGGCAGCGACCTCTGGGTCGCGCTGGGCTGGTGCGTCGGCATCCTCGTCGTCGCCTACCTCGCGGCGATGTCCGCGTACCGGCGGCGGGTCGGCTGATGCCGTACCGCTCGTCCCTCGTCCGGAACCCGGGCTGAGGCGCCAGGATCCTCGACCGCATGCCGGTCGGGGATCGTGGCGTGTCAGCCCTCCCCGCGCCTGCGTCAGCCGCCCGGCGGCGGCGTGCTCGCGGCGACGTGCGCGGACTGACCGGTCGCACCGGCATCGCCCGCCGGGATCGGCTCCGCGACGACCGCCGTCCCGTAGACGCACACCTCGCTGAACTGCCCGACGGCCCCGGTGTCGAACCGCATCGCGACGATCGCGTTCGCGCCGCGCTGCCGGGCCTCGTCGACCATGCGGCGCATCACCTCGTGCCGGCTCTCGTACATGATCTTCGTGTACTCGGGGATCTCCCCGCCGCCGATCGAGCGCAGGCTCGCGGTGAGGCTGCCGCCGATGTTCGTCGAGCGGACCGTCAGGCCCATGACCTCGCCGAGCACGGCCTGCACGCGGTAGCCGGGGATCTCGTTCGTCGTCACCACGATCACGCGCGCATCGTGTCACGCGCGCCCGACGGCAGGGCAGGACGGCGGCCCGGATTCATCCCCTGTCCGCGGCGTCGCCCCGGTGGTACGTTCGCCCGCAACGCGGTGCTGCAAGTTGCAGCAAGAAGTTGCTGCCGTTCCGAGACCCGGAACCGGTCCGACGCCACGCCCACCCGGCGAGCAGCGCAGCTCGACGTCCGGACCGCCCGCCCACGCCCAGCCGCGCACGACGACGTGCGCCGAGCCCGATCGGAGCCTCTCCGTGACCGCCACCACCCGCACGCCCGCGCGTGCCGCCCGACCACGCCGGCGACGCGCCGTCGCCGCCCTGGCCGCCCTGCTCGTCGCCGGCGCCGGCCTGACCTCCTCCGTCGCGCCGACCGGAGCGGCACCACCTGTGCCGCAGCCCGTCGTGCCGTCCGCGAACGGCCGCGGCGACGTCATCCTCAACCTCTTCCAGTGGACGTGGGACGCCGTCGCCCGCGAGTGCTCCTCGACGATCGGGCCCGCCGGGTTCGGGTACGTGCAGGTGTCGCCGCCGCAGGAGCACGTCACCGGGTCGCAGTGGTGGACGTCGTACCAACCGGTCAGCTACCGCGTCGAGTCGAAGCTCGGGACGCGCGACGAGTTCCGCGCGATGGTCGCGACGTGCCGCGCCGCGGGGGTCGGCGTCATCGCCGACGCCGTGCTCAACCACACGACCGGCGCGGACCGGGGGAGCGGCACCGGCGTCGCCGGGTCGTCCTTCGGCGTCGACTCGTTCCCCGGGATCTACGGCGCCGCGGACTTCAACGACTGCCGGTCCAACATCGCGAACTACGGCGACCGCTACCAGGTGCAGAACTGCCGGCTGGTGTCGCTGCAGGACCTGCGCACCGGCACGTCGTACGTCCGGGACCGGCTCGCCGGGTACCTCAACGACCTGCTGAGCCTCGGCGTCGCGGGCTTCCGCATCGACGCCGCCAAGCACATCCCCGCCGCCGACCTCGCCGCGATCAAGAGCCGGCTCACCAACCCAGACGTCTTCTGGGTGCACGAGGTCATCGGCGCGAGCGGCGAGCCCGTCCAGCCGTCCGAGTACCTCGGCAGCGGCGACTCGCACGAGTTCTTCTACGGCCGGCGGCTCAAGGCCGCGTTCGACGGCAACCTCGCCAACCTGCGCACGATCGCCGACGGGCTGCTGCCGTCGTCGTCGGCGGGCACGTTCGTCGACAACCACGACACCGAGCGCAACGGCGAGACGCTCAGCTACAAGCGCGGCGCCGAGTACCGGCTCGCCAACGTGTTCCTCCTCGCGCACCCCTACGGCGCCCCGTCCGTCTACAGCGGCTACACGTGGGACGACAAGGACGCCGGCGCGCCCGGTGCCTCGGCGACGAGCGTGCCCGACGCGTCGTGCGCCGACAGCCGGTGGGTCTGCACGCAGCGGTGGACCGAGGTGCAGGGCATGGTCGGCTTCCACAACACCGTCGGCAGCGCGCCGCTCGTGCAGTGGACCGACGACGGCTCGCAGCTCGTCGGGTTCGGCCGCGGGGACCGCGGCTACGTCGCGCTCAACGACCACGACCAGCCCGTCACGCGCACCTTCCAGACGTCGATGCCCGCGGGCTCCTACTGCGACGTCGTCGCGTCCGCGACGTGCGCGTCGACCGTGACCGTGTCGTCGTCGGGCACCTTCACCGCGACCGTCCCCGCGCACGGTGCCGTCGCGATCCACGTCGGCCGTCCCGGCGGGCAGCCGACCGCGAGCACGACCGTCTACTACGCGACGACGCCCGGCTGGTCCGCCTACCGGATCCACCACCGCGTCGGCTCCGGGGCGTGGACCGCCGTGCCCGGCGTCGAGATGGCGCCCGCGTGCACCGGCTGGGTGTCGCGCGAGATCGCGACGGGCGGCGCCGCCGTGACCGCTGCGTTCACGAACGGCACCGGGACGTGGGACAGCAACGGCGGGCGGGACTACACGCTCATCGGTGCGGCGGTCCGCGTGGCCGGCGGCGTCGTCACCCCGGGCAGCCCGTGCGGCACCACGCCGACGCCCACCCCGACACCGACACCCACCCCGACCTCGTCGTCCGCCGCCGTCTCGTTCGGCGTCCAGGCCACGACGGCGTGGGGCCAGAACGTGTTCGTGGTCGGCGACGCCGCCGTCCTCGGCGGCTGGGACCCGGCGCGCGCCGTGCCGCTCTCGCCGGCCGCCTACCCCGTGTGGCGGGCGTCGGTCACGCTGCCCGCGGGCTCGACCGTGCAGTACAAGTACGTCCGCAAGGACGCGTCGGGTGCCGTGACGTGGGAGGGCGGGACGAACCGCACGGTCACCGTGCCGTCGTCCGGGACGCTCACGCTGAACGACACCTGGCGCTGACGCGCGACGCGC
>NZ_BHYL01000047.1 GCF_003851725.1 Cellulomonas algicola | reverse complement strand
GGCGGGGGTGGCCGCGCGGAGGTCGGCCAGGCAGGGGTGGCTCAGCGAAGTTGAGCGGAATAGACTCAACTTTGGTCGATGTTGAGTCGGGCAGACCCCGATCCCGTCCTGACAGGAGATTCCGTGGACGCCAAGTTCACCACCCGCTCGCAGGAGGCCCTCGGCGACGCCGTCCAGCAGGCGTCGGCGGCGGGCAACCCCCAGCTCGAGCCCGCGCACGTGCTCAACGCCCTGCTCCAGCAGGAGGGCGGCGTCGCGAACGCGCTGCTCGACGCCGTCGGCGCCGACCGCGCCGCGCTGGGTCGCTCGGTGCGCTCGACGCTCGTCGGCCTGCCGTCGTCGGCCGGTCAGACGGTCGCGCAGCCGTCCGCGTCGCGCGCGACCGCCGCGGCGCTCGAGGCCGCGTCCGCCGAGGCGCGCTCGCTGGGCGACGACTACGTCTCGACGGAGCACCTGCTGCTCGGCCTCGCTGCGGGGCAGTCCGGCGTCGCCGACGCCCTGCGCTCCGCCGGTGCCAGCCGCGACGCGCTCGCGGCCGCGCTGCCCAACGTGCGCGGCAACAGCCGCGTGACGAGCCCCAACCCCGAGGGCACGTTCAAGGCGCTCGAGCAGTACGGCATCGACCTGACGCAGCGCGCGCGGGACGGCAAGCTCGACCCGGTGATCGGGCGGGACTCCGAGATCCGCCGCGTCATCCAGGTGCTCAGCAGGCGCACCAAGAACAACCCTGTGCTCATCGGCGAGCCCGGCGTCGGCAAGACGGCCGTCGTCGAGGGGCTCGCGCAGCGCATCGTCGCGGGGGACGTGCCGGAGTCCCTGCGCGGCAAGCGGCTCGTCAGCCTGGACCTCGCGGCGATGGTCGCGGGCGCCAAGTACCGCGGCGAGTTCGAGGAGCGGCTCAAGGCCGTCCTCGCCGAGATCACCGGTGCCGAGGGCGAGGTCGTCACGTTCATCGACGAGCTGCACACCGTCGTCGGCGCGGGCGCCGGCTCCGAGGGCGCGATGGACGCGGGCAACATGCTCAAGCCCATGCTGGCCCGCGGCGAGCTGCGCCTTGTCGGTGCGACCACGCTCGACGAGTACCGGGAGCGCATCGAGAAGGACCCCGCCCTGGAGCGCCGGTTCCAGCAGGTCTTCGTCGGCGAGCCGTCCGTCGAGGACACCGTCGCGATCCTGCGCGGGCTCAAGGAGCGGTACGAGGCGCACCACAAGGTGACGATCTCCGACGCCGCCCTCGTCGCCGCCGCGACCCTGTCCGACCGGTACATCACGGGCCGCCAGCTGCCCGACAAGGCGATCGACCTGGTCGACGAGGCCGCGTCGCGCCTGCGCATGGAGCTCGACTCCTCGCCGGTCGAGATCGACGAGCTGCAGCGCGCCGTCACGCGCCTGGAGATGGAGGAGGTCGTCCTGCAGGAGTCGGACGACCCCGCGTCGCTCGAGCGCCTGGAGCGGTTGCGCAAGGACCTCGCCGACCGTCGCGAGGACCTCGCGTCGCTCACCGCACGCTGGGAGAAGGAGAAGGCCGGGCACAACCTCGTCGGCGACCTCAAGGCGCGGCTCGACACGCTGCGCACCGACGCCGAGCGGCTGCTCCGCGAGGGCTCGCTCGAGGCCGCCGCGCGCCTCCAGTACGGGGAGATCCCGGCGTTGGAGCGTGAGATCGCCGAGGCCGAGGCCAGCGAGGAGACGACCGACGACGAGGTCGCCGCGCAGGGCACGCCGATGATCGCCGACAAGGTCGGGCCCGACGAGGTCGCCGAGGTCGTCGCCGCGTGGACCGGCATCCCCGCGGGCCGGCTGCTGGAGGGCGAGACCGCGAAGCTGCTGCGCATGGAGGACGTGCTCGGCGAGCGGCTCATCGGCCAGCGCACCGCCGTCGCCGCCGTGTCCGACGCGGTCCGCCGCGCTCGGACCGGCATCTCCGACCCCGACCGTCCGACCGGCTCGTTCCTGTTCCTCGGGCCGACCGGAGTCGGCAAGACGGAGCTCGCCAAGGCGCTCGCGGACTTCCTCTTCGACGACGAGCGGGCCATGGTCCGCATCGACATGTCGGAGTACTCCGAGAAGCACTCGGTCGCGCGGCTCGTCGGCGCGCCCCCCGGGTACGTCGGGTACGAGGAGGGCGGCCAGCTCACCGAGGCCGTCCGCCGCCGGCCGTACTCGGTCGTGCTGCTCGACGAGGTCGAGAAGGCGCACCCCGAGGTCTTCGACGTGCTGCTCCAGGTGCTCGACGACGGCCGCCTCACCGACGGCCAGGGCCGCACGGTGGACTTCCGCAACGTCATCCTGGTGCTCACGTCGAACCTCGGGTCGCAGTTCCTCGTCGACCCGCTGCTGTCGGCCGACGCGAAGCGGGACGCCGTCATGGGCGCCGTGCGGACGGCGTTCAAGCCCGAGTTCCTCAACCGGCTCGACGACGTCGTGCTGTTCGACCCGCTGTCGCTCGACGAGATCGGGCACATCGTCGAGCTGCAGGTCGCGTCGCTGGGGCGGCGGCTCGCGGACCGTCGGCTCACTCTCGACGTCACGCCCGCCGCGCGCGAGTGGCTGGCCCTGGAGGGCTACGACCCCGCGTACGGTGCGCGGCCGCTGCGGCGGCTCGTGCAGCGGGAGATCGGCGACCGGCTCGCGCGGTCGCTGCTCGCGGGGGACGTGCACGACGGGCAGACCGTCCGCGTCGACCGCGCCGGCGACACGCTCACGGTGACGTCCGCGGCCTGAGCCCCGTCGCCGCGGTCCGCCCGCGTGGAAGGTCTGTCGCACCAGGCGTGACAGACCTTCCACGCCACCGGCGGACGGGGGGTGACGGGCCGGGGCGCGCGGCCTGCCGGGCGGTCGCCGGGGGCTCGTCGCGCCGGCGTCTGGCACGCTGGCCCGATGCCCGCCGACCTGCACCTGCCCGACCCGCGCACGCCCGACCCCACCGACGCCCCGCCGCTGCGCTGGGGCGTCCTGGCTCCCGGCTACATCGCGGGCCGCTGGGCCACGGCCGTCCGCGAGCACAGCCGTCAGCAGCTCGTCGCCGCCGGGTCGCGGTCCGTCGAGCGGGCGCAGGCGTTCGCCGACGAGCACGGGTTCGAGCATGCGCACGGGTCGTACGAGGCGCTCGTCGGCGACCCCGGGATCGACGCGGTCTACGTCGCGAGCCCGCACAGCCACCACCACGAGCAGGCGCTCCTCGCGCTGCGCGCCGGCAAGCACGTGCTCGTCGAGAAGGCCTTCACGCGCAACGCCGCCGAGGCGCGCGACCTCGTCGACGCCGCGCGCGAGGCCGGCGTGCTGCTCATGGAGGCGATGTGGACGCGGTACCTGCCGCACACGGACGTGCTGCGGCAGCTGCTGGACGACGGCGCACTCGGCGACGTCCACCGCGTCACCGGCGACTTCGCGGTGCGCGCCGAGGTCGACCCCACGCACCGGCTCGTCGACCCGGCGCTCGCGGGCGGCGTGCTGCTCGACCTCGGGGTGTACCCGGTCGCGTTCGCGTCGTTCGTCGCGCGGCACGCGGGTCTCGGCGTCGCACCGTCGGCCGTGCAGGCGACCGGGTCGCTCACGTCGACCGGGGTCGACGCGCAGGTCAGCCTCCAGGTCGCGTACGGCGCGGCGCAGGCGCAGCTCTTCACGTCGATGCTCACCGCGGCGGGCCAGACGACCGCGGTCCACGGCTCGCTCGGCCACGTGCGCGTCGACGAGTCGGCGTACCTGCCGTCCGCGCTCACCGTGACGGTCGGCGACCGCACCGCCCGCTGGGACGCCAACCGCGTCACCGGGTACGGGGGCCTCGCGTTCCAGGCGGCGGCGTTCGCGACCTACGTCGCCGAGGGCCGCACCGACTCGCCGCTGCTGCCGCTGGCCGAGACCGTCCGCATCCTCGAGACCACCGACGAGGCCCGCCGCCAGCTCGGGGTCGTCTACCCCGGCGAGTGACGCCGCACCGGGCGTCCGGGCGTGCGACGAGCGTCACGTCGCCGGCGGCCCGCCCGTCGCGCGCCCGTGCTGGACGGATGACAGCATCGGACCGATGAGGTCCCCCCTGCACCTGGCTGCCGGCATCGCCCCCCATGCCGGTCTCGGGACCGCCACGTCGGAGGCCGAGCTCACGGGCCTCGTCGGGTGGGTCGTGTCCGTGATCGCCGCCCTGGGCCCGATCGGCGTCGGGCTGCTCGTCGCGCTAGAGAACGTCTTCCCGCCGCTGCCGTCCGAGGTCGTGCTGCCCGTCGCCGGGTACGTCGCGAGCCAGGGGGACATGTCGCTCGTGTGGGCGATCGTCGCCTCGACGCTCGGCTCGCTGGTCGGCGCGTGGGTGCTGTACGGGATCGGCGCGAGCGTCGGGCGGGTCCGGCTGCGGCGCTGGCTCGGCAAGGTGCCGCTCGTCGAGGTCGAGGACCTCGACCGGTCCGAGGCCTGGTTCGTCCGGCACGGCGGCGCCGCGGTGCTGGTGGGCCGGTGCGTGCCCGTGGTGCGGAGCCTCGTGTCGATCCCGGCGGGCGTCGAGCGGATGCCGCTCGTGCGGTTCAGCGTCTTCACCGTGATCGGGTCGGGCGTCTGGAACGCGGGCCTGATCCTCGCCGGGTACGCGCTCGGTGACCGGTGGGAGGACATCGGGCGGTACAGCGACTGGCTGAACTGGCTGGTCTACGCGATCCTCGCGTGGCTCGTCGGCCGGTTCGTCTGGACGCGCACCCGCCGTCGCCGGACCGTGCCCGACCGCGGCTGACGCCCCGCGCCCGGCTCAGGGGAGCGTCGCCGACCCGTCCAGGAACGACCCGGTCACACCGCCGCCCGCCACCACCGCGAGGCACAGCCCGCGACGGTCCCCGCGCGACCAGCCCTGCTCGGTCGGCGCCCACGTCACCGGTCGCACCCCCGCCGCGGTCTCCGTGTCGTCGAGCACGCACGCCCTCGCGACGCGCGCATCGGCCGCCTGCTGACCCGGCCACACCGCGTTCTCCGCGAAGTCGTACTCCGTGACGACCTGCGCCTCGTGCGGCTGCGCGCACGGCACGACTCGCACGACGTCGACGGACCCGTCGGCGGGCAGCTGCTCGACGCACGTGCCGGTCACGAGCTGCATCGCGTGCGCGTCGCGCGCGGACCCGACGTCGCCCGGCAGCGGACGCGTGGTCTGCGCGGTCACGAACCCGACGACGACGGCCACGACGACGCCGAGCGTCCCCAGCGCGCCGAGCACGACCGCGGCGACCGCCATCCCGCGGCCCCGGGTGCCGTGCGCCGACGTGCGGCGCAGCGCGACGATCCCGAGGACCAGCGCGAGCGGCGCGACGAGCAGCACACCCGCGGCGAGCGCCCAGCCGGCGAGCGGCTCGCGACGTGCGGGGGCGTCCTCCCAGCCCGCGGCGTAGTACGGCTCGGGGTAGTCGTCCCCCGGCCCGAGCGGCTCGTTCAGGAGCCGACCCCCTGCCCGGCGACCTGCAGGTCACCGACGACGATCGAGCCCGTGAGGTCCGGGTCGTCCGCGGTGTACGTGCAGAGCGCCGTCGACCCGCCCGCCTGGTCGAAGTCGTCGGGGTGCGGGTAGTACACGTCCGCGAACCCGCCGACGTCGAACAGGCCCGGTGCGCGCGAGTCGATCGCGGTGAAGCACACGTCGACCGCCGCGTCGTAGGCGGGGTCGTCCACGTCGTCGACGATCGGCCCTTCCAGCTGGACCAGGGCGACGATCTCCGTGCTGTGCGGCTCCGAGCACGGCACCACCTCGGCGTCGCTCATGTCGTACTGGTTCGGGTACTCGGCGAGGCACGTGCCGACCGGCAGGTCCGTCCGCAGGTCCCAGTAGCCGAGGTCCCCGGACGCGTCCGGCCCGGTCTGGCCCTCGTCGACGGTCTCGCCCAGGTCGTCGAGCGCGGCCTGGACGCTGTCGTCCGTGGCGACCCGCGCGAAGAAGACGATGCCCACGACGATGCTGACGACGATCGCCACGGTGCCGATCGCGCCGACGACGATGCCCGCGATCGCGAGACCGCGCCCGTCCTGACCGGTCCGCCGGATGCGGCGGAGCGAGGCGATGCCCAGCCCGAGGCCGACGGGGGACAGCAGGCCTGCGGTGAGCAGCAGGCCACCGGCGCTCGTCGCGATCGAGGCGATGGCGAGCCCGTCCGTCGTCCGGGTCGCCGGGGTGTACCCGGGCTGCTGGCCGTAGGCGCCGTACGCCTGCGGCTGCCCGTAGCCAGGCTGCCCGTAGCCAGGCTGCTGACCGTAGGCGTGCTGCTGGCCGTAGCCCTGCTGCCCGTAGCCGGGCTGGCCGTAGCCGGGCTGTTGGCCGTCGCCGGGCGGGCCGTACCCCGGCTGCTGCCCGTAGCCGGGCTGGCCGTACCCCGGCTGCTGCCCGTAGCCGGGCTGGCCGTAGCCGGGCTGCTGGCCGTAGGCCGACGGTGGGCCGGACGGCTGCGGCGAACCCTGGCCGGGCTGCTGACCCGCCGGCGGCTGGGCGTACGGCGGCTGGCCGTACGGCTGCGGCGCCGGTGCCGGCTGCCCGTACGGCTGCTGCCCGGAGGGCTGCGGCGCGGGTGCCTGCTGCCCGGACGGCTGCTGCCCGTACGGCTGCCCGGCGGCCGGCTGGTGCCCGACGGGCGGCTGTCCCGGCGCCGACGCCGGGTCCGGCACGGCCTCGTACCCGCTGGGGGGAGGCGGCACGGGCTGCGTCGTCCCGGGCGACGGCTTCGGGTCGTCCGGTGCGGCGAAGGGGTTGTGCTCGGGCGTCGGCCCGCCCGGCTCGTTGCTCATGGCCGCAACCTAGCCGACCGCGCCCACGCGCGGACCCCCCGCTCAGGAGGTCGGTCGGTCGCCGATGTCGAGCACGACGGGGACGTGGTCGGAGGGTGCCTTGCCCTTGCGCTCGTCCCGCACGATCGTCGCGCCCGCGACCCGTGCGGCCAGGGCCGGCGAGGCGTACGTGAGGTCGATGCGCATGCCCTGGTTCCGCGGGAACCGCAGCTGCTGGTAGTCCCAGTAGGTGTAGGTGTGCTCGGCGGGCAGGTGCTCGCGGGAGACCTCGGTGAGCCCGGCCCGGGCGAGCGCGGTGAACGCGTCGCGCTCGGCGGGCGTGACGTGCGTGCGGCCCGCGAACCAGGCGGGGTCCCACACGTCGGTGTCGAGCGGCGCGATGTTCCAGTCCCCGACGAGCGCGAACGGTGCGGCAGGGTCGGCGGCGAGCCAGCCCTCGGCCGCGTCGCGGAGCCGCGCGAGCCACTCGAGCTTGTAGACGTAGTGCGGGTCGTCGACCTCACGCCCGTTCGGGACGTACAGGCTCCAGACGCGGACGCCGCCGCACGTCGCGCCGAGCGCCCGGGCCTCCGCGACGGCGGGTTCGCCCCACGTCGGCATGCCGGGGAACCCGACCTCGACGTCCTCGATCCCGACGCGCGACACGATCGCGACACCGTTCCACTGGCTGAACCCGGACGTGGCGACCTCGTAGCCGAGGGCCTCGAACGGCTCGCGGGGGAACTGCTCGTCCTTGCACTTCGTCTCCTGCAGCGCGAGGACGTCGACGCCGCTGCGCTCGAGGAAGGACACGGCCCGCTCGGTGCGGGCGCGGATCGAGTTGATGTTCCAGGTGGCCAGACGCATGGACGGCGACGTTACCGGCCCGGGCGGACAACCCCGCCCGGCACCTCCATCCGGCACCTCCGCCCGACACCTCCGCCCCGCAGCCGCCCGGCACCCCCGCCCGGCCTCCCGCCCGACGGCCCTCCCGGCGCCTGGGGCCGTCACGAGCGCCACCCGCTCGGCCGCGGTTGGACCGGGTGGGTGTCGACCGGACGGACGAAAAGGACGTACGGGCTGTTCCTGGGGCGAAGCGCCTCGATACCGTTCCGCCAGCGACGCCGGGTCCGGGGACCGGACCCCGGGATGCCCGGCTCGCACGCACCCGCCGCGCGCGGGTCAGGGAGGACGACGTGGGCGAAGGGCTGAAGGGGCGACGCGCGCTCGTCACGGGCGGCGCGAGCGGGATCGGTCGCGCGGTGGCCGTGGCGCTCGCACGCGCCGGTGCGGACGTCGCGGTCACGCACCTGGCGCACGACCCGTCGCAGGTCGTCGCGGAGATCGAGGAGGAGGGCCGCTCGGCGACGGCGGTCCAGGTCGACGCGCGGCACTCGTGGGACGTCGACAAGGCGGTGAGCACCGCGGCCGCGGCGCTGGGCGGCGGGATCGACCTGCTCGTCAACAACGTCGGCGGCATCGTGGAGCGGCGCATGCTCGCCGCGATGGACGACGCGCACTGGCACCACGTCCTCGACCTCAACCTGTCGTCGGTGTTCTACGCGACGCGTGCGGCGTTGTCGGTCATGCCGGACGGCGGCCGTGTCGTGAGCATCGGTGCGCAGGCGGCCCGCAGCGGCGGCGGGACGGGCATGGTCGCGTACACGACCGCGAAGGCAGCGCTCGAGGGGTTCACGCGGGCGCTCGCGCGCGAGCTCGGGCCGAGGCGCATCACGGTGAACGCGGTCGCGCCGGGGTTCGTCGCGCACACCCCGTTCCACGCGACGCACACGCCGGAGCCGGCCCAGCGGGCGGCGGTCGCGGCCGCGGCGGTCGGCCGGGCGGGGATCCCCGACGACGTCGCGGAGGCGGTGCTCTACCTGGTCTCCGACGGTGCGGCCTTCGTGACGGGCACGGTGCTCGACGTCAACGGGGGCGCGTACTTCACCTGACGCCGACCTGACACCGGCGGAGGCGCCGCGCCCGGCGGGGCGGACGGACCGTCGGACCGGCATGCCGCGCCGGGCGGGACGGATGGAACCGTCGGACCGGTGCAGCGGCGTGCCGCGCCCGGAGGGCGGACGGTCCCCGTCGACCGGCGCAGCACGACGGGACCCGGCCGGCGTGGACCGGACGGATCCCGTCAGCGCGTCAGCGTCCCGTCGCGGCGGGCGTGCTCAGGCCAGCGCGCGGCGCGCGCGACGGCCGGTCGACTCCACGAGCCGCAGGCCGCGCGACACGAGCGTCGGTCCGCCCTGTGCGTGCTCGACGCGGGACGCGATCTTCCCGGCGACGCCCGAGACGACGGGCACGACGACGGCGGCGATGAGGACGGTGCGCACGCGGCGCATCAAGAAGGCCCACATGATGGCTCCTCGGTTCAGTCGGGCGGCTCCCCGGCCGACGTCGTCGGGCCCAGGTCGCCGCGGTCCGGCACGTCGGGCGCGTCCGGTGCGGGTGGCGCGTCGCTCGGCAGCGGGTCCTCCTCCCGGCGGGGGTCGTCGGGCGGGAGGTCGTCGAACACCGGCGAGTCCGGCACGCGTCCGGGGTCGGGGATCGGGTTGCTCATCGGGTGCTCCCTCTTCCTGGGAGCGGCCGTGCGGTCGCTCCGCCGTGGTGACGGGCGTCCGCCCTCCCCGACGGTATGTCGACCGCGCGACGCGCGCGCGTCAGGTGAGGTCGTCGAAGTCCCCGCGGGTCCAGGCGGCGTGCCGTTCGGCCGACCGCCGGACGACGGCGGTCGCGTCGGCGGGGATGACGCCGTCGAAGTTGTTGTAGAGCCGGTCGAAGTGTCGCCGCGCCACGTGCTCGGCGACCCGCAGCGCGACCGCGCCCGACAGGGGGATGCGGTTGGGGTAGGACCGCATGAACGACGCCGTGCGGTCGGGGTTGGCGAAGATCGTGTCGCCCGACAGCAGCACCCCGCGGCCCTCGGCGCCCGCGGCCCAGTGCACGACCGCGCTGCCGGGGAAGTGCCCGCCGGGCTGCGAGAGCACGACGCCGGGCAGCACCTCGCGCTCGCCCTCCCACGTCTCGACCACGGGGTCGGGCCGCTGCACCCAGTCCGCGTCGGCCGCCGACACCAGCACGGGGACCCCGCCGAGCGCGCGGCTCCACTCCACCTGCACGCCGAACATGTGCGGGTGCGACGCCGCCACGGCGACCACGTCCCCGAGCGCGCGGACGGCCGCCACGGCCGCGTCGTCGAGAAAGCCCAGCGGGTCCCACAGCAGCATCCCGGCGGGCGTGCGCAGCAGCTTCGACTCCTGGGAGATCCCCACGCCGGGCGACACGGTCAGCCCGAACAGGTCCGGCTCGAGCTCGCGGACCGCGACGCCGTGGCCCTCGGCCTGCAGCGCGTCGAGCGTCGTCCACTCCTGACCGGTCGACGGCACCCACTGCCGCTCGTCGGCGCAGATGGGGCACACGTCGGACCGTGCAGCGCTCTCGACAGCGCACGTCCGGCAGATCCACCACGTCATCGTCGTCTCCTCCGCCGCCCGCGGCGCACGCGGCCGCGGGTCCGTCGCCCATGCTGCCGTGGACCACCCACGACGAGGGAGGGGCCACCGAGCCGCGCCCGGTGACCCCTCGCGTCGTCGTGCGACGCGGCCGTCAGGACACGGCCGCCACCTTCGGGCACGTGAAGCCGCGCGGCGGCGCGACGTACACGAACGGCACGGCCTTCGTCGTGCCGCCCGGCGTGGTGACCCGGACCTCGGCCTTGCCCGCGGCGTGCGCCGGGACCCGCACGGACACCGCGGTGTCGCTGACCACGCGGAACGACGCCGCGGCCGTCGACCCGAACGTCACGCCGGTCGTGCCGGTCAGGTTGCGCCCGACCAGCAGCACCGTGGTCCCGCCGGCCGTGCACGCGACCGGCGGCAGCACGGCCGTGAGCACGGGCCTCACGGCCGCCGGTGTGACGACGAGGTCGAGCGTCGAGGTCGACGACGCGAACGTCGTGTCGCCCACGAACGCCGCCGTGACGACCTGCGTCCCGGCCGTGCCGGCCGTGACGGTGAGCGACGCGGTCCCGTCGACGAGCGGCACCGTCCGGGGCTGGCCGCCGGCCACCGTGAACGCGACCGCGCCGCCGGGGACGATGCCCGCGGTCGCCACCGTCGCGGTGAGGGTCACGGAGCCACCGCTCGGCACGGTCGCCGGCGTCGCGGTGAGCGTGGTCGCCGTCGGCACGTGCTCGTAGGTGTACGCCACGGTGCCGTCGCTCACGCCCCGGTCGGTCGTGACGACCACGGGCGCCGGCCCGGCCGCGTGGGCCGGAACGGTCGCGCGCAGGGTCGTGGGTGAGTCCACGACGACGCCGGTGGCCGCGACCCCGCCGAACGTCACCTCCGGCGTCCCGACGAACCCGCTGCCGGTGACGACGACCTGGGCGCCCCCGAGCGCCGACCCGGCGGCCGGGTCGACGGACGAGACCGTCGGCGGTGCGGGCTCCGGGTCGGTCGACGTCGTCACGGCGAACGGCACGCTCACGTACTGCCGGTCGTGGACGGCGTCGCCGACGTACTCGACGCCGATCTGCGGCGTCCCGCCGTCGGTGGCCCACTCGACGTCCGGCACGGTGAACGTGACGTCTGCGTGGCCGTCCTCGAGGAGCGCGTCGCCGAGGAAGCCGGTCGGGCCGTAGATCCCGACGGCACCGGTCGGCGTCGCGCCGTCACCCGTGACGGTCACCCGCACCGTCGCCGGGCGGCCGACCGGCGCGGGCAGCGGCGAGGACACCGCCGTGACCTGCGCGGCCGCGGTGCCGCGCGGCGGCACGACGAGGTGCAGGCCGTCGACGGTCTGGCCCGCCGCGACGTCGAGCGGCACGGCCTTGCTGCGCTGCTGCGTGCCGGTGCCGCCGTCGTAGTACGTGGTGACGCCGTCGTAGAAGCCGCTCGAGCCGCGGCTCTCCGCGACCACCGAGAGGATGTGGCGGCCCGGCACCACGTCGCCGGCGGTGAACGCGCCGTCGACGACGTAGCGCAGCAGCGTGTCGTCGTACCCGCCGCCGACCGGCGTGACGTACAGCTCGGAGCTGAACCCGGAGCCGTCGGGCTTGACCGCGGTGCCGGTCAGCGTGCCGCCCGCGACGATGCGCAGGTCACCGGTCGCCGTGTCCTCGCCGAGGGTCACCCGCACCGTCTCGGCGTCGGCGCGCGTCGGGACGCCCGGGTGGTAGACGGCGATGCCGCCGCCGAACGCGCTGGCCTGGACCACGTAGTCGCCGCTCGCGAGGCCGCGCACGACGAACCGGCCGTCGGGTCCCGCGGTCGCGCTGCCGTAGGCCCCGTCGTCGCTCGTCACGGTGACGTTGCCGGTCGTCGGCGTGCCGTCGACCGCCAGCAGGCGTCCGGTGATCGTGCCGCCGACGGGCATCGTGACCGGGTCGACGTCGACGCAGTCGCCCGCGGCGAGCGTGAGCACGGTCGCGTCGTCCCGGCCGGTGCTGCCCGGGTAGAACCCGTCGGCCAGGTCGTCGTTCCACGTGCTGACCTCGAGGAGGTAGTCACCGGGAGCCGCGTCGGAGACGCGGAAGGTGCCGTCGAAGCCCGTCGTGCCGTGCGGGCTCGCGGTGCCGCCGTCCGCCGGGTGCAGGAGGACCAGGGCGCCGGAGACGGGGGTGCCCGCGGCGCTGCGCACGACGCCGGTGAGGCACACGCCCTGGCGCAGGGAGGCGTCCACGCGCGCGGTCGTGCCGCCCGCGGTGACGGCGACGGGGGTCGCGGACGCCCAGTCGTCGACGCCGTCGAAGTACTCCGACCGCAGCCCGGAGCCCGCCGCGGGGCGGAACTGGAGCTGGTACTCGCCCGCCACCAGGCCGCCGATCGCGTACGTGCCGTCGGGCGCCGTGGTCGTCATCGAGGAGAAGCCCGGGCTCTGCTGCGTCGCCCAGACCGACACGCCGGCCACGGGCGCACCGTCAGGGCCGGTGACCGTCCCCGTGATCGTCGCGCCGGTGGTCAGCGCGATGTCCCCGAGCGCCGTGGACCGCCCGGCGACGGCGGTGACGACGCCGGCCTGCGTCTGGTCCTGCGTGCCGGGCCAGTACGTCGTCATCAGCCCCGAGCCCCACGGACCGGTGACCTGCACCCGGTAGGCACCCGCGGGTGCC
>NZ_BHYL01000046.1 GCF_003851725.1 Cellulomonas algicola | reverse complement strand
CCGCCGGCCCCGGCGCGTCCGCCGGCGGGTCGGCGCCCGCCGCGGGCCGGGCGGGCCCGGAGTCGTCAGCGGGGCCGGTCACGGTCGCGGCTCGGCTGCACCCGCTTCGGCTCGCCGGGCATCTTCGGGTACTCGGGCGGGTACGGCAGGTCGCCGTGGCCGTCGTCACGCTCCTGCTTGTCGGCGAGCTCGAGCAGCGACTCGATCGAGTACCGCGGGGCGGCGCGCGCGACGAGCGGGGCGAACAGGTCGCCGACCTCGGCGAACCGCGCCGGCATGGTCGTGACGTCGAAGTCGTCGGGGTGCACGTCGCCGACCTCGTCCCAGCGCAGCGGCGCGGACACGGTCGCGCGCGGGTTGGTGCGGATCGAGTAGGCGGACGCGATGGTGCGGTCGCGGGCCATCTGGTTGTAGTCGACGAAGATCTTCTGGCCGCGCTCCTCCTTCCACCACTTCATCGTGACCTGCTCGGGCATCCGCCTCTCGAGCTCGCGGCCGAACGCGATGGTCGCGCGGCGCGCGTCCGTGAACGACCAGCGCGGCTCGATCGGGACGAAGATGTGGATCCCGCGCCCGCCCGACGTCTTGGGTGTGCCCTCCATGCCGTGCTCGGCGAGCAGCTCGCGCACGTGCGGCGCGACGCGTGCCGCGTCGGAGAAGTCGGTGCCGGGCTGCGGGTCGAGGTCGATCCGGATCTGGTCGGGGGAGTCGACGTCGTCGCCGAGCACCGGCCACGGGTGGAAGGTGAGCGTGCCGAGGTTGGCGGCCCACGCGACGACCGCGAGCTCGCTCGGCGCGACCTCGTCGGCGGTCCGGCCGCTCGGGAACGCGATGCGGGCGGTGCGCACGTAGTCGGGGGCACCCTGCGGGACGCGCTTCTGGTAGAACGCGTCGCCCGTCGAGTCCATGCGCGTCGCGAGCTTCGCGCCCTCGAACACGCCCTTGGGCCAGCGCTCGAGCGTGGTGGGGCGGTCGAGCAGCGCACCCAGGATCCCGTCGCCCACGGCGACGAAGTACTGGACGACGTCGAGCTTCGTCAGGCCCCGCTCGGGGAAGTACACCTTGTCGGGGCTGCTGACGCGGACCGTGCGGCCGCGCACGTCGAGCTCGACGGCGGGCGTCTTCGACGGTGACATGGGGCCCACGCTAGAGCCGGCCCCCGACACGCGCCCGTGCAGGTGGGCGCGTCGGCCGCGGCCCGCGCGTCGGCGTCGCGGCGGTCAGGCCGTCGTCGACGGCGACGACACCCCGGCCGGTGCGGCGGCGACGGCGGCGACCACCTGGCCGGCCACCTCGTCCGGCGTGAGGTGCGTCGTGTCCACCACCTCTGCCGCGGCGTGCAGCCAGGTGCGCGCGGCCTCGGCATAGGCGTCGACGTACTGCAGGCGGAACGGCGACGGGACGGCGTGCTCACCCGCGATGCGCGCCAGCAGTGTCGCGCGGTCGGCGTGCAGCACGACGTGCCGGACGGGGATCCCGTGGTCAGCGAGCCCGTCGGCGATCTCACGCCAGTACGCCTCGACCAGGACCGTCATCGGCATCACGAGCGTCCCGCCCGTGTACTCCAGCACGCGCCGGGCGGTGTCCACGACGAGCGGGCGCCACGGGTCCCAGTGCTGGAAGTGTCCGTCGCCGGGAGGCCCGGCGCGACGTCCATGAGGGTCTCTCCGACCTTCTCGGCGTCGAGCACGCGGGCGTCCGGGAGGAGGCGCTGCACGAGCGCGGCGGTCGTCGTCTTGCCGACGCCGTGCGTGCCGTTGAGCCAGAGGATCACGGGGAGACCGTAGCGGGACGGGCGAACGCGGTCAGACGTCCGTGCCGATGAGCCCGCGCTGGTGCGCGACCGACACGGCCTCCGCGCGCCCCGACACCCCGAGCTTCGCGAGCAGGTTCGAGATGTGCACCGACACCGTCTTGCCGGAGATGAAGAGCTTCTCGCCGATCTGCCGGTTCGACAGGCCCTGCGCGACGAGCCCGAGCACCTCGACCTCGCGCGCCGTCAGCACGTCGGCGCCCGCGACCCGCACGCCGGGCAGGTCGAGGCGTCCGCGCCGCGCGAGCCCGCGGACGGCCGTCGCGAGCGGCACCGCACCCATCGCGTCGGCCTCGGCGAGCGCCGTCACGGCCTCGTCGCGCGCCGCGTCCCGCTCGCCGTGCTCCAGCAGCGCCTCCGCGAGCCGCCAGCGTGTCCGCGCCTGCTCGTAGCGGTGCCCGTAGCCGAACTCGGCGAGCGTCGCGCGCCACGTCCCGGGGTCGTTCGCGCCGACCAGCCGGCCGTGCTCGGCCTGCGCGCGCAGCAGCCACGCGCGTCCCTCGGGTCCCAGCACGCCGCCGCGGGGCCGGCCGCGGTCCGCGGTCGTGCGGGCGCGCTCCAGCAGGCGGTCGCCCAGCGCGACACGTGCGCTCACGTCGCGACCGAGGAGGCGCTCCTGCGCGGCGGCGTCGGCGAGCGCGGACAGCCCCAGAGCCGACAGCCAGATGCCGCCGAGGAAGTAGTCGCTCCACTCGCGCCCGAGGTGCTCGATGACACGCAGCGCGAGGTCGACCGCCTCGTCGAGCTCGCCGCGCCACGTGAGCGCGTCGACCGTGCAACCGCCGCCCACCAGGGCGAGGATCCCGTCGCGCGACCAGTGCGCCTCGAGCGTCCTGCCCCGCTCGACCGCGTCGTCGTCGCCGCGTGCGACCGCCGCGTACAGGGTCATGAGGCGCTCGGTCGGTGCCAGCGGCTCGGGGATGTCGGTGCGGACGGGCCCGGGGGACAGGTCGCCCTGCACGAACCGGAACAGGTGCCCGAGCATGAGCATCTCGATCGCGTAGGTGCTCCACAGCATCCCCGACGACCGCGCGCGCTCGACGGCCTCGTCGCCGATCTCGGTCGCCCGCGCGACGTCGCCCGCGTAGTACCGGTTGTTCGCGAGGTTGTACATGGTCCGCAGCTCGGTCGAGAGGTCGCCGGACTCCCGGGCGAGCACGAGCGCGTCGGCGAGCAGCCCCGCGGCGCGGTCCTGGTCGTCGACGACGAGCACCGCGAGCGTCGTCAGCGCGTCGGCCTCCGCGTCCACGGCGCCGACCTCGCGCGCGACCTCCACGGCCTCGCCCGCGGCGTGCTCCGCCTCGTCGTCCTCGTCCGAGTTGAGCGCCGCGCGCGCGTAGGTTGCGAGGGCCCACGCGCGCTGCGCCGACGGTTCCGGGAGCCCGTCGACGGCCTGGCGCGCGAACCCCATCGCCTCCCGCCCGCGCTCGGCGCTCGTGAGGTGCCGCGCGAGGCAGGTGCGCAGCGCGGCCTGGCGGGTCGGGTCGTCGGCGGCCTCGTCGACCGCGGCGCGCGTGAGCTGCACGGCGCGGTCGAGCTGGCCGGCCTTGCCCGCGGCGGTCGCGGCGGCGTCGAGGACCGCGACGTGGTCGTCGTCGAGCGTCGCCGTCGTCTCCGGGACGGCCTGCCACAGCCGCAGCACGACCTCGAGGTGCCGCAGCTCCTCGACCGGCGCCAGCAGGTCGTGCGCCTGCCGGGCGGCCTCGCGCGACGCGGTGACGGCGGTCGGCAGGTCCGGGGCGCGCAGCGCGTGCCACGCGAGCTGCGACGCGGTCCCGAGCGCCGGGTCGTCGTGCAGCGCCTGGAGGTAGGCGCGGTGCAGCGCCGACTGCTCGCCCGGCAGCAGGTCGGTGTAGACGGCCTCGGCCAGCAGCGCGTGCCGGAACGCGATGTGCGACCCGTCGCCGACGAGCACGTGGTGCGCGACGGCTTCCCGCAGGGCCGCGTCGAGGGCCCCGGGCGGTGCCAGGTCGGGGTGGCCGTTCGCCGCGACCGCGGCACGCAGCAGCGGCTCGGTCACGCGGCGTCCCGCCGCCGCCGCGACGCGGGCCAGGTGCTGCACGGCCGGGTCGAGCACCTCGAGGCGCGTGCGCAGGACGTCCGCGAGCGACCACGGCAGCGCGTCGCCGTCCGCACCGGCCTCGACGAGCTCCTCCGCGAAGTACGCGTTGCCCTCCGACCGGTCGAGCACGCGCCGCAGCGTCGTCTCGGGCAGCGGGCCGCCCGCGACGGCGGCCGC
Source organism: Cellulomonas algicola (assembly GCF_003851725.1). Taxonomy (GTDB): domain Bacteria; phylum Actinomycetota; class Actinomycetes; order Actinomycetales; family Cellulomonadaceae; genus Cellulomonas; species Cellulomonas algicola. The sequence continues at coordinate 5,509 of NZ_BHYL01000046.1, read as the reverse complement.
GAACTCGCGCAGCTCGTCCTCGTCGAACGGGGGCAGGTCCAGCCGGGAGACACGCGGGTGCCGCACGAGCTCCGCCGCGACCGGGCGCCACGGGTGCCGGCGGTGCAGGTCGTCCGTGCGGTAGGACCCGACGAGCAGGACGTGCTGGTCGCGCAGCCGCGACACGACGAACCGCAGGACGTCGCGCGACGACGCGTCCGCCCAGTGCAGGTCCTCGAGGACCAGGAGCAGCGGGTGCTCGTCCGACCCGACGGCCGCGAGCACCTCCACGACGCCGTCGAACAGCTGCAGCCGGCCCGCCGCGTCGTCCGCGGGCCCGTCGACGACCTCCGCGCCGGGCAGCAGCCGCCGCAGCGCGGGCCGCCGCGCGACGACCGCGTCGACGGCCGCCGCGTCGAGGTCCCGCAGCTGCACGAGCGCCTCGGTGAACGGCAGGTACGGCAGGCCGATCTCGCCGAGGTCCACGCAGTGCGCGAGCACGACGCGCGCACCGTCCGCGGCGGCCTGGGCGGCGACGTGCCGCAGCAGCCGCGACTTGCCGACCCCGGCGTCGGCCGCCAGCAGGACGGCCGCGGGGTCGCCCGCAGCCGCGCGGCGCAGGCCGTCCGACAGCTCGGAGACCTGCGCCGCGCGGGCGACGAACGGTGTGCTCATCGGGCCACGTGCCACGCCCCCGATCCTCGCAGCAGCCACCCACGCACCGCCTCCCCCCGGCCGTGGCCGGGACGGGCGGCGCGCCGGTCGGCGACGGGACGGGTCGTGCCGCGCGCCGCCCCCCGCGGCTGCGCGGCCTGCACGAGCTGCTCGCGGCGGAACGCGAGCTCGGCGTCGAGCGCCGGTCCCCAGAGCTCGGTCATGGTGTCCTCCTCCTCGCGATGCCTTCTCCGTCGACCCTGACACTGCTCGTGAGGCCCCCCGCCGCGGATCGGTCGGTCGACCGGTCTCGGCGACCGGATCGGGGTGAGGTGCGTCTGAGGTACCTCAGACGCCCTGTGACCAGCGGCGACGACGGGGTCTGTGCTGCGGGCGTCGCGCGCGGGAGCATGGGCCGATGAGCCTCGTGCAGGTGGCCCAGCGCGCCACCGACCTCGACCGTGCCGCGGCCTTCTACGCCGACCTCCTGGGCCGCGGGCCGACGGCACGCTTCGACCCGCCGGGCCTGCTCTTCTTCGACCTCGACGGCGTCCGCCTGCTGCTCGACACGGGCGCACCGTCGGCGCTGCTGTACCTCCGCGTCGACGACGTCGCCGCGACGGTCGAGCGGCTGCGCGCGGCCGGGGTGCCCGTCGAGGGCGAGCCGCACGTGATCTTCCGGCACGACGACGACACCCTCGGACCGGCGGGTACCGACGAGTGGCAGGCGTTCGTGCGCGACCCCGACGGCAACCTCGTGGGGCTCGTCGAGCACCGCGCCTGACCCGCGTCGCCGGGCTCGTGGAGGACCGCGCCTGACCCGCGTCGTCGGGCTGGTCCAGCACCGCGGCCGACCGACGTCGGTGTGCAGGTCATGTGCACGTCACCCGGACGCGTCGGCGTCCGCCCGGCGCGACGGCGGACGTTCGGGCACCCTTGACGGGTGGGTGACGTGCGAGACCTGAGGAGTGCCGCGAGCCTCCGGCGCGAGTGGCGGGTGGACGACGAGGTCGTCGTGCGCGCCGAGCGCTCCGCGCCGCGAGCCGCGCGGCACTGGGTCATGCGGACCGTGGCCGACTCCGGCGTGACCGGCGCGGTCAACCAGGTGGTGGAGCTGCTGACGGGCGAGCTCGTGTCGAACGCAGTGCTGCACGGGCCGTCCGACGGGCTCGTGCACGTGCACGTGAGCGTCGGCGAGCGCACCGTGCGGGTCGGCGTGACCGACGACGGCGGCGGCCGGCCGACCGTGTCGCACCCCGAGCCGACGGCCCCCAGCGGCCGCGGTCTCGCGCTCGTCGAGGCGCTCGCGGAGTCGTGGGGGACCACCGCGCGGGCCGACGGGCACCCCGGCAAGACGGTCTGGTTCGAGCTCGACATCGCCGACTGACCGCCCCCTGGACGTCGGCACCGGGTCTGGCCTGCGGCTCGGCGATGCGGCGTACGCCCGGTGCGCGTAGTTTCTGGGACGTGCGACCAGCCAGCGAAGGGCGACTGATGACCGACACCGAGGGACAGGCACCGGCCGCCACGCGCCTGCCGGAGATCCGCGCCGAGGTGCGCGAGGACGGCACGGGCGAGATCTCCGTCGACGGCGTGATCGAGCAGGTGCAGACCGCGAACCTCCAGGAGGCGGGGGCGGCCATCACGCAGCGCATCGCGACCCTGGCGGGCTCCGTCGGGTCGCCGCTGCCCGTGCAGGTGCGCGACCCCGACGGCGTCTGGTCGCTCCTGATCCACCCCGACGGCCTGGTCGACGAGGCCGGCGCCCCGACGCCGCCCGAGGGGATCGCCGCCGCAGACCTGGCGTCCAGCGCGATCACCCCGCCCGTCGGCCCGCCGCCGACCCCTGCCGACGGGGTCGCGGACGTCGACGGGCCGTCGGCGCCGACCGTCCCGGCCGAGCCGCTCGCGCGCGCCGACGCCGGCTCCGAGCCCGCGCCGTCCGGCCTGACGACGGGCGGGTCCACGACCTCGTCCGCCGCCACGACCCGGACCGCGGCTTCGCGCAGCGGTGCGTCGGCCGGCCGTGAGGCGGCGTCGGACGCGACGTCGCTGCCCACGCTCGACGACCTGCTCGCGGCCCGGCACCCCGCGTCCGACGGCCCGGCCGAGCACGGCTGGCGCAGCGGCATCCGACGCGTCACGTTCGGCGCGATCTCGCCGGGACCCGGCCGCGCCGAGCGCAACCGCCGGTCGCAGTCGGCGTCGGTGCGCCGCACGTTCGACGGCCCCAAGACGATCGTCGTCGTCAACCCCAAGGGCGGCGCCCACAAGACGACCGCCACGATGCTGCTGGCCGCGACGTTCGGCATCCAGCGCGGCGGGTACACGCTCGCGTGGGACAACAACGAGACGCGCGGCACGCTCGGCTGGCGGTCGGCGCACACCGAGCACCAGCGCACCGCGGTCGACCTGCTCAACGCCCTGCCGCGGCTCGGCGGGCGCGCGACCGTGCGGATCGGCGACCTCGACGGGTTCGTCCGGACGCAGGCCGCCGAGCAGTTCGACGTGCTCGCGTCCGACGAGAGCTCGGCGTCGCTGTCGTCCGTCGACGCGGCGTCGTTCGTCGCGCTGCACCAGGTGCTCTCGCGGTTCTACCGGGTGCTCGTCATCGACACGGGCAACAACATGCGCGCGTCCAACTGGCAGGCGTCCGTCGACGCGGCCGACCAGATCGTCGTCGTCTCGACGATCCGCGAGGACACCGCGCAGTCGGCGGCGTGGGCGCTCGACGCGCTGCGCGCCAAGGGCCACGAGGAGGCCGTCCGCAAGGCCGTGACGATCCTGTCCGCGCCGTCGCCCAAGGTCGACAAGGACCTGCGCACGCGGCTGCGCGGCCACTTCGGCGCCCTGACGCGCGCGGTCGTCGAGGTGCCGCACGACAAGGCGCTCGTGTCCGGCGGCCCCATCGACTACGAGGCCCTGAACCCGTCGACGCGCGACGCGTGGCTGCGGGCGACGGCGATCGTGGCCGACGGGCTCTGACGGCTCGTCGGGCCGCCCGGACCGGCGTGACCCGTGGGCGGTTGCGCGGCGACGACGACCCCGTCGTCGCGCGCCGCGGATCGCCGCCGCGCCGCCCGTCGTCCGCGCGGATGTCGGTGGTCGGAGGCACCCTGGTGCGCATGGTGACGATCTCCTGCTCGTGCGGGTCGGTGTGCGACTCGCGCCGCAACCCGCTGCGCGGGCTCGACGTCGCGGCGCGCCTCGACGCGGTCCGCTCGGCGTTCGCGGTCCACGACGGCTTCCTCACCCTCGAGCTCGACGCCGCCTGGCACCCCGGCGGGGACGAGCCGGGTCCGGCGTGCGTCGTGCTGGTCGACCTCGACGAGCTCGACGCGTGCGACGGGCTGTCTGCCGAGGACGCCGCGTCGGTCCGCGCCGCGCTGCGCGGGATCCGCGTCGCGGGCCGCACGATGCCCGGACCGGTCGTGGTCGACGGCACGTGGTTCCGGGTCGCGCCCGCGCAGGGCTTCGTCCCGCACGTCACGTACGTCGTGCACGACGCCGACGGCACGGTCCTCGAGGTCGACGAGCCGCTCGTCGAGCGGGACCTGCTCGCGGAGCTGGTCGACGAGTTCGGCCGGTCCGGCCGTCCCGGGCTGGTGCGACTCGACGCCGTCGCCGCGCGCCGGTCGCTCGCGGGTGCGCTCGACGAGGCGCGGCGGGCCGTCGCGGTCGCCGTCGCGTAACCCGTCCCGACGAAGTCGTCGGCCGTGTGCAAGATCGCGGGGTCCCGGCACAGAGAGCAGGTGAGGACCCTCCGACGACCCCCGGGAGCACCGTGCCGACGCCGACACCGAGCACACCGGTCGACGACGTGACCGCCGACGAGCCGCCGCTGGGCGCCTCCGGTCCGCGCGACGACGACCCCACGCGCGACGGTGGTGCCGAGGCCGGCGGGGCGTCGGGGCCGGTCAACCCGGCGGACCGGACGTGGTTCGACGGGATCGTGCGCGCGCACGCGACGGCCGTGCACCGGTTCCTGGTGCGACGCGTCGGCCGCCAGGACGCGGAGGACCTGACCGCCGACGTGCTCACCGTGGCGTGGCGGCGACGCGACGACGTGCCGCGCGGTGCCGAGCTGCCGTGGCTCTACCGGACCGCGGGCTTCGTCCTGGCGAACCATGTCCGCAAGGCCCGGCCCGTGCCGGTGGCGGACGTGCCCGAGACCCTCGACCTCACCGACCCGGCCGTGGTCGCGGTGCGCGACGAGCAGGTCCGCAGGGTCCTGGGCGCCCTCGCGCCGCGTGACCGGCAGATCCTGCTGCTGAACGCGTGGGAGGGGCTGGCCGGTCAGGCGCTCGCCGACGTGCTCGGCATCTCCCGCGGCGGCGCGGACGCGGCGCTGAGCCGGGCCCGCGCTCGGCTCCGCGAGGCGTGGGACGCGCTCGACGCGACCGACGCCTGAGCCCGGCGCACGGTCGAGCCCGGCGCACGCGCTTGAGCCCGGCGCACGCGCTTGAGCCCGGCGCACGCGCTTGAGCCCGGCGCACGCGCTTGAGCCCGGCGGACGCGCTTGAGCCCGGCGGACGTCTGACCCCGGCGCACACCTCAGCCCGGCGGACGCCTGCACCGGGTGAGGTGCGGGCCGTCGGTGCAAGGGGTGGGCCGGTCGCCACACAAGCAGGGCAGAGCAGGTTCCCGACGCGCCCCAGGAGACACCGTGTCCGACGAGAAGCACCCGAGCACCCCGGCCGACGAGCCGGCCACCCCGGCGGACGCGCCGTCGACCCCGCCGACCGAGGCGTCCCGGTCCGCAGCAGGAGCCGGGCCCGGCGCGGCCGCGGGCGACGCGCGCGGTGACGACGTCGCGTTCGCCCGGCTCCGCGCGGCGGACCCGGCCGCGGGCGTCGAGCCCGACGCGGCCCGCATC
>NZ_BHYL01000045.1 GCF_003851725.1 Cellulomonas algicola | reverse complement strand
CGCCTGCACGACGCCCGCGACCAGCCCGCGCCGACCGGCGTGCACCGCGGCGACCAGGCCGGCCTCGGCGTCGGCGAGCAGCACGGGCACGCAGTCCGCGACGAGCACGCCGACCGCGACACCCGGCGCGACGCCGACGAGCGCGTCGACCTCGCCGACCGACGCGAGCGGGTCGTCGTCCTCGGCCGGGGCGCGCACGACCGCGACCTGCCGACCGTGCACCTGCGTGCCGTACGCCACCGGTGCGCCGACCCAGCGCGCGATGCGGCGGCGGTTCTCCGCGACGGCCGACGGGTCGTCGGCGACGCCCGCACCGAGGTTGAGCGCGTCGTACGGCGCACGGCTCACGCCGCCGGCCCGCGTCGTGAACCCTGCCCGGACGCCCGGGCCGAGGTCCACGGCGAGCACGGCGAGCTCGCGCGGCACCGCTACTTGAGGAAGTCGGGGACGTCGAGCTCCTCGCGCTCCCGGCGGGCCGCGTCCTCGGTGAAGATGCGCGGCACCTCGAGCGCGCCGGTGATCGGCGTGGGCTCGGCCTCGGTGGACAGGAACGCGGGCACCTCGGGCTGCGGCGCGGGGCGCGCGGTGCGCGACTGCCCGTACGCGCCGACCGGCAGGACCTCGTCCTCGGGGTCGACGACGGGACGCGGCGTGGGCACCGACGGGACCGACGGGACGGAGCGGACGGACGCGCCGCTGACCTGACCGAGCGCGCGCGAGTCGCGGCGCACGACCGGGCCGCCGCCGTCGAAACCGGCCGCGATGACGGTCACGCGGACCTCGTCGCCCAGGGCGTCGTCGATGACCGCACCGAAGATGATGTTCGCCTCGGGGTGCGCGGCCTCCTGCACGAGGCGCGCGGCCTCGTTGATCTCGAACAGACCGAGGTCGGAGCCGCCCTGGATCGACAGCAGCACGCCGTGCGCGCCGTCGATGCTGGCCTCGAGCAGCGGCGACGAGATCGCCATCTCGGCGGCCTGCACCGCACGGTCCTCACCGCGCGCGAACCCGATGCCCATGAGCGCCGAGCCGGCGCCCTGCATGACGGACTTCACGTCGGCGAAGTCGAGGTTGATGAGACCCGGGGTCGTGATGAGGTCGGTGATGCCCTGCACGCCGGACAGCAGCACCTGGTCGGCGGAGTGGAACGCGTCGAGGACCGACACGTTGCGGTCGGAGATCGACAGCAGGCGGTCGTTCGGGATGACGATGAGCGTGTCGACCTCGGCGCGCAGCGCCTCGATGCCCGTGTCGGCCTGCACCGAGCGGCGTCGGCCCTCGAAGGTGAACGGACGCGTCACGACACCGATCGTCAGGGCGCCGAGCGAGCGGGCGATGCGCGCGACGACCGGCGCGCCGCCGGTGCCCGTGCCGCCGCCCTCGCCCGCGGTCACGAAGACCATGTCGGCGCCGCGCAGGACGTCCTCGATCTCCTCGGCGTGGTCCTCGGCGGCCTTCTTGCCGACCTCGGGGTCCGCGCCCGCGCCGAGCCCGCGCGTGAGCTCGCGGCCGACGTCGAGCTTGACGTCGGCGTCCGACATGAGCAGGGCCTGGGCGTCGGTGTTGACGGCGATGAACTCGACACCCTTGAGGCCGACCTCGATCATGCGGTTCACGGCGTTGACGCCGCCGCCGCCGATGCCGACGACCTTGATGACCGCCAGGTAGTTCTGCGGAGCTGCCACGGTGGGTGCCTCTCGTTCCGAGCCGGTCGCGGGGTGCTGCCCGCGAGGGTGACCGCGACACGCCGCGGTCGAGGTTCAACCTTCAGGTTCAGGTTGAGGGTTAGAGTTATGTCAGGCGTGCTGTCAGTGCGTGACGCTAGGTGCCGCACGCGCCGTGTTCAACGCACCACGCCGCGTGTCGCGCGACGTGTTCCGGACGCCCTCGCGCCGCCCGACCCGTCACCGCGTGATCGGCAGCCGCGGGGCCGAGACGTCGATCACCGTCGCCCCCGCCGCCGCGGCCGACGACCGCAGCGTCGACAGCACCGCGATCTTGAGCGGCGTCTCCGACGCGGACCCCCAGTCCACCCGCACACCGTCGCGCAGCTGCATGGTGACCGTGTCCTGCGTGCGCGCTGACACGCCCTGCACCTGCGCCAGCAGGTCGGCGGGCAGCTGCTCGAGCACCGCGAGGACCGCGGACAGCGTGCGCGCGTCACCGACCGGCACGTCGACCACCGGGAGCCCGTCCGGGGCGGTGTCGACCCGGCCCACCTGGACGCCCTCCATGTCGAGGAGCGCGAACCCGCCCTCGGCCGGCTCGGGCACCGCCGCGACCGGCTCGCGCGCGACGAGGACCACGAGCAGCCCGTGCGGCCAGCCACGCGTCACGCGCGCCTCGCGCACGCCCGGGACCTCGAGCACCTCGTCGCGCAGGCGCACGGTGTCGAGCCGCGGCAGCGGCGTGCCGGCGTGCGCGTCCACGACGTCGAGCACCTGGTCGACCGCGACCACCGTGCCTGCACCCTCGACACGCACGTCCTGCGGGTCCAGCGCGAGCACCGGCGACAGCAGCAGCAGCCACCCGAGCGCGCCCGCCGCGACCGCTCCCCCGGCGACCGCCGCGACCTTGCGCCGCGAGCGCGACCGGCGCGCACGCGCCCGCTCCTCGAACCGGGCGGCCGAGCTCGACGAGACGACGGGCGGCGCGACCGGGCCTCCGCGGCCGGTCAGGCCCCGCCCGCCCGCGGTGTACGTCGTGACGGCACGCCCGAACGTCGTGGACGCGTCGGCGCTGCCGGACGCGGCCGCGGAACCTCCCCGAG
>NZ_BHYL01000044.1 GCF_003851725.1 Cellulomonas algicola | reverse complement strand
CGCCCGGGCCGTCGGCACCCCGACGGACCCGGGCGCCGCCGTCTGCCCCCCCGCCTCTCCTCGACCCGCCGAACGCAACGTCGTGTGCGCTTCGAGGGCTTCAGACGTGCCTGATGGCGCGTTCGGCGCGCGTCTCGTCGGGCGGCGACCACCGTCGGTGACCTGATGGGATGGGTGCGTGACCGAGTGGACCGCGCCCCAGCCCTCAGGCCCCGACGACCCGCGTCGGCCGAACACCCCGTACGACCGTGTGCCGCCGCCGCTGCCGCCCGGGCAGGAGGCTCCCGTCAGCGGACCGCCGACGACCGGCGCGGGTGCGTGGTGGTGGGGTCTCGGGCTGCTGCTGTGCGTTCCGCTGCTCAGCAACCTGCTGGTCGTCGCGGGCGCGCTCGGGTACCGGGCCGCCGTGCGGAAGACGCTGACGCCCACCGGCCACGAGGTCGTGCGGCGGGCGGTGAACTGGCACCTGAGCCAGCTGCTCTACACGGCCGTGCTGCTGGCGGTGCACGTCGTGCTGCTCATGACGTTCGCGAGCGACGAGCCCGTGCCGCTCGCGAGCCCGGTGAGCACCGCGATGGGTCTGCTGGTGCTGCTGGTGATCTACGGGCTGGTGCTGTCGATCGCCTCCGCCAACCGGGCGTCGCGAGGCGACGTCACGCGGACCGTCGGCGCGATCCCGTTCGTCCGCGCCTGACGACGTCGCGCCCGACGGCGCCGCGCTCGACGGCGGGTGTCCGTCATGAGCGCTCCACCGACGGCTCGCTGACCCGGTCGCGCACCCGTCGCCCGGCGCGCACGCTGGACGACGGGAGTGGTGCGCGTGGAGTGGTTCGACGCCGAGGGCTACACCGTGGCGCGCGCGGCCGTGCAGCGCGGGGTCGCCGCCGTGTACGTCGTCGCGTTCGTCGCGGTGCTGCGCCAGTTCCGGCCGCTGCTCGGCGAGCACGGGCTGCTGCCGGTGCCGTCGTTCGTGGCGCGCGTGCCGTGGCGGTCGTCGCCGAGCCTGCTGCGCCGGTACTCGGACCGGCGGCTCGTCGTGCTCGGCTGGGTCGGGCTGGCCGTCGCCGTCTCGCTCGTCGTCGGGCTCCCGCAGCGGGGGTCCTGGTGGGTGCCCACGGTCGCGTTCCTCGTCCTGTGGGTGCTCTACCTGTCGGTCGTCAACGTCGGGCAGGTGTTCTACGGGTTCGGCTGGGAGTCGCTGCTGCTGGAGGCCGGATTCCTCGTCGCGTTCCTCGGGTCCGACGACGTCGCGCCGCCGATCACGGTGCTCGTGCTGCTGTGGTGGCTCGTGTTCCGGCTCGAGCTCGGCGCCGGGCTCATCAAGTGGCGCGGCGACCCTGCGTGGCGCGACCTGACGGCGCTCTCCTACCACCACGAGACGCAGCCGATGCCCGGCCCGCTCAGCCGCCTGTTCCACCTGCTCCCCCGTCCGCTGCACCGCGTCGAGGTCGCCGCGAACCACGTCGCGCAGCTCGTCGTGCCGTGGTTCCTGCTGGTCCCCGGCCGGGTCGCGGCGATCGCGGCGGCGGTCGTCGTGGTCACGCAGCTCTGGCTCGTGCTGTCCGGCAACTTCGCGTGGCTCAACTGGCTGACGATCGTGCTCGCGCTCTCCGCGATCGACGACGCCTCCTGGGCCGCGGTGCTCCGCCCGTTCGGCGTCGACCTGCCCAGCACGCCACCGGCCCGGGATGAGCCGGTCGCCTACGTCGTCGTCGCCCTTGCCGTGTCCGCGCTGTGCGTCGTGCTGTCGTGGTGGCCGCTGCGGAACCTCGTCTCGAAGCACCAGCGCATGAACGCGTCGTTCAACGTCTGGCACCTGATCAACGCCTACGGCGCGTTCGGGACGATCACCCGGCAGCGCACCGAGGTCGCCGTCGAGGGCACACGTGACGCCGACCCCGGCCCGGGCGCCCGCTGGGAGGAGTACGGGTTCCACGGCAAGCCCGGCGACGTCCGCCGGCTCCCCCGCCAGTTCGCGCCGTACCACCTGCGGCTCGACTGGGGCATGTGGTTCCTCGCGCTCGGGTCGTCGGCGCAGCTGCGCTGGTTCGTGCCGTTCCTCGTCAAGCTCCTCGAGGCCGACCGCGCGACGCTCCGGCTCCTGCGGCACGACCCGTTCGACGGCGAGCCGCCCCGCTGGGTCCGCGCCCGCACGTACCGCTACCGGTTCGCACGCCCCGACGAGCACCGCGCGACCGGCGAGCGCTGGGTCCGGGAGGACACGGGTGTCATGATCGACGCGCTCGACCTCGCGACGCTCGCCCGTCGCCGCTGACGGCGGAGCGGCCTGCTCGGAGGTCGACCGCACGGCACGACGGGCGGACGAACGGCGGACCGGCGACAGGAGGCGCGACGACGTGCGCGTGGTGTGGGCGACGATCTTCCTCGACCTGCCCGAGGACCGGTTCCCCGACGGGGTCGCGTTCTGGCAGGCGGTGACCGCGACGCACCTGTCGGCGCCGCGCGGGCCGGGCGGCGAGTTCGCGACGCTGCTCCCCGGGGACGGCGACGCGTTCCTGCGGGTGCAGCGGTTCGACGACGGCCCGCGCGTGCACCTGGACCTGCATGTGGACGACGTGTCCGCGGCGGCCGCCCACGCCGTCGCGCTGGGTGCGACCGAGCTGCACCGCGAGGAGCACGTCGTGCTCGCGTCGCCCGGCGGTTTCGTGTTCTGCGTCGTGCCCGACGGCGGCGAGCGTCGGCGGCCGGCACCCGTCGACGGACCGCGCGGTGGGCGGGCGCGCGTCGACCAGCTCTGCCTCGACATCCCCGCCCCCCTCGTCGACCGCGAGCGCGCGTTCTGGTCGGCGCTCACCGGGTGGGCCGTCACGGGCGACACCACGCGCGAGCTCGTCCCGCTCGCGCGGCCGGACGGCATGCCGGTGCGGCTCCTCCTCCAGCGTCTGGGCGACGACGACGGACGGGCGGAGGTGACGGCGCACGTGGACGTCGCGGCGGCCGGCCCCGACCGGGACGACGTCGTCGCGGAGCACGAGGACCAGGGCGCGGAGGTCGTCGCGCGCTTCGCACGGTGGACGGTCATGCGTGACCCGGCCGGCCTCGTCTACTGCCTGACGGGCCGATCCCCCGACACGGGCGTCGTGCCCGTGTGAGAGACCTCCGTGCGCACGGGTCGCACGCGTCGGAGGGTCGCGCCCCGGCACGGCCGTCGTACCCGTCCGCCCTACGCCGCATCCACCCGTTTTCTCTGGCCGACGGCACGGGCGGCGTGTGTAGCGTCGGCGCATGACTGCCGCTCCTACGCGCTTCCCCACCGACGCCGACGCCTGGCCGGCGTTCCTCGCCGAGACCGTCGACGCGTCCCTCGACACGGCCCGCGCCCACCTGGCGACCCTCAAGGACGGCACCGCGCGCACGACCGCGCAGGTGCTGGACCTGTGGGACCGCAGCGACCTGGCACTGGGGCGCGCATCGGCCGCCGCGCACCTGCTCGCGGAGGTCCACCCGGACGCCGACCTGCGGTCCGCCGCGGAGGAGCGCGCGCAGGCCGCGGAGGACCTCGCGACGTCGCGCGGCCTCGACCGCGACCTGTGGGAGGTCCTGGCGGCGACGACGGAGGACGGGCTCGACGACGACGCCCGCCGCCTGCGCGAGCACGTGCTGCGCGACTTCCGCCGAGCCGGAGTCGACCAGTCCGACGAGCAGCGCGCCAGGCTCAAGGCGCTCGCCGAGCGGTGCACCGAGCTCGGGCTGGAGTTCGCGCGCAACATCCGCGAGGGCACTCGCCGCATCCAGGTCCGCCCCGAGCAGCTCGACGGGCTGCCCGACGACTTCCGCGCCGAGCACCCCGCGGGCGACGACGGCCTCGTCACGCTGACGACGGACTACCCCGACCTCATCCCGGTCCGCACGTACGCGCGCGACGCGTCGGTGCGCGCGGCGCTGACGTCGGAGTACCTGCGCACCGCCTGGCCGGAGAACGGCCCGGTGCTCGCGGAGCTGCTGCGCCTGCGCGACGAGCGTGCGCACCTGCTCGGGTACGCGGACTGGCCGAGCTACGACGCCGAGGTCAAGATGATCGGCTCGGGCGCGGCGATCAGGGACTTCGTCGACCGGCTCGACGGCCTGACGGCGGACCGCGCGCGCGACGACGTCGAGGTGCTGCTGACCCGCTTCCGCGCGGACGACCCGGAGGCCGCCGCCGTCACCCCGGCCGACAGCCTCTACTACGACCAGGTCGTGCGGCGCGAGCAGTACGACGTCGACGCGCAGGAGGTCCGCCGCTACTTCCGCTACCCGCAGGTCCGCGACGGCGTCGTCGGCACGGTCAGCCGACTGCTCGGGCTGACGTTCGTGCCGGTCGAGGCGCCGACGTGGCACCCCGACGTGGACGTCCTCGACGTCGAGTCGGACGGCGAGCGCATCGGCCGCGTCTACCTCGACATGCACCCGCGGCCCGGCAAGTTCAACCACGCCGCACAGTTCCCGCTCGTGCCCGGTGTCGTGGGCGAGCACCTGCCCGAGGGCGTGCTGGTGTGCAACTTCCCGACGGGCACGATGGAGCACGACGACGTCGTGACGTTCTTCCACGAGTTCGGGCACCTGGTGCACGAGATCGTTGGCGGCGCGCAGCGCTGGGCCGCGTTCACGGGCGTCGCGACGGAGTGGGACTTCGTGGAGGCGCCCAGCCAGCTGCTCGAGGAGTGGGCGTGGGACCCGGGCGTGCTGCGCACGTTCGCGACGGACGACGCGGGCGAGCCGATCCCGACGGACCTCGTCGAGCGGATGCGTCGCGCAGACGCGTTCGGGCGCGGGGCGTGGACGCGCCGGCAGCTCAACTTCACGGCCCTGTCGTACGGGCTGCACGCGGCGCCACCCGAGGACCTCGACGCGTACACGGCCGAGATCGACGCGCGGTTCGGGCCCTACGCGGCGCTGCCGGAGACGCACCAGGTCACCGGTTTCGGGCACCTCGAGGGGTACGGCCCGGCGTACTACACGTACCTCTGGAGCCTGGTCATCGCGAAGGACCTGCGGACGGCGTTCGGCGACGACCTGATGAACCCGGAGGTGGGGCGCCGCTACCGCGACGCGATCCTCGCGCCCGGCGGCACGGCCGACGCCGCTGACCTGGTCGAGCGGTTCCTCGGGCGGGCGACGTCCTTCGACGCGTTCGAGACCTGGCTCGCGACGCGCCCCTGACGCGTCCGACCACGGGAGCCGGGGTCGCCGCCGCGCCGGTCAGGACGGCGACGGCCCCGGCGGTCCGCGGCGCGCTGCTCGGACCTCGGCACGATGTGCCGTCCCGGAGCGTCGCCCTCAGGGCGTGGTGCCGAACGTCCCCCACCGCTGCGGCCGACGACCGTCGACGAGCGAGGGGAACCAGGGCGTCTCGCCGACGGCCTGCTGGTGCGCGGTGAGCGCCATCGCGGCGGCGGCACGGCTGACCCGGTCGACACCGCCGGACCGCGTGAAGCCGACCTGACGGCCCCGGTCGTCCCGTTCGACGAGTCGCGTGATCGTGACGACCGACCCGTCGGCGAGCTCGACCGCGCGGCTGCGCCCGTACCCGGGGCGGATGCCCACGCCCTGCACCACGGTGACCCCGGCGAGCGCCGCCTCGAGCCGCCGCAGGTCGCGCACCGCGAGCGGCCGCAGCGCGAGCCACGCGGCGACCGTGCCGACCGGGACGCCGACGGCGCTGCCCGACAGCCACACGGCGACCGCGACGAGCGCGGCGACCAGCAGCCCACCCTGCGCGACGGCACCCAGGGCGGTCGTCGTCGGGGCACCGCTCACCGCACCGCTCGCGCCGGCGACCAGGGACAGCGCGGGCACCAGCGCGAGCGTCGTCGCGGTCACGACCACGGCGCGCATGACCCGCGGGCCGAGCGCGGCGTGCAGCCGACGTCGCTGGTGGCGCATTCCGCGCGGGGCCGCGACCGGTGCCGGCGGTGCGGCGGGGGCGAGGACGCGCGCGTCGGGGACGACGGCGAGCGGGGAGGTGGCGACGGCGACGGGCACGGCGCGCACGCTATCGGCGCCGATATGCCCGACTTGAGGGTTCGGCGTCCGATTCGCCCGACCGGAGCAGTGGGTCAGGAAAGACCGAGCACGCGTCCCAGGCCGGCGGTGACGGCGAGGCCGAGGGCGGTCCAGCCGAGCATGCTGCCGCCGAGGTACGCGACGAAGCGCCACCGGTTCGCCGGGGTGCCCTCGAAGCGCGGGGCGGGAGCCCAGCGGACGGTGTCGACGAGCGCGGCGACGCGCTGGCCGATCGGCTCGTCGTGGCGGGCGGTGACGGGTCCGGGCAGGGTGTCGGTGGCCATCGGGACGCTCCTCGTGAGTGCGCGGGGGGCGTCGCACGGACGCCCGGGGATGCGGGGTCGCCGGGGTCACCGGCCCCTCCATCGTCCCATCATGTGGACGCTCGTGGCCTGGGCCGAAAGGGCCATCTTCGTCACACCCGGACGGCTGTCCAGGCGCGCCGTCACCCCGCCCGCGCCGGTCCCGGGTCACGGTCCGGCGACGAACCGGAGGATTGGGGGCGAACCGTCACAATGGGGCGGTACCAGGCAGTAGGTTGTGCGGCCGTGGCCGTCACCCTCCAGTACATCGCCGAGCGCCCGACGCCCCTCGACCCCGAGGAGCTGTCACGGGTCGCCCGCCTCGTCGAGCAGGGGAACGCCGGCGCCCCGGACGGCGCTCCGCGTCTCGTGCCCGACACCGACCTGCCGGAGGCCGTCGTGCTGCGCGGCCGGACGGAGCTCCCCGTGCACCCGCTGCACGCGCTCACATCCCTGCTGCACTGGTGCGCGACGCTGACCGAGCTGCGTCGCGCGGTGCCCGACGCGTGGTGGTCGGTGCGCCTCGACCGCGAGCAGGTCCCCTGGGACGACGCGACGGGGTACGCGGTGCCGGGCATGGACGACCCGGAGCTCCTCGCGGCGCTGCGCTGACGGCATCGTTGGAGGGTTCCGCGCAATCATCGGCATGGCCCGAGGCCGTGGAGACGCTGCTCGTCCTGCCGGCGACGGTCGCCGAGATCGGGCTGCTGCTCTACCTGCTGGTCGTCGGCGTGCGGACGTCGGCCGCCCGACCGGCGATGCCGCAGCCCGCCGTCGTCGGCTGACCCCGTCGGCTCCTCCAGGCCGCGTCTGCGGTCCGCGTATCGGCTGTGAGCGGGACGGCACGCCGGGCTACCGTGCTCGGCGTGTCGTCGCGGATCGTCGAGTCCGTCGTCCCGCACAGGCTCGGCACCGGGTTCCGGTGGCTGCTCGCCTCGTCGTGGACGACGAACCTCGGCGACGGCATCGTCCTCGCCGCCGGACCCCTGCTGGTCGCGTCGCGGACCGACGACGCGTTCCTCGTCGCGAGCGCCGCGCTCCTCCAGTGGCTGCCGCCCCTGCTGTTCGGGCTCTGGGCCGGGGCGCTGACCGACCGGCTCGACCGCCGTCGGCTCGTCATCGCCGTCGACACCGTCCGGGCCGTCGTCCTCGCGCTCCTCGCGACCGCCGTCCTCGTCGACGCCGCCCCGATCGCGCTCGTCCTCGTCGCGATGTTCCTGCTCGGCACGGCCGAGACGTTCGCCGACAACGCGTCCTCGACCCTCGTGCCGATGCTCGTGCACCGCGACGACCTCGCCGTCGCGAACTCCCGCATCCAGGCCGGGTTCGTCACCGTCAACCAGCTCGTCGGCCCGCCGATCGGCGCGGCGCTGTTCGCGGCCGGGCAGGCGACGCCGTTCTTCGCCGACGCCCTGCTCGTCGCCGCCGGCGCCGTCATGATCTCCCGCCTGAGGCTGCCGCCCGTCCACACCGAGCGGGTCGCGACGCACATCCGCCACGACATCGCCGAGGGTGTCCGCTGGGTCCGGCACCACGCGGCCGTCCGCACGCTCGTCCTGACGATCTTCATCTTCAACGTGACCTTCGGGGCCGCGTGGTCCGTGCTCGTCCTGTACGCGCAGCAGCGGCTCGGCCTCGGCGCCGTCGGCTTCGGGCTCGTCACGACCGTGCAGGCCGTCGGCGGGCTCGTCGGGACGTTCGGCTACGGGTGGCTCACCCGCCGGATCAGCCTCGCGAACCTCATGCGGATCGGCCTCGTCATCGAGACGCTCACGCACCTCGCGCTCGCGCTCACCACCACGGCCTGGTTCGCGATGGGCGTGTTCTTCGTGTTCGGCGCGCACGCGTTCGTCTGGGGCACCACGTCCGTGACCATCCGGCAGCGCGCCGTCCCGACCGTCCTGCAGGGGCGGGTCGGCAGCGTCAACCTGGTCGGCGTCTTCGGCGGGCTCGTCGTCGGCGCCGGGATCGGCGGTGTCCTCGCGCAGCACTACGGCGTGACGGCGCCGTTCTGGTTCGCGTTCGTCGGGTCGGCCGTGTTCGTCGTCCTCATCTGGTCGCAGCTGCGGCACGTCGCGCACGCCGACGAGCAGGACGCACCCGAGCCGGAGTGACGGCCCGCGCACGACGTGCCCGCAGGTCGCGCAGCGCGACCACGCCCGTGACGGCCCGCGGCGACAGGACGACGACGCCCAGCAGCAGCGCCTCCCAGAACGCCCACGTCGACGGCCCGTGCACCAGCACCGACTCGACGACCCAGCGCAGCATGAACCACGTCGACGGCAGGAACACCGCGACGAAGAACGCCGCGGCGAGCGCGTACCCCGTCACGTGCACCCACCGGTACCAGCGCGCCACCGCCAGGTCCCGTGCGGGTGCGGCCGCGAGCGCCGCCGCCTGCTCCGGGGTCAGCCGACGGACCGACCTCCGCAGCAGCAGGCGCGTCGTGCGGTCGAGCGACGTGCAGCCCAGCAGGGCCGTCATCACGGCGTAGACGTCGGACCGCAGGAACACGAAGAGCTGCACCACGATCGCCGTGAGCTCGATCATCACGACCGCCGCGAGGAACGCGTCCGGGCCGACGCCCGCGGTGCGCAGCGCCAGCGCCGCGCCCAGCACGAACGCGTCGAAGCCCATCCCGGCCAGCAGCGGCCCGACGCGGCGACGCGGCGGCAGCGCCCACAGGCCCGTCAGGTTGGTCTCGAACGTGAGGAAGTACGTCCGGCGGGTCACCCGCAGCCGCGCCGGGACGCCGAGCGCGGCCGCCGCGAGGACGTGCGCGAGCTCGTGCACGCCCGCCAGCACGTACGTCACGACGACGACCGCGGCGATGCTCTGCGCGGGGCTCGCCAGGAAGAACAGGTCGAGCGCGTCGGGGCGCACGCGCGGGACGGCGGCGACGAGGACGGTCGACGTGAGGGTGGCGAGCAGGGCGAGCACGCCCGCCGTGCGACCGAACAACCAGGGGAGCCGGATCCGCGGGGCGACGGCCCAGCCCGTGCCGGCGGGGCCGACGTCCTGCGGTGCCGGTGCCGGGACGGCAGACTCGTCGACCGCCGCGACGAAGCCGAGCCGGACGAGCGAGCGCGCGAACGACAGGACGTCGACGGGCTCGGGTGCGTCGGGCGGGGTCACCGCACGCTCGACGTCGGCGACCGTCCGCCCCTGCGCGAGCAGGGCCAGCGCCTGCGCGCCGACCGCCGGCAGCGCCACGAACCGGCCCGTCGCCGGATGCCCGACGACGACGCGGTCGCCCTGCGGGGTCGTCGTGAGGTCGTGGAGCCGCAGGACGGACGACGGGGTGACGAGGTCGGCGTCGAGCGTCGTCGTCATCGTCGGACCTCAGGCCGCGGCGCGAGCAGCGCGGGCGGGAGCCGTCGCGCAGACCGGGCAGTCGGGGTCGGCCGGCCACGGGTCGGTGCGGGTCGCGCCGTCGCCGCCGAGGTCGAGGAGCTGGTAGCGACCGGCCGCCGCGGGCGGCGTCAGGCCGGTGAGGTAGCGCATCGCCTCCATCGCGACGAGCCCGCCGAGCACCTGCGCGACGGGCCCGATCCCGCGGTTGCGGTGCTCCTGGCGCAGCACGAGCGGCCACTCCAGCGCGACCCGGTCGACGCCCTCCGCGAGGCGCTCGCGGTGCCGCACGAGGCACTCCTGGCAGGCGCTGACACCCGGGTCGACCGACCAGTAGAGCCCCTGCGTGTAGGCGAGCCCGCCGCGCACGAGCGGCACGCCCGCGGCGACGCACGCGCCGTTGACCCAGCGGTCGATCTCGGCGGGGTCGTCGATCGCGTGCACCACGAGGTCGGGACGGAACCGGCGCAGCAGGTCCGCGACCTCCTCCTCGGAGTCGACGCGCCGCCGCTCGGCCGTGACGTGCAGCGCCGGGTCGAACGCGCGCAGCCAGTCCGCGACCCGCTCCGCCTTCGGCTGCCCGACCTCCGCCTCGGTGTAGGTGAACTGGCGCGCGAAGTTGCGCAGCTCGACCCGGTCCTGGTCGACGACCGTGAGTGTGCCGACGCCCAGCCCCGCGAGGCTCATGAGCGCCGCCGACCCCAGGCCGCCCGCGCCCAGGACGAGCACGTGCGCGGCGCGCAGGCGGCGCTGCGGCTCCTCACGCGGGACGTCGAGCGTCGTGAACGCGTCGAACCAGAACAGGTTGCTCGCGTAGCGCTCGCGGTCGTGGGCGTCGAACGTCTCGGGGGCGGCCGCGTCCTCGAGCCAGCCGAGGCCGTCGAGCTGCCGGACGACGGTCGTGACGTCGTCGTCGGAGGCGGCGAAGCCCTGCGCCCGCAGCGCCGCCGCGAGGGCGGGGACGTCGCGTGTCCCGTCGAGCAGCAGCCGCAGGAGCGCGAGGACCCGGCCGTCCGGGTCGGCGACCCGCACGCGGGTCTTCGGGTCGAGGCTGACGATCAGCTCGCCGTCGTGGGCGAGGCACGTGAGCGACTTGAGTCGGGGAACCATGACGTCCTCGTTCGGGTCCGGGGGCGGCGGCGTCGCTGCCAGTGGGCGCCGCCCGTCGGGCAGGCGGCGGGGCGAGGGCGCGTCCGGCGCAGGGGCCCTGACGCGCGGAGGCCGGCCCGGCGGTTGTGGCCGGGCCGGCCTCGGTACGTCGTCAGGCCGCGCCGTAGACGTAGGCGTCCGGGTCGAGGTGGATCCGCGTCGCGGTGATCTCCTCGACCTCCATGATCTCGATGGTCATCTGCTGTTCACCCCCCTGCTGTGGTCCGGTGCGCTGCCGTACCGGGCAGCAACACCCGACCAGGAGGGGCACCCCCGACATTTGATACTCGCGAGTACGTTTCTCACCCGGTGCTCACCCGGACCACGCAGCGGGACGGCCCTGGTCAGGCCGCGCGGACACGGGGACCCTGGACACGTGCGACGACGCCCACCCGCGGCCCGGCCGACGACCGGACCGGACCGCCCGACGCCCCCGCCGGCAACCCGTCCGGCGACCCGGTCGCCGGACCGCAGCACGTCGTCCCCGGCGCCCCGACGCGCGCGCCACGTCGTCGTCCTCGGCGCGGGAGTCGCAGGCCTCCTCGCCGCCGCCGCGCTCGCCCGGCCCGGTCGGACCGTCCTGCTGCTCGAGCGCGACGACCTGCCCGCCGCACCGCGGCCGCGTCGTGGCGTCCCGCAGAGCCCGCAGCCGCACGTCTACCTGCACCGCGGGCTCGAGGCCGTCGAGGAGCTGCTGCCCGGCACCCGCGCGGACCTTCTCGCGGCCGGCGCCGTGCCCTTCGACACCGGCGACCTCGCGTGGCTCGCGGCGTCCGGGTGGACCCCTCGCGTGCGTCAGCTCGTGATCCTGTCCGTGAGCCGCCCGGTGTTCGAGCACGTCGTGCGGCGACGCGTCCTCGCCCTGCCCGGGGTCGAGCTGCGGACGGGCGTGCGCGTCGACGGCGTCGCCCACGCGCCGGTCGGCGGCCCGGACTCCCACCCGTGGGCCGTCGAGGTCGCCGACGGCGGCCCGGTCCCGGCGGACCTCGTGGTCGACGCGACCGGCCGGTCGTCACGCCTGCCCGGCTGGCTCGAGCACCTCGGGGTGAGCCCCGCCCGCACGGACACGATCGACGCCCGGGTCGGGTACGCCTCGTGGCTCGTCGACCTGCCGCACGACCGCGTCGCCGTGCCGGGGATCGTCGTGCAGGCGCAACCGGGCTCACCCGGCGGCATCGCGCTGCCCGTCGAGGACGGCCGCTGGATCGTCGGGGCCGTCGGCGCGGGCGACCAGCGCCCCCCGCGCGACGCCGACGCGCTGCGCGCGTTCCTCGACGAGCTGCCCGACCCCGCGCTCGCCGAGCTCGTCGACGCCGGCCGCACCGCGAGCGAGGTCGCCGTCCACCGGCAGACCGGCAACCAGCGGCACCGTTACGACCTGCTGCCCGACTGGCCCGACGCGCTGCTCCCGATCGGTGACGCGCTGTGCGCCTTCAACCCGATCTACGGCCAGGGGGTGACCGTCGCCGCGCTCGAGGCGCTCGCGCTGCGGGCCGCGGACCGACGCGGGGCGCTCGGCCGTCCCGGCGGCGCGCACGCGCTCGTGCGCCGGTTCCGGCGCCTCGCCGACCTCCCCTGGGGCATCGCGACCGGCGTCGACCGCGCCTTCGTGCCGTCGGCTCGGCGCCCCTCACCCGTCGACCGGGCCATGGGCTGGTGGATCGGCGAGGTCAACCTCATCGGAGCGCACGGCCACACCCGCGCGCAGCTCGTCCTCGGGCGGCTCTACCACCTCGTCGGGTCACCGCTCGCGCTGCTGCACCCCGCGGTCGTGGCGGGCGTCGTGCGCGCCCGCGCGCGCGGCTACGGCCCCCCCGGTGCCCCGCCCGCAGATCCTCGTGCCCGCCCCGGCCACCGCGCCCGACCCGGCCTGACGACGCGTCGCCTGCTCCCTGACCGTCGGTCAGGGACGGGTGACCCACGCGCGGTCCCGGAGGATCGTGCGGCCCGCGAGCTCGTTCGCCTCGCGCCACGCCTGGACGGTCCGCGGGCGGGCGCGGAACCACGTGTACTCCTGGGGCTCGGCGCGCGGGTCGAAGCCCGTGGCCGCGGCGAACGCGTCGGCGACGTCGTCCGGCACCGTGTCCGACGCCTCGACGTCCGCGTCGACGAGCACGACGTCGCGCGTCGCGCCGAGCGCGAGGCGGGCCCGGCCGCTCGCCACCAGGTTTCGCGCGGTCGGGGAGGCAGCGGTGGTCGAGACGAGGACCGTCTCCCCGTCCCAGAGGAAGGACAGGGGCAGGAGGTACGGCTCGCCCGCGGCGTCGGCGGTCGCGACCCAGAGGTCGACGTCGGTGCGGAGCCGGTCGAGCGTGTCGGCCACGCGCTGCTCGGCGGTCCGGGCGGCGGGCGTCTCGGTCATCGCACTCCTCGTCGACGTGGGACGGCGTGAGCAGCCCGCCCGACGGCCCGAGTCTGGCAGACCCCGACGCGCCGACGACTGGCTGCCGCCGACGTGCGACCACACGCCGGGCCGCTTCCCGTGCCCGCCTCGCCCCGTCGGAACAGCGCTCAGGCGGCGGTGACGTGCTTGACGACCTCGGCGACGACGTCCGGGTCGCGGAGGATGCGGCGGTGGCCGAGGCCCGTGGTCGTGACGAGGCGCGCGCCGGGCCACGAGCGCGCGAGGCGCTCGCCGTCGGCGTGGTGCGCCTCCTTGTCCTGCGTGTCGTGGACGACGAGCGCCGCGGGCAGCGGCCCGTCGAGCTGCTCGACGCCGCGCGCGACGTCGAAGTCGGTGAGCGGGCGCCCGGCCCGTCGCTCCATGAGCGCGAGGAACCGCTGCCGGGTCGACTCGCCGAACCCGAGCACCTCGGCGAAGTCGCGCGTGTACGGCAGGGGGTCGGCCATGGGGGCGACGAGCACGACGCGGTCGGCGGTGAGCCCGTCCAGGAGCGCGAGCGTCGTGGTGCTGCCGCCGAAGGAGTGCGTGACGATCGCGTGCGCGTGGCCGCGGGCGGCGACCACGGCGGCGAGGGTCGCGGCCATCTCGGGCATGGTCGCCTGCCGGGGTCCGAACGCGCCGGGTCCGGACTCGCCGTGGCTGAGCGCGTCGAACGCGACGACCTCGTGACCGGCGGCGACGAGCGGCTCGACGAACGCGGCGAGCTGCCCGCGGTGCCCGCCCCAGCCGTGCACGAGGTAGACGCGCGGCCCGCTCCCCCACGTCTGCCCGACGACGTGCCCCCGGCCGAGCGGGAGCGTCCAGCGCGTACCGCCGGGGATCGTCGTCGTGCGACGCGTGCCGGTCGGGCGGCACCAGAGGAAGAAGGCGGCTCGTGCGACGAGCGCCGGGGCGACGCGCTCCGCGAGGCTGAACGCGGTGCGGAGCCCACGCGGGGGACGTACATGTGAACGAACGGTCGTGCTTTTCTGCGCTGATGCCACAGTCATGGCGAGCTCCTGACGTCGGACGGTCGGACGAACTGGCCGCGGTCAGCGGCCGTGCGTTGCTGCGGAGCCGGCGGTGGCGAGGTCGCCGTCGGCCTGCGACGTGCGGATGCCCGCGAGCAGCCGCTCGAAGGCGTCGCGCGCCCGCCGCTCGGCCGCGGGGTCCCGCAGCAGACGGTGCGCGTGGAAGTGCCCGAGCATCACGCCGTAGAGGTCGTGCGCGAACTGCTCGGGCGACAGGTCGTCGCGGAACTGCCCCTCCTGGACGCCCGCGCGGTACATCTGGGTGATCGAGTCGACGAGGTCGCGGTGGTCGCGCACGAGCTGGTCGCGCACCGGCCCGGGGTCGTCGTCGAACTCGGTGGCGGCGGACACGAAGAGGCATCCTGCCGCGCTGGCCTGCGACGTCGCGAGCCAGTGCTCGAACAGCGCGCGCACCCGCGGCACGCCGCGCGTCGTCGCGAGCGCGGGCCGGACCACCTCGTCGACGAAGCTCTCCCGCGCCCGGGCCAGCACCGCGAGCTGCAGCGCCTCCTTGGAGCGGAAGTGCGCGAAGAGCCCGCTCTTCGACATCTCGGTCGCCGTCGCGAGCGAGCCGATCGTCAGCCCGGCGATGCCGAGGCGCCCGGCGATCTCGACCGCCCGGTCGACCACCGCCTGCCGCGTCGCGTCACCCTTGCCCATGCGGCAGTTCTAGCACGATCGTGCGGCCCGCAGGAAGACCTCCGCGAGCATGTGCGTGCGACGGCCCGCCCGGTGGGATCCCGGGCGGGCCGTCGTCGTCCGGCGTCAGCGCAGGTACACGTTCGGCTTCGCGGGCAGCGTGAACGGCGCCCCCAGCGCGAACCCGGGGTGCGGCGGCTGGTTGTACGCGGTGTTCTGCCACGCGATCGCCACGCGGTACTGCTGGTCGTGCAGCAGCGTCCACAGCCGCGTGTCCGTCGGGATCGGCGTCGCGTAGATCCGCAGCGCGCTGTCGTCCGACGTCGGCCAGATCACCTCCTCGCGCCAGTCGCCGAGGATGTCGCCCGACAGCGTCGGCGTCGCCTTCGTGCCGTTGTTGCTGTGCACGCCGGACCCGGTCAGCAGACGCGTGTCGCCGCCCGTGCCGTACTTGTCGATGCGCGTCTGGTCGAGCAGCTCACGCGTCGTGTCGCCGTCCCACCAGGCCAGGAAGTTCGCCGACGACGGCTTGCGCGCGACGCCAGTGCCGGACGTGTTGCGCAGCTGCGAGTCGGACGACGACCAGGACTCGGCACCCGCCGAGCCGGACCAGATGTCGCCCGAGACCCCGCGCCCGTTGTCCGAGCCCGACGGTGTGCTCCAGAGGATCTGGCCCGTGCGGGCGTCCGCCATCCAGGAGTCGGGCTGGTTCGTCGACTCGGTGACCTTGTAGTACTCGAGTCCGGGCCGGCTCGGGATGAGGTCGCCGACGTGCCCGGCGTCGCCGTGACCCGTGCGGTTGGTCCACAGGCCCGTGCCGTTGTCGTCGATGGCCGCCGCGCCGTACAGGACCTCCTGCCGGCCGTCCCCGTCGACGTCGGCGACGGACAGCGAGTGGTTGCCCTGCCCGGCGTACGCGCTGTTGCCCGACGCGTTCGAGTCGAACGTCCACCGCCGCGTGAGCTTGCCGTCGCGGTAGTCCCAGGCGACGACGACGGCCCGCGTGTAGTAGCCGCGCGCCATGATGATCGACGGCCGCACGCCGTCGAGGTACGCGGTGCCGGCGAGGAACCGGTCGACGCGGTTGCCGTACGAGTCGCCCCAGCTCGACACCGTCCCGCGCGGCGGCACGTAGTCGGTCGTGGCGGCGATCGCGCCCGTCTGGCCCTGGAAGACGGTGAAGTACTCGGGGCCGGACAGGACGTAGCCCGACGAGTTGCGGTGGTCGGCGCTCGCGTTGCCGATCACCTGCCCCGTGCCCGACCGGGTGCCGTCGGCCGTCTTGACCGCGACCTCGGCCTTGCCGTCGCCGTCGTAGTCGTAGACCTGGAACTGCGTGTAGTGCGCGCCCGCCCGGATGTTGCGGCCCAGGTCGATGCGCCACAGACGCCGTCCGTCGAGCTCGTACGCGTCGAGGAACACGTTGCCCGTCACGCCGGACTGCGAGTTGTCCTTGGCGTTGGTCGGGTCCCACTTGAGGACGACCTCGAGCCGGCCGTCACCGTCGAGGTCGCCGACCGAGCCGTCGTTCGCGACGTAGTCCGACCCGGGCTTGCTGATCGGCACGTCGAGGTAGCCGTTCGCGAACGTCAGGGACGTCTCGGAGGCGGCCTGCTCGGCGCCGTCCACGACGGCCCGGACCGTGTAGGTCGCGCTCGCCGCGGCACCCGCGTCGAGGTAGCTCGTCGCGCCCGTGAGCGGCGACGCGTTCACCTTCGTCCCGCCGCGGTACAGGTTGAACCCCGTCGACGCGGACTCGGTCCCGAGCAGCCGCCACTGGACGAGGTTCCCCGACCCGCTGCGGACGCTGATGAGTCCGCGGTCCAGGTCCTCGGCCTGCCACGCGCCCGACGGCGGTGGGGTGGTCGTCGTCGGCGTCGGGGTCGGCGTGCTGGTCGGGGTGCTCGTGGGCGTCGACGTCGGGGTGCTCGTCGGCGTCGTCGTGGGCGTGGTGCCGCCCGTGCAGGTCGTGCCGTTGAGCGCGAACGACGTCGGCGCGGGGTTCGACGAGCCGTTCCACCCGCCGTTGAAGCCGAACGACACGGTGCCGCCGGTCCCGATCCTGGCGTTGTACCCGGCGTCGCGGACGGTCACGGTCGCGCCCGACTGCGACGCCGTCCCGTTCCACGCCTGCGTGACCGTCTGGCCCGCGCCGAACGCCCACGTCAGGGTCCAGCCGTCCACGGCGTCGCCGAGGTTGTCGATCTTCACGTCGGCACCGAAGCCGGTGCTCCACTGGTTCGTCACGGTGTACGTCACGCGGCAGCCCACGGCTGCCTCGGCGCCCGCGGCGGCGACGAGACCGCCCGTCGCCATCGTCGCGGCGGCGAGGAGTCCCGCGGCCGCCCGTCGTGCTGTCATGGCTTCCCCTTCGGTTCGCGCGCGGGCGGCGTCGCTCGCGCGCTGCGGACCCCGCGCCGCGGCCGGCAGTCCTCGGGCGGGGGTCGGTCGTCGCCTGACGTTAGGGAAGCGCTCGCCCGCGCGGGAGGCCTGGACACCAGGTGAAGCGTTTCGGGTTTGAACGATTCAAAGCCTGGGCGATGTGCGCGCTCACATCCCCGCACGGCGCGCCCGACGCGTCGGGGCGGCCTCACCGACGCGTCGGGGCGCGGTGGCCGACACCGGTGCACGCCAGGGCTGGCCGACCGCGGCTCAGCTCGCGAGCTGGACGAGGTTGCCGCACGTGTCGTCGAGCACGGCCGTCGTCACCGGCCCCATCGCCGTCGGCGACTGCACGAACCGCACGCCCGCGGCGGTCAGCCGCTCGTACTCGGCGTGCACGTCGTCGACCCCGAACGACGCCGCGGGGATGCCGTCCTCGACCAGACCGGCCTTGTACGGGCCGACGACGGGGTGCTTGTCCGGCTCCAGCAGGAGCTCGACACCGTCGGGGTCGGCGGGCGAGACGACGGTGAGCCACCGGTCCTCGCCGAGCGGGATGTCGTTCTTCGGCACGAAGCCGAGGACGCGGGTGTAGAAGTCGAGCGCCTTGGCCTGGTCGTCCACGAAGACGCTGGTCACGGTGAGGCGGATCATCGGTCGGTCCCTCCGGGGGTGTGGGTCTCGCTGGGGGCGCTCCCGCCTGTGCCACCGACGTCACGGACCGGCCAGCGGCGCGTGATCTCGGCGAGCGGGGACGTGTCGAGGTGGTGGAGCTTGTACCGGCCCTCGCGCCGGACGACGACCAGCCCTGCGGCCTCGAGCACGTCGAGGTGCTGGGAGATCGCCTGCCGGGTCGACGACAGGCCGTGCTTCATCGCGAGCCGCGAGCAGATCTCGAACAGCGACTGCCCGTCGCGTTCCTGCAGCTCGTCGAGGATCACGCGGCGCGTCGGGTCCGCGAGCGCCTTGTACACCTCGTCGGGCATGGCACCGTTATAGGCAAGTCGCTACTTGCCTGTCAATGGGGACGGGTTCGTTGTCGATTCCGGCTACCGCCGCGCGTCATCCGGGTGCACGGTGTCCCTGGACGCCGGGCCGACCCACCTCACCCACCCGGCACGCCGCCGGCCCGCCCGCCCGACGAGGAGCTGACATGACCGACGACCGCGACCGCTGGATGGTCCTGCTGTACGAGGACGAGAACCTGTGGGCGAACGCCACCCCCGAGCAGCAGGAGGTCTACCTCGTCCGGCACCGCGACTACGAGCAGAACGCCGCGGAGCACGACGTCGTGATCCTCTCGAGCGACGCGCTCCGGCCGACCGCGACCGCCACCACGCTGCGACCCGGCGAGGACCGGCTGACCACCGACGGGCCGTTCGCCGAGACCACCGAGCAGCTCGGCGGCTTCTACCTCGTCGGGGCCGCGTCGCAGGACGCCGTCGTCGACCACGCCCGCCGGCTCCCCCCGTCGTACACGATCGAGGTCCGGCCCGTCGCGATCCTCGACTTCTGAGGCGATGTCGATCGGGACACGGCTCCCCCGTCATCCCGCCGACACCCCGCACCGCCAGGAGGCCCCGATGCCCACGCAGCCCCGCCGTCGCCGCCCGAGTCTCGCGACGCCCTGCACCACGGCGACGGACCGGGGGGCGTCCGCATGAGGTTCGTCGTCCTCCGCTACGGCGGCACGTCGACCCGGCCCGCACGCGGGACGGACCTCCTCGACGAGCTCACGACCGGCGGGCTGCGCGGCACGCGCCCGGGCCCGCAGCCCGCCGGTCCGGCGTCGGCCTCCGCCGATCCGGCACCCGCGTCCGCCGGTCGTGGCTCCGATCCGGACCGTCGGGGCTCCGCCTCCGCAGGCTTGAGCCCCGCACCCGCCGAACACGGACCCGGTCCCGGCGACGACGAGGTCGCCGCCGCCCTCGCCGCGATCCTCGCTCCCCCACGCGCACCGCGCGACGACCTCGCCGCGCTCGCCGCGGTGCTCGGCGTCACGACCGTGCTCGACGAGACCCTCGGATCCCCCGACGTCGCGACCACCGTCCGTTCCCGCGCGGAAGGGCTGACCCTCACGGACGGGACTGCCGCCGCACCGGACGGACCGCTCGTCGGGCTGCACGTCCTCGACGCGCCCGACCTCGACGCGCTCGTCGACGTCCTCACCCTGCTCCCCGCGGGCACGTTCGAGGTGCGCCCGGTGGTGGCCGCATGACCGCCCCCGACCCGGCCGACGGTCCGCGTACGCAACCGACGGGAGCGGACGCGTCCACCCGGGCGAGCGCGCTCGCGGGCGCCCCGACCTCGGCGCCCGGTGCGAGCACCGAGCAGCAGGCGGCCGACGCGGTCGCCACCGCGTGGCAGCAGCACTGGTCACGCCTGATCGCCCTGGTCATCGGGCAGTACGCGCGGCCGGACCTCGCGGAGGACGCGGTGTCCGACGCGTTCGAGTCCGCAGCCCGGCGCTGGCCCCTCGACGGCGTCCCCGCCAACACGGGGGCCTGGCTGCTGACGGCGGCGCGTCGACGTGTGCTCGACCGCCTGCGCACCGAGTCGGTGCAGCGACGCAAGGCGCCGCTCATGGTCGTCGACGACGAGATGCGCGCGGCCGCGTCCGCTGCCGTCGACCCCGGTGCGCACGTCGCCGACGAGCAGCTCCGGCTCGTCTTCGCGTGCTGCCACCCGGCGATCGCCCCCGACGACCGCGTCGCGCTCACGCTGCGGTTCGTCGTCGGGCTGTCGACCGCGGAGATCGCCCGGCTGCTGCTCGTGCAGGAGTCCGCGATGGCGGCACGTCTGACCCGTGCGAAGAAGCGCCTCGCCGCCTCCGGCATCCCCTTCGCGACACCGCCGGCCGACCGGCTCGACGAACGCCTCGACGTGGTCGCGACCGTCGTCTACCTGACCTTCACGTCGGGCTACCAGCCGGGTGCGGGCGACGTCCCGCTGCGCGTCGACCTGGGCGACGAGGCGATCCGCCAGCTCCGCGTGCTCGACGGGCTGCTCCCCGACCGCGCGGTCGTCCGCGCGCTGCTCGCGCTCCTGCTGCTCCAGCACTCCCGCCGCGACACCCGCCTCGACGCGGACGGCGCGCTCGTGCTGCTCCCCGATCAGGACCGCAGCCGCTGGCGCCACGACGACATCGACGAGGCCCTCACGCTCCTGTCGACCCTCACCCCCGAGGTCGCGCCCGCGAACGGCTCGGCCGGCCGCACGACCGCTGCGCCCGGCCCGCGCCCGCCGATGACCCGGCTCGCCCGCGAGTACCTGCTGCAGGCACTGGTCGCCGCCGAGCACGCCACCGCGCCGACGTCGGAGGCGACCCGCTGGGACGTCGTCGCCGCGCGCTACGCCGAGCTCGAACGCCTCACCGGCTCACCCGTCGTGCGCCTCGCCCGGGCGGTCGCCGTCGCGGAGGCCGACGGCCCGGACGCCGGCCTCCGACTGCTCGACGGACTCGACGAGGCGCTCCCCCGGCTCCACCGCGTCCCGGCCGTCCGCGCCGAGCTCCTGGCCCGCGCGGGCCGCCCCGCCGCCGCCGCGGCCGCCTACCGCCACGCCCTCACCCTGGTCACCAACCCGACGGAACGCACCCACCTCGAGTCACGCCTCGCCGAGGTCACCTCCACCTGAACGACCGGCGCCTCGCAGCGGGCGTCTCGTCGGTGCCGGTCGGCGGTGAGAGCGTCGAGCCCGTTCCGGCCGCCGGCGCTCACGCAGCGCGCAGGTACTCGGCGAGTGCCGTGGGCAGATCCGTCACGCCCGGCATCGTGATGCGGGCGTACTCCCCGAAGGTGTCGGCGAGGTCCGTGGCGACCACCGCGGGCCGCGCGAGCGCGACGTCCGCCCGGCCGTACACGGCTGCGCCCCGCCCGTCCTGCACCCAGTCCCACAGGTCGTCCGCGGCGACGCCGGCCGCGAGGCCGAACGTGGCGGCGTCGCGCACCGCCCGCAGGCGCTGGAGCCGCAGGCCGACGACCCACCGCATGTCCGCGCCCGAGGCCGCGAGCCCGTCCAGCACGCCGATCGCGCCGACGACCAGCGTGCCCGCGCCCGGCGGCGGCGGCTCCTCGTCCGTGACCGACCCCGTCGCGTCGAGCAGCCGGCCCAGGTCCGCCGCGAGGTCGTCGAGGCGGAGCAGCTCGCGGAGCGGGACGTCGTGCGCGCCCTCGTCGGTGACGCTCGTGGCGTGGGCCCCGCCCGTGACCACCACGACCCGCTGCACCTTCATGCGTGTGCTCCTCCCATGGTCCGCGCCGACGTCATCACGTCGTCGTCGCTCCCTTCACCTCGATGTCGATGTCGAACCAGTACGGCACCTTGTCTCCGGGCGCCAGCTGGTAGTCCGCGAGCAGCTGCTGGTCCTTGATGTGGCGCGCCTCGACCCACCTGCCCGTCCCGATCGAGAACGTGACCGACTCGATCGTGCCGCCGCTCTGCACGATCGCGTTCGTGGCGTACTGCACCGAGTGGCAGGTGCGGGCAGCCTCGTCGAGCGGGACCCCCTTCTTCGCTGCGGCGCCGATGTGGGCCATCGAGCGCTCGTTGATGATCGTGCTGATGTGCACGGGTCGGCTCCGACCGTAGAACGACGCGCCGTACGTCGCCTCGAGGATCTTCATGGCGCGGATGGTCAGGTAGGTCTCGAGCGGTGTGCCTCGGGCCGTCATGGGCGGGCTGATCGGCAGCCACCGGTCCTGCTTCGGGATCCTGTGGAGGAACGCCTCGGCCAGCACGAGGGTCCTGGTCCCCTTCTGGTAGGTCCGCACCATCCGGCCCGCCTGCCCGCCGGGTGCCCGGACCAGGGTCTCGATCGAGACCTCGTCGGGACGGTCGTCCGGGATGTCGGTGAAGGTCCAGCCCGGCAGCCCGGCCTTCGGGTCGATGCTCTGGTAGAGGCCCGGCACCAGGGTGTCGGTCCGCGCCGGCGGCCCCCCGGGCCCGCCGGGGCCGGGCTGCCCGACGGGGCCGACCGGAGCCGGGCCGGTGGCCTGGGTGCCGACGGGACCCGTGGTGCTCGGGCCGGTCGTGCCCGGGCCCGTGGCGCTCGGGACCGTGGCGCTCGGGCCGGTGGGGCCCGGCGGGAGGGCGGACGCCACGGTGGGCGCCACCGCGGCGGGGTCGAGCCCGAGCGACGTCGCGATGCGGCGGAGCGTGGGCCAGCGCATGGCCGCGGCGACGATCGCGGCGGAGACCATCGGGGCGGCGAACGCCCCGGGCACCGGGGCGACCGGGACCGCCAGGGCGGCCGGGGCCTGAGCGGGTGCGGGCCGCGCCTGCTGGTGCACCTGGCGCACGCGGCGCACGAGGAGCTGGAGGAAGCGACCGACGAGGCCCGGGTTCACCGCGGGACCGGGGCCGCGCGCGCGACCGAAGAGCCCCGGACGCACCACGTTGCCGGCCCGGCCGAACAGCGCGGTGTGCAGGGCTCCCAGGAGGGTCCGCATCCGCTGCACGACCGGTGGGCGCCCCGCCCCGGCCGATGTTCCTGCCCTCGGCGCCGGTGGACCGGAGCGCGGAGCGCCCGTGCTGTCCCCGCTGCGCTGTGCTGACACGGCCTCCGCGAGTCTCTGCTCCACCGCGTCGACGACCGGTTCGTCGAGCGTCCCGGCTCGCTGCACGGTCCGCCCGCTCATGAGGTCCGCGACGTGCCTGTTCCCGACGGCTCGCTGCAGGGCGAGCACGTGCGCGCGGGACGTCGGCGGGCCGGTGACGTCGACGGCCGTGGCCTGCGGGTCCGGGTGCGCCCGTGCGGGCGTGGGCCGCGGGGCGGCCCGTCGGGCGGGGGACGAGTCGCGCTCCTCGTGAGACGGCATCCGTCCTCCGCTCGATGGTCGTCCCGAACAACTCTGCGGCGACCACCGCCGGACGGGCACGCCGATCGGCTGTCCGTTCGGGAACCGTCCGTGCCCGCAGGGGCATCTGCTCGTGGACGACGCCCGTGCGGGCGACGACGGGTCCCCGGAGGGGTCAGGCGAACAGGAGGAGGGCGAGGAGGGTGAGGTTGAGGGCGACGACCAGGGCGACCACGACGACGAGGGCCGCGTGCAGCCACGGGCCGTTGCGGTCGGCGCCCATGAGGGTGCGGTCGCGGGTCAGGCGGACCAGCGGGATCACCGCGAACGGGATGCCGAAGCTCAGGACGACCTGGCTGAGGACGAGGGTCCACGTGGGGTCGGCGCCGACGGCGAGCAGCACGATCGCGGGCACGAGGGTCACGACGCGGCGGACGAGCAGCGGGATGCGGCGGTGGATCAGCCCTTCCATGATCGTCGCGCCCGCGTAGGCGCCGACGGACGTCGACGCGAGCCCGGAGGCGAGCAGCCCGACGGCGAACGCGATCCCGACGGCGGGTCCGAGCGCGGAGACGATCGCGGCGTGCGCGCCCTCGATGGTGTCGGTCCCGTCGACGCCGCGCAGCGCGGACGCGGCCAGCAGCAGCAGACCGATGTTCACCAGCCCGGCGATGACGAGCGCACCGCCGACGTCCCAGCGGGTGGCGCGCAGCAGCCGGACACGCCCCTCGCCCGCGGGCGCGTGCCCGTGCCGGTCGCGCACGAGCGCGGAGTGCACGTAGATCGCGTGCGGCATGACGGTCGCGCCGAGCATGGACGCGGCGAGCAGGACGGAGTCGGTGCCGTCGAACCGCGGGACGAGCCCGGACAGCACGCCGCGCGCGTCGGGCGGGCTGACCAGCAGCCCGACGAGGAAGCCGACGGTGATGACGGCGAGGAGCGCGACGACGACGGCCTCGAAGCGACGCTGGCCGTACACGTTCTGGGTGGCGAGCAGGACCATCGAGACGACGCCGACGATGAGCCCGCCGAGCGGCAGCGGCACCCCGAACAGCAGCTGGAGGGCGATGGCGCCGCCGACGACCTCGGCGATGTCGGTCGCGGCGGCGACGAGCTCGGCCTGCCCCCAGAACGCGAGCCGCGGACCGCGTCGCATGCGCTTGCCGAGCACGCCGGGCAGGGAGTCGCCGGTGACGAGCCCGAGCTTGGCGGACTGGTACTGCACGAGCACGGCCATGACGTTGGCGGCGACGAGCACCCACAGCAGCAGGTACCCGTACCGCGCACCGGCGGTGAGGTTGGCGGCGACGTTGCCCGGGTCGACGTAGGCGATCGCGGCGACGAACGCGGGCCCGAGCAGCAGCGGCGTGCGACGCGGCTTGCGGCCTCCACCGGGGCCGACGGCCTCCGCGCGCTCGACGTCGGCGTCGACTCGGCTCACCGCTCCTCCTGAAAAGTTCGGGTGGCCGAAACTCTATACCCGGACGACCGCATCCTCAGGACGACAGGCCGAGGTCAGGCCGCCTCGACCTCGCGCACCCACGCGGTGGCCGTCTGGTGGAAGCCGACCTTGCCGAAGTACTCGCGCATCGCAGGCCCGGGGTCGACGTGCAGCTCGCGCAGGCCGTGCTCGGCGAAGACGCCGGAACGCCGGTACACGAACTCGCCCGGCGTGAAGTCGCGGAACCGCGTGGTCACCCAGTCGAGGTCGACGACGCCGACCCCGTCGCCGACGTCCCGCACGACGACCACCCCGACGACCTCGTCGCCGCGCGCGACGAGGAACGCCGACGCGTCGTCGGCCAGCGCGAAGCCCGGCTGGAAGCGCCCGATCTCCTCCGCGTGCACGTCGAGGAAGTGCCGCAGCCACGCGTCGCCGGTCCCGACGTCGACGACCGCGTAGGCGCGCTCGTCGTGCCGCTCGCGCAGCAGGCGCCACAGCCAGTAGACGTCGATGATCGCGATCGCCCCGTTCATCACGGCGAACGCCCAGATCCCGACGATCGCGTTGTAGCCCGTCGCGAGCACCGCCCCGATGAGGTTGAGCACGCGGAACCGCAGGACGCGCGCCTGCATGAGCGACACGACGACCAGGACCGATCCGAGCCACCCGACGACCTCGAGCCAGAGCATGCCCGCCAGTATCCCCGCCCCCGCGGGAGGCGCCCGGCCCCGGCGCGCACCGCTGCGCCGGACGGGTGGCTGCGCCGGTCGGGAGCGACGGATCCGCATCGTTAAAGGTCTCGACCCGGCCCGACGGACGGGTCGACCCTGGGTGGCATGGCGTCATGGTCGATCCACGAGGTGCCCGTGCCCGAGTCCGTCGACGCGCCCGGGGCCGGACCGCTCCTCGCGCTCACCGACGTGGCCAACCGTGTCATCGCGCACGAGTGGGGCAACCACGACTACGACCGCACGCCGCAGGAGGTCCTCGGCGCGCTCCGCGACCAGGCGTACGTGCGCAAGCCGCGCTTCCTCGTCACCGACGACGACGGGACGCCGCTCGGCTACCTCGCGATGCTGCTGCCGCTGCAGGAGAACACGCACACCGCGTACGTCGAGATCGGCGTCCTGCCCGAGCACCGCGGCCAGGGCATCGGGTCCGCGCTGCACGACCACGCGCTCGACGTCGCGCGCGCCGCAGGCCGCCGCTCGCTCACCGGGAGCACCGACCACCGCCAGGAGCCGCCCGCCGGCGACGGCACCCTCGTCCCGAGCACGGGCACGGGACGCGTCGCGGCCGACGACCCCGCCGTCCGGTTCGTCGCGTCGCGCGGCTGGCAGCTCGAGCAGGTCGCACGCCGGTCCGTCCTCCCGGTGCCGGTCGACCCGGACGTCCTCGCCGCGCACCGCGCGCAGGCACAAGCGTTCGCGGGCGACGAGTACCGGATCGTGCACTGGGGGTCCGCCGCCCCCGACGAGTGGGTCGACGAGTACGCGACGCTCAACACGCGCATGAGCACCGACGTCCCGCTGGGCGGCCTCGACTTCGAGGAGGACGTCTGGGACGCGACACGCATCCGCACGACCGAGGCGCAGTTCGTCGACCGCGGCATCGAGCTGGTCGTCGCGGCCGCCGAGCACGTGCCGACGCACACGCTCGCCGCGTACACCGTCCTCATGCTGCCGCCGGAGAACGAGGAGTTCGTGCACCAGGAGGACACGCTCGTGCTCAAGGAGCACCGGGGTCGACGGCTGGGGATGCTCGTCAAGGCGGCGAACCTCCAGCGGCTCGCGGAGGTCCGGCCGGGCGCACGACGGGTCGCGACGTGGAACGCGGAGGAGAACTCCTACATGCTGCGCATCAACATCGACCTGGGCTTCGCGCCCAGCGGCGGCTCGGGCGAGTGGCAGCTCCGTCTGGACGCGTGACGCGGGCTCGCCGACCGGTGTGGGCGGGGCTCGCTACCGTCCGCGCATGACCGCGCCACCCCTGCCCTGCCTGCTGTGCCGGACGCCGTTCACGTTCCAGGACGACGAACCGGTCGGACCGTCCGGGAGCCTCCTGCTGGTCGGCCACGGCGGCTACCAGTCGGCGCTGTTCGACCCCGACGACGGTCTCGACGCGGGGGTCGAACGGCGCTCGCTGCGCGTCCTCCTGTGCGACCGGTGCCTCGTCGACGCGTCCCGTGCAGGCCTCGTGCAGCACGTCCACACGCTGCACCAGCGCCCCACGACGTCCGTGACTCCGTGGACGCCCGAGGACGAGGCCCCGTGGGACCCCGGGCCTGACGCGCCCGTGCCCGGCCGGGCCCAGGACTGAGGGCGGCGGCTCAGGCGCCGACGGCGGTGCCGTGCGGCTGCGAGCGGGCCCACCAGCCGGACCAGCGCTCCTCGACCTCGGCGAACGTCGCGTCGTCGATGCCGTACGTCGAGAGCACCGCGCCGACCGTGCCGTGCGGCGGGTGGCTCGCGACGGGCACCTCGGCGATCACGAGGAACGACTCCGTGATGCCGTGCAGCTGGATCCCGAACTGGTGCTCCGCCTTGTAGACGAGCGTGCCGCCGAGCAGCGTGCCGTCGGGGCGTCGCGCCTGCACGTGCCCGCCCACCGGGATGCCGCGCACGCCGTGCAGCCCGGCGCGGTCGAGCAGCCGGTCGCTGCGGTCGCCCGCGTCGAGCCCGAACACCGACAGGGTGCGGCGCTCCTGGCCGGGGTGGGCACGCAGCAGGAACTGCAGCTGGTGGGCGAACTGGATCCAGCCCTCGTCGATCGGGTCGTACACGCCGTCGTACGTCGCGAGCCCGTCGTGGCTGCGGCGCGTGATCGTCAGGTGCGTGTGCCCGGGGTCGTGGGACGCGGCGGTCACGGCGATGACGTCGTGGCTCGGCGTCGTGAGCGTGTGCGAGAGGTTGTCGCCCTCGTACGACTGCCCGACGACCGGCTGGGCGATGAAGTAGTCGCGGATCTCGGCGTCGAGCCCGTCGTAGTCCCAGCCGAACCACTGCCGGACGAGCTCCGGCTGACGCAGGTGCGCCCACGCGGTGTGCAGGTCGGCGTGCAGGTCGAGCGACACGATCTCGCGGCGGTCGAGCGTCATCAGGACATCACCTCGGCGTCGTCGGAGGGTCCGTCACCGCCCGGTGCCGGACCCTTCCGACGGTAGTGCGACCGGCGCGCCGCCGCCTCACCACGCCGTCCCCGAGACGGGCGACGTCGCCCGGGGAGCCGTCAGCCCGTGGCGTCGAGCGGCAGGACGGCCAGGGCGTCCGGGTCGACGGCGAGCGGGACGACGCTGCCGGGGTCGAGCTGCGCGCCGACGGGGGCGAGCGCGGTGACCGGCCCGATCCCGTCCACGTCGACGCGCACCTCCGACCGGCCGCGCCGCGAGGTCACCGCGAGCACCACGCCCTTGAGCCCGTCCTCCCCGATCGCGCCGACGACGCCGGGCGACGGGATGCGCTCCACGACGAAGGCACCTTCGGCCAGCGCGACGACGTCTTCGCGGTCCGCGGCGCGGCCGGTCCCGCCGCGCTCCCCGAGCGCGCGCACGAGCAGGGCGGCGGCCGCCGAGCTCACCGGCACGAACGCCTCGTAGCCGAGGAACTCGGCGACCCGACGGTCGGCGGGCCGCTGCCACAGGTCGGCGGGCGTGCCGACCTGCAGGATCCGACCCCGGTCCATGACCGCGACGCGGTCGGCGACGGCGAACGCCTCGTCCTGGTCGTGCGTGACGAGCACGGCGGTCGTGCGGGTCGCGACGAGCGCGGCGCGCAGATCGACCGCGAGACGCTCGCGCAGCGACCGGTCGAGCGCGGAGAGCGGCTCGTCGAGCAGCAGCAGCCGCGGCCGGGGGGCGAGAGCGCGCGCGAGCGCGACGCGCTGCCGCTCACCGCCGGACAGGGTGCCGACGGGTCGCGGCCCGTAGCCCGCGAGGCCGACGAGGTCGAGCAGCTCGTCGACCAGCGCGGCGCGTCCCCCGGCCGCCCACGTCCGTCCGTCGTCGCTGCCGGGGCCGGACCCACGCCCGGCCGGGCGCCGCGCCGCGAGCCCGTACGC
>NZ_BHYL01000043.1 GCF_003851725.1 Cellulomonas algicola | reverse complement strand
TGATGCGGAACGTCCCGTCGGTCCAGGTCGAGCTGGACCCGCCGCCGAAGCCCGAGGTGGCGGTCAGCGAGACGAACGCCGTGGAGACCGGCTGGCCGGCGGCGAGCACGCGGCCCTCGACGATCGCCGCCGTCTGGAGCACGGTGTCGCCGACCTGCGTCGTCGCGCCCGCGGTGACGGACAACCACGTCGCCTCCCACGCGCGTGACCCGCCGTGGTAGCCCTCGAGCAGAGGGCTGTCGCCGGGCGGCATGACGTGCACGAGGTACGTGCCGGGGGCGACGGACCCGACGGTGTAACCGCCCTGTGCGTCGGTGAGCACGACCGCCCCGGTCGACATGCCCATGGTGGTCGTGAGCTCGACGGGGACGCCGACGACGGGGGTCCCCGCGCTGTCGACCACGCGGCCGGTGACGGTGCCGACCGCGTCGTCGGCCGACGCGGCGGTGGCCAGGCCGGTGAGGGTGAGGAGAGCGGCCAGGGCGGCGGCGACGAGGCGTCGCACGGTCCGCGGACGGGCAGGTGAGGGCATGGGGTCTCCTGGTGCCGGGTGCGCTGAGGTGCGCGACTCGGCGAGACCTTATCGACCGGATCCGACAGGTGTGAGGCGTTTTGGCACCCGCGTCACGTCGGGCGTGACAGGCGGGTTCGCCCGGGCATGCCGAGGGCCGGGTGGCCTGCGGTCCACCCGGCCCTCGTGACGGTCGCGGCTGCCCCGGTGCCGCGACCGTCCCCCGTGACGTCCCTACTGCACGTCGTCGTCGACCCAGTCGAAGGTCTTCGTGACGGCCTTCTTCCACAGGCGGTACTGACGGTCCCGCTCGGTGTCGTCGGCCGCGGGCTCCCAGCGCTTGTCCTCGGCCCAGTTGTCGATGACGTCCTGCTCGCCGGACCAGTACCCGACGGCGATGCCCGCGGCGTACGCGGCGCCGAGAGCGGTGGTCTCGGCGACCTTCGGCCGGATGACGGGCACGCCGAGGATGTCGGCCTGGAACTGCATGAGCGCGTCGTTGGCGACCATGCCGCCGTCGACCTTGAGCTCGGTGAGGTCCACGCCGGAGTCGGCGTTCATCGCGTCGAGCACCTCGCGCGTCTGGAAGGCGGTGGCCTCCAGGGCGGCGCGGGCGATGTGGCCCTTGTTGACGTACCGCGTGAGCCCGACGAGCGCACCGCGCGCGTCGGCCCGCCAGTACGGCGCGAACAGGCCCGAGAAGGCGGGCACGAAGTACGCGCCGCCGTTGTCCTCGACGGTCGCC
This sequence comes from Cellulomonas algicola, assembly GCF_003851725.1. Lineage (GTDB taxonomy): Bacteria > Actinomycetota > Actinomycetes > Actinomycetales > Cellulomonadaceae > Cellulomonas > Cellulomonas algicola. The sequence continues at coordinate 9,474 of NZ_BHYL01000043.1, read as the reverse complement.
GCGAGGGTCTCGATCTCCGGCGCCGACGAGATGATCCCGAGGTTGTCGCGCAGCCACTGCACGAGCGACCCGGTGACCGCGATCGACCCCTCGAGGGCGTAGACCGGGTCGGCGTCGCCGATCTTGTAGCAGAGCGTGGTGAGCAGGCCGTTCTTCGACGGGATCGGCTTGGTGCCGGTGTTGAGCAGCATGAAGTTGCCGGTGCCGTACGTGTTCTTGGCCGTGCCGACCTCGAAGCACGCCTGCCCGAACGTCGCGGCCTGCTGGTCGCCGAGGATGCCCGCGATCGGCACCCCGGGCACCATGCCGCCCTCGCGGCCCGTGCCGTACACCTCGGACGACGAGCGGATCTCGGGGAGCATCGACAGCGGGATGCCCATCTCGCCCGCGATCTCCTCGTTCCACGACAGCGTGTCGAGGTTCATGAGCATCGTGCGGGACGCGTTGGTGACGTCGGTGACGTGCACGCCGCCGTCGACGCCGCCCGTCATGTTCCACAGCACCCACGCGTCGGTGTTGCCGAACGCGAGGTCGCCGCGCTCCGCCTTCTCGCGCGCGCCGTCGACGTTGTCGAGGATCCACGTGATCTTCGGGCCGGAGAAGTACGTCGCGAGCGGCAGGCCGACGCGGTCCTTGTAGCGGTCCGCACCGCCGCCGAGCGCCCCCAGCTCGTCGGCGATCTTCTGCGTGCGCGTGTCCTGCCAGACGATCGCGTTGTACACCGGCTTGCCGGTGGTGCGGTCCCAGACGACCGCGGTCTCGCGCTGGTTGGTGATGCCGACGGCGGCGATGTCGCGGTAGGTCAGGTTCGCGCGGGTGAGCGCGAGGCCGACGACCTCACGCGTGTTGACCCAGATCTCCTCGGGGTCGTGCTCGACCCAGCCGGCCCGGGGGAAGATCTGCTTGTGCTCCTTCTGGCCGACGGACACGATCTGGCCGCCGTGGTCGAAGACGATCGCACGGGAGCTGGTCGTGCCCTGGTCGATCGCCAGGACGTACTGCGTGTCGGGCATGGGGGTCTGCCTTTCGGTCGGGGGCCGGGGTCAGAAGATGTAGACGTTGGCGAGGAGGCCGGCGAGCACACCGCCGACGAGCGGGCCCAGCACCGGCACCCACGCGTACGACCAGTCGCCGCCGCCCTTGTTCGGGATGGGCAGGACCGCGTGGGCGATGCGGGGTGCGAGGTCGCGTGCGGGGTTGATGGCGTACCCGGTGGGTCCGCCGAGGCTCGCGCCGATGCCGACGACGAGCAGGGCGACGGCGAGCGGGCCGAGCCCGGACGGCGTCGGGCCGAACGCGAGGACCACGAAGACCAGCACGAACGTCGCGATGACCTCGGTGACGAAGTTCCACGCGTACGACCGCAGGGCCGGACCCGTGGAGAAGACCGCGAGCTTGATGCCCGGCTCGGCCTCCTGGTCGAAGTGCTTCTTGTAGGCCATCCAGGCGAGCACGGCACCGATGAACGCGCCGATCAGCTGGGCGAGGATGTACCAGAACGCGTTGCCCACGGTCGGCTCGATCGTGACCGTGACCATGTCGTCCGGTCCGGTCTTGGTGGCGAACGGCTGGTCGGCCGTCAGCAGGCCGATCGTGACGGCGGGGTTGAGGTGGGCGCCTGACTTGAAGGCGGTGAAGACACCGGCGAAGACGGCGAGACCCCATCCGAAGTTGATGAGGAGCCAGCCGCCGCCGAAGCCCTTCGTGCCGGGCAGGATCACGTTCGCCACCACACCGGCGCCCAGCAGGATGAGCATCGCGGTGCCGAGGATCTCGGAGACGAACGCCTGGGACATGAGTGTGCCCACGGCCTATCCCTTCTGTTGACGAGACGTCGTTGTCACGTGCACCCCGCGCACGGGCCGCGGGGAGTTCGGGGTCGTGCTCAGGTGCCGGCGGGACCTGCCGATCCGCGGCCGCGCGGCGAGCCCGGCTTCGTCCCGGCGCCGACCACGTCGTCGAGGCGGCGCATGGGGGCCAGGTCGGCGGCGCGCAGGCGCACCTGCTCGGCCGCCGCGTCGTCGTGCTCCTGCGCGGCGGCGTCCTCGGCCTCGGCGCGCGCGACGTAGGCGGCGATCTCCTGGCTGCGGGTCCGCTCGTCCCAGCCGAGGACGGGAGCGATCAGGTCGACGATCTCGTCGAGCGCGCCGACGCCCTTGTCCGCCTGCTCGTAGTTGAGCCGGGTGCGGTGCATCATCACGTCGTCGAGGTGCAGCGCACCTTCGTGGCTGACGGCGTAGACGATCTCGGCGCCGATGTACGCGGGCGCGTTCTTCAGCGGCTCGGCGAGCGACGGCTCGGCGTCGACGAGGTCGATGAGCTCTGCGAGCAGCGAGCCGTACCGGTGCAGCAGGTGGTCCATGCGCGGCCGGTCCCAGCCGTACCTCGCGCCGATGGCCTTGGACTGCCGCTGGAACACGCGCAGGCCCTCGGCGCCGACGAGCGGCAGGTCGTGCGTGAGCGACGGCAGGCTCGTGGCGCGCGAGCCGATCGCGAAGTCGACCGCGTCCTTGGCCATGACGCGGTAGGTCGTGAGCTTGCCGCCCGCGATGACGGTGAGGCCCGGCGTCGGGGACGCGACGGTGTGCTCGCGCGACACCTTGGCCGACGACGTGCCCTCCTTGACGTGCGGCTGGAGCAGCGGCCGCAGGCCCGCCCAGGTGCCGATCACGTCGTCGCGGCTGATCGGGCGGGACAGCACGGCGTTGGCGTGCTCGATGACGTAGTCGATGTCCGCGCTGGTCGCGACGGGGTGCACGAGGTCCTGCTCCCACGGGGTGTCGGTCGTGCCGATCACCCAGTAGCGGGACCACGGGATGATGAACAGCACCGACTTCTCGGTCTGCAGGATCAGGCCGGTGTTGCCGGCGATGCGGCTGCGCGGCACGACGATGTGGACGCCCTTGGAGGCCAGGACCCGCAGGCCGCCCTCGGACCCGGCGAGGCTCTCCGTCTGCTCCGTCCAGACGCCCGTCGCGTTGATGACCGCGCGCGCCCGGACGTCGAGGTGCTCACCCGTCTCGAGGTCGACCAGCTCGGCGCCGGTGACCGCGCCGCCCGTCGTCGTGTGCAGGTCGAGCACCTGGGTGCGGCTCGCGGCGTGCGCGCCGTAGGAGACGGCGGTGCGGACGAGGGTCTCGACGAGGCGCGCGTCGTCGACGCTCGCGTCCCAGTAGCGGACCGCGCCGACGGCCGCGTCGTGCCGCAGGTCGGGGAAGAGCCGCTCCATGCCCTTGCGGGAGAGGTGCTGGTGCATCGGCATCGCGCGCTTGCTGCCGTTGACCGTCGCGAGCGTGTCGTAGAGCAGCACGCCCGCGCCGACGTACGCGCGCTCCCAGACGCGGTTCTCGAGCGGGTAGAGGAACGACACGGGCTTCACGAGGTGCGGCGCGAGCGTGTTGATGAGCAGGTCGCGCTCGGTGAGCGCCTCGCGCACCAGGTGGAAGTCGAGCATCTGGAGGTAGCGCAGGCCGCCGTGCACGAGCTTGCTGGACCGGCTCGACGTGCCGCTCGCCCAGTCCTGCGCGTCCACGATCGCGGTCGACAGGCCGCGCGTCACGGCGTCGAGGGCGATGCCCGCGCCCGTGACACCGCCCCCGATGACCAGCACGTCGAGCTCGTTGCCGCGCTCGCCGCTGGCGCGCATGACGTCGAGCGCGTCCTGGCGTGCCTGGACCGTCAGTGGTGCTGTCCGCATGTGGTTCTCGTCCCCCGGGTGATTCGTCTGCCTCGGATCGCTGCGCCCGTGGCCGCTCGCTATCGTCATCACGGGGCGAACGGACGCGCAACCGGGGTGCACATACGTGCATGCACAGGCGTCCGTCGGAGGAGGGTGCGTGTACGTCGAACGGGAGCAGGACGTCCTGCGCGCGGCGTCCATGTACTACCTGCAGGACCTCAAGATGGAGGTCATCGCGCGGCACCTCGGGACCTCCCGGTCGACCGTCTCGCGGCTCATCAAACGTGCACGGCAGGCCGGCCTGGTCGAGATCACGCTGCGCCCCGCGAGCACGCGTGCACCCGGGCTCGGGCGGTCGGTGGCCGCGACGTTCGGCGTCGACGCGTACGTCGTGCCCGTCCCGGACTCCGCGTCGCACATCGAGCGGCTCGACCAGGTGTCGATGACCGCGGCACGCCTGCTCTCGTCGTGGTTCGACTCCGACATGGTCATGGGCGTGGCCTGGGGGACCACGCTCGCGTCGGTGTCCCGCTACCTCACGCCCAAGCCGACCCGCGGGTCGCACGTGGTGCAGCTCAACGGCGCCGCGAACATGCGCACCTCCGGGATCGAGTACGCGTCCGACCTCATCTCGTCCTTCGGCACCGCGTTCGGCGCGGCCGTGCACCACTTCTCCGTGCCCGCGTTCTTCGACTACCCCGACACCAAGCGCGCGATGTGGCGCGAGCGGTCCGTCATGCGCGTCCTCGACATGCAGCGGCGCGCGGACATCGCGGTGTTCTCCGTCGGCGCGGTCGCGGGCGCGGTCCCGTCGCACGTCTACTCCGCGGGATACCTCGACGACGCCGACGTGCGCCTGCTGCACGACGAGGGCGTCGTGGGCGACGTGTGCACGGTCTTCCTGCGTGCCGACGGCTCGTGGCAGGACGTGCACCTGAACGAACGTGCGACCGGACCGACGCCCGAGGAGCTCCAGCGCGTGCCGCGGCGCGTGTGCGTCGTCGCGGGGGACAACAAGGTCGCGCCGCTGCTCGCCGCGCTGCGCGCCGGGGTCGTCACCGACCTCGTCGTCGACGAGCTCACCGCGACCGGGCTGCTCGACGCGGCCGAGCCGCCGCTCCCGCGCCGGACCGCGCGACGGACCCCCGACGCGTCGGCACGCGCCTGACGCGTGGTCACGCGTGACGCGTGGAGACACGCGTGACCCGTGGACACGTGACGGGTGGAGACGCGCCGGACGCGTCGGCGCCGCGCGCCGCTCACGGCCACCGCGGGCCGCTCGCTCGCCGTGCGGGACCGCGGACGCGTGCTGATACTCGCTCGGTGACCGACACCGCCACCGCGCCCGACGACGTCGACGCCACGCGCCTCAAGCGCAGCGTCTCCGGACGTCTGCTGTTCCTGTTCATCCTCGGGGACGTGCTCGGCGCCGGGGTGTACGCGCTGGTCGGCGAGCTCGCGGGCGAGGCCGGCGGCATGGTGTGGGTGCCGCTGCTCGTCGCGCTCGGCATGGCCCTGCTCACGGCGGCGTCGTACGCGGAGCTCGTGACGAAGTACCCGCGGGCCGGCGGCTCCGCGGTCTACGCGCAGCGTGCTTTCGGTCGCCCGGTCGTGTCGTTCCTCGTCGGCTACTGCATGCTCGCCGCAGGCGTCACGTCCGCCGCGGGCCTGTCGCTCGCGTTCACGGGCGACTACCTCGGGGTGTTCCTCGACGTGCCGGCCGTCCCCGCGGCGCTCGTGTTCCTCGCGCTCGTCGCGGCGCTCAACGCGCGGGGCATCCAGGAGTCGCTGCGCGCCAACGTCGTGATGACGACCATCGAGCTCAGCGGTCTCGTGCTGGTCGTGGTGCTGGGGGCGGTCGTGCTCGGTCGTGGCGACGGCGACGTGTCGCGCCTGACCGAGCTGCCCGAGGGGACGGGCGTCGCCGCGGCGACCCTCGGCGGCGCGCTCGTCGCGTTCTACTCGTTCGTCGGCTTCGAGACGTCCGCCAACCTCGCCGAGGAGGTCCGCGACGTGCGCCGCACCTACCCGCGCGCGCTGTTCGGGGCCCTGCTCACCGCGGGCGTCGTCTACCTGCTCGTCGGGATCGTGGCGCCTGCCGTCGTCGCGCCCGCCGACCTGCAGGCGTCGAGCGGACCGCTGCTCGAGGTCGTGCGCGTCGCCGGCGGCGTGCCGCTCGAGGTGTTCTCCGTCGTCGCGCTGGTCGCGGTCGCCAACGGCGCGCTGCTCACGATGATCATGGCGAGCCGGCTCGCGTACGGCATGGCCGAGGAGGGGCTGCTGCCGTCGGTGTTCGGGCGCGTGCTGCCGGGCCGCCGGACGCCGATCGTCGCCATCGTCGTCACCACGGTCGTCGCGATGGTGCTCACGACGACCGGGTCGCTCGTCGACCTCGCGTCGACGGTCGTGCTGCTCCTCCTGCTCGTCTTCCTCAGCACCAACGTCGCGGTGCTCGTGCTGCGTCGGGACCGCGTCGAGCAGCCGCACTTCCGGGCGTGGACGCCGCTTCCCGTGCTCGCGGCCGCGACGTGCGTCGGCCTGCTCACGCAGCAGGAGGCGAAGCACTTCCTGCTCGCGGGCGTGCTGCTCGCCGTCGGCCTGGTGCTGTACGCGGTGGCGCGGTTCGCGTCACGCCGGCCGTCCCGCTCCTGATGGACGGGCCGGGGAGGCCCGACCTGTGACTCCACGGACGTCGGTGCGTGACGGGTCGGCGGGTGGGCCGTGCGGGGCGCGGGGACCGTGTCCGCCGCGTCACCCGTCCGGGTGGTTCTCGGGCCCGCGCACGCGGTGACACGCGGCGTCGGGCCGCGTGCACGTGGCGCGATGTCGGTGGAGCACGGCACCATCTGGTCATGGCCGATGACGACGCAGTCGCAGAGCGCTATGACCGTGCAGGTCGGCGCCGTCATCGCCCGGTCAGGACACGCCCCGGGCCGCTCGCCGGGGTGCTCGCCGGCGTCGTCGGTGCGACCCTCGCGCTCTCGCCCGAGCTCCTCCTCGTGCCCGGCGGCGCCTACCTGACCGTCCCCGCGCTCCGGTCGCCGCTGCTCGTCGTCGCGCTCGTCGCCGTCGTCGTCGGCGTGCTCGTCGCGCGCCGCCACCCCGGCTGGGCGACCGTGCTCGTCCTCATGCCGTTCGCGACGACCGCCTGGACCGGCTGGTTCGTGCTCGGCTGGTGGGCCGGCCTCGTCGCCGTCGCGGCCGTGGCCGCCCACCGCGCGCCGTGGCGCGCCCTGCCACCCGCCGCCGCCGCGGTCGCCGTCACCAGCTGGTTCACGGTCTCCGACATCGTCGCGTCCGTCCCTCTCGGCTCGAGCGCCGTGGGTGACGACGGCCGGGACGGGCTCGTGTCGCTCGCCGTGATGCTCGGGCTCCTCGTCGCCGCCGTCGGGGTCGCGACCGTCGGCGGGATGGTCGAGCGGCGCCGCGACCCCGTCGACGACCCCGCGGACGACCCCGACGCCGCCGAGCGCGCACGCCGGGCCCGCGAGCTCACCGACGCCGCCGCACGACGGATCTCGCTCGTCGCCGCACGTGCCGAGATGGCCCCGCCCTACCGCTACCGCGACGGCGGCGCCGACCGGCGGGCCGCGCTCGCCGCGCTCGCGGTCGACGCCCGGCGCGCGCTCGGCGAGCTCCGGCACGCGCTCGTGGTGCTCGACCACGCCGACGCCGAGCGTCCCGGCGTGCACCGGTCCGCCACGGACAGCCGGGCGGAACCCCGTGCCCGGGCGGGGGCGCTGCGCTGACGACCCACGGGCCGCACCGGCGCGGGCAGCCCGCGACCGAGCACCGGGGGCGGGCCGCGGCGCCGTGCACCCGCCGTCCGTGACCCTCTCGGACGGGCACCCGCGGGCGACGGTTACCGTGAGCGCGTGACGACCGACCAGCTCACGATCCGGCCCGCCCTCCCGGCCGACGTGCGCGCGATCCGTGCCCTCGTCCAGCCGTACGCCGACCAGCGCATCCTGCTCGCCAAGGAGTGGGTCGGCTACTACGAGGCCGTGCAGGAGTTCGTCGTCGCCGAGGCGCCCGACGGGGCCGTCGTGGGCTGCGGTGCGCTGCACGTCATGTGGCAGGACCTCGCGGAGATCCGCACGCTCGCCGTCGACGCGACGTACCGCGGCCAGGGCGTCGGGCACCTGCTGCTCGACGCGCTCGTCGACCGCGCCCGCGGCCTCGGGCTGCGGCGGCTGTTCTGCCTGACGTTCGAGGTCGACTTCTTCACCGCGCACGGGTTCCACGCGATCGAGGGCACGCCCGTCACGCCCGACGTGTACGCCGAGCTGCTGCGCTCGCACGACGACGGCGTCGCCGAGTTCCTCGACCTCGCGCGCGTGAAGCCCAACACCCTCGGCAACACGCGCATGCTCATCGAGCTCGACGACCCGACGCACTGACCTGCCGCCGTGGCGGCCGTGGCTCACGCGGCGGTCGTGACCGCCACGGGGTCGAGGACGACCAGGACCTGACCGGGACCCACCTGGTCGCCGGGGGTGACGGTGATCTCGACGACGGTGCCGCCGCTGGTCGCGACGACGGGCGCCTCCATCTTCATCGCCTCGAGCGCGAGGAGCTGCTGCCCGGGCTCGACGAGGTCGCCGGGGCGGACGTCCACGCGGAACACGGTCGCGACGAAGGGCGCCTCGACGCCGTCGCACCCGTCGGGCACCACGACACCCGTGGCGGCGGGGGCAGCGGGCTCGGGGTCGCGACGGTCGAACTCGCCGGCCGCCTCCCACGCGGACCGCTCGGCGCCGAACGCGTCGGCCTGCCGCGCCTGGAACTCGGCGATGGACGGCGCGTTGGCGGCGAGGAACCGCTCGTGCTCGGCCAGCGAGAACGTGCCCTCCTCGATGCGGACGTCGTGCCGACCGGCGGCCATGTCGGCGCGCAGGTCGAGCAGCTCGTCCGCGCCGACCGGGTACCAGCGGATCGTGTCGAAGAACCGCAGCAGCCAGGGCGTGCCCGGCTCGAACGGCCGGTGCCGGGCGTAGGTGTCCCAGACCTGGATGGTCCGCCCGACGAACTGGTAGCCGCCCGGTCCCTCCATGCCGTAGATGCACAGGTAGGCGCCGCCGATGCCGACCGCGTTCTGCGGCGTCCACGTGCGGGCGGGGTTGTACTTCGTGGTGACCAGGCGGTGCCGCGGGTCGAGCGGAGTCGCGACCGGTGCGCCCAGGTAGACGTCGCCGAGCCCGAGCACCTGGTACGACGCGTCGAAGACGGTGCGGTGGACGTCGTCGACCGAGTCGAGGCCGTTGATGCGGCGGATGAACTCGATGTTCCACGGGCACCACGGGGCGTCGTCACGGACGCCCGCCATGTAGCGCTGGATGGCCTCGCGGGTCGACGGGTCGTCCCACGAGAGCGGCAGGTGCACGGTGCGGCTCGGGACGACGAGGTCGCGCGTCGCGGGCAGCGTCTCCTCGACCTCCTCGACGATCTCGAGCGCGCGGCGCAGCGGCAGCACGTCCGGGTCGACGTGGAGCTGGAGCGAGCGGATGCCGGGCGTGAGGTCGACGACGCCGCGCAGGCCGTCGTGGTCGACGCGCTGCTGCACGGCCTCCATGAGCGCGTGCACGCGCATGCGGGACGCGAGGTCGAGCTTCATCGGCCCGTACTCGACGAGCAGGTTGTCGTCGCCGGAGCGGCGGTAGGTGACCTCGGGGTCGGTGGTCGTGCCGTCCGCGGGGGCGCCCGCGGTCGCGGTGCGGGCCGGCCGGGCCGGCGTGCGGCCCAGCACGCCGCCGTCGACGTGCGGGGCCCGGCGCGGGACCGGGTCGGCCTGCGGG
>NZ_BHYL01000042.1:247-26211 GCF_003851725.1 Cellulomonas algicola | reverse complement strand
CGTCCCGACCCCGCACCGGGGCCGGGGCGCGCACGGCCCGTGCCGGGTGCCGACGGGTCGCGGTCGGACACCGGTACCCCGCCGGCGCCCCCGGCACCCGCCGCGCCCGGCGCGCGGCGCGGGCGCCTCACCGTCTACCTGGGCGCCGCACCCGGCGTCGGCAAGACGTACGCGATGCTCGACGAGGCGCACCGGCGCCTGTCGCGCGGCACCGACGTGGTCGTCGGGCTCGTCGAGACGCACGGCCGCCTCGGCACCGCCGCGCTGCTCGACGGCCTCGAGGTCGTCCCGCGCCGCACGATCGCCTACCGGGGTCAGGACCTCACCGAGCTCGACGTCGCCGCCGTGGTCGCCCGCCGGCCGCAGGTCGCGATGGTCGACGAGCTCGCGCACTCCAACGTCCCCGGCGCAGGCCACCCGAAGCGCTGGCAGGACGTCCACGACCTGCTCGACGCGGGGATCGACGTCGTCACCACCGTCAACGTGCAGCACCTCGAGTCGCTCAACGACGACGTCGAGGCCATCACCGGCATCCGCCAGCGCGAGACCGTTCCCGACGAGGTCGTGCGCGCCGCCGACCAGATCCAGCTCGTCGACCTGCCGCCGCAGGCGCTGCGTCGCCGCCTCGCGCACGGGAACGTCTACCGGGCCGAGCAGGTCGACGCGTCGCTGTCGTCGTACTTCCGCGTCGGCAACCTCACCGCGCTGCGCGAGCTCGCGCTGCTGTGGCTCGCCGACCGCGTCGACGACGCCCTCACCGACTACCGCCGCGACCACCGCATCGACGCGCCGTGGCCCGCGCGCGAGCGCATCGTCGTCGCCGTCACCGGCGGTTCGGAGAGCGACACCCTCCTCCGCCGCGGCGCCCGGATCGCGCAGCGCGCCGCCGGGTCCGAGCTGCTCGCGGTGCACGTCCTCGCGACCGACGGCCTCCCGAGCGCCGGTCCCGCGCGCATCGCCGAGCAGCGTCGGCTCGTCGAGTCGTTGGGCGGCACGTTCCACACGGTCGTGGGGGAGGACGTCGCGACCGCCGTCGTCGACTTCGCGCGCGGCGTCAACGCGACCATGGTCGTCGTCGGGGTGTCGCGGCGACCGCGCTGGCGCGAGGCGCTGTCCGACAGCACCGGGACGTCGATCGCGCGCATGGCGGGGGCCGTCGACGTGCACCTCGTCACGCACGAGCGCGCGCGGTCCGGACGGTTGTCGGTGCGGCGACGGTCGCCGCTGTCCCGGGCCCGCCGCGTGGCGGGGTGGCTGCTGGCCGTCGTCGGTCCGGTCGCCTTGACCGCAGTCCTCTCCGCGCTCGACGGCGGAGTGACCCTCGCGACCGACCTCATGCTGTTCCTCGCGCTCACCGTCGGCGTCGCGCTCGTCGGCGGGCTCTGGCCGGCCGTCGTCAGCGCCGTCGCCGGCTTCGTGCTGCTCAACTGGTTCTTCACCCTGCCGACCGGCCGGCTCACGATCGCGCAGCCCGAGAACGCGTTCGCCCTCGTGGTGTTCGTGCTCGTCGCCGCGGGCGTCGCGTCCGTCGTCGACCAGGCCGCCCGCCGCAGCGCCGAGGCGTTCCGCGCCCGCGCCGAGGCCTCGACCCTCGCGTCCGTCACGCGCGCCGTCCTCACCGGCGAGGACACCGCCGACGCCCTCGTCGCCCGCCTCCGCGAGACGTTCACCCTCCGCGCGGTCTCCCTGCTCGAACGATCCGCGGACGGTCCGATCGGCGGTCCGGTGCCCACAAGCGACTCAGGCGACGTCGACGCGTCCGACGGCGGTCCTCGACGTGTCGGACGCGCGGGGTGGGTCGTTCTCGCGTCGGACGGCGCTCAGCCGCCGACGACGCCCGACGACGCGTCCGCGGTCGTCACCGTCGACGACGCCCGGGTGCTCGCTCTCGACGGGCGCGTCCTGCCCGCGTCCGACCGGCGCGTGCTCGACGCGTTCGCCTCGCAGGTCGGTGCCGTCCTCGAGCAGACGCGCCTGCGCCGCGCGGCCGAGCAGGCCCGCGTCCTCGAGCAGGCCGACGCGACCCGCACCGCGCTGCTCGCCGCCGTCTCGCACGACCTGCGCACCCCGCTCGCGACGATCCGCGCGTCCGTCGACGCCCTCACCGCGACCGACCTGCACCTCGCCGCCGCAGACCGCGCCGCTCTCGTCGACACCCTGGGCGACGCGACCGGTCGCCTCGAACGACTCATCGACAACCTGCTCGACCTGTCCCGCCTCGCGACCGGCTCCGTCGCCCCCGTGCTGCGCGACGCGTCCCTCGACGAGATCGTCCCGCTCGCCGTCGAGGGCTACCCGCACGACGTCGTCCGCCTCGACCTGCCCGAGACCCTGCCGCTCGTCCGCACCGACCCCGGCCTCCTCGAACGCGTCGTCGCGAACCTCGTCTCCAACGCCGTCCGCCACGCCCCCGCGGGCACGGCCGTCGTCGTCACCGCGTCCCCGGTCGGCGCGGACCTGGTGCTGCGCGTCGTCGACACCGGCCCCGGCCTGCCCGACGACTCGAAGGAGCGCATGTTCGAACCGTTCCAGCGTCTCGGCGACACCACCGGCACCGGGTTGGGCCTCGGCCTCGCGGTCGCGTCGGGCCTCGCGACGGCCGTCGGCGCCGACCTCCACGCCGAGGACACCCCGAGCGGAGGCCTCACGATGGTCCTCGTGCTGCCCCTCGCCGACGCCCCCGCCACCGCGTCCGCGCGCGCCGACGCCGCCGAGCCCACGCCCGTGCCCGGCCGCCCCACCCCCGACGCGGACCTGCCCCCGACCACCGACGCGGACGCGACCTGATGACCGACGAGCCGACCCGCCCGGGCGCCCACGTCCTCGTCGTCGACGACGAGCCCGGCCTCGCGCACGCCCTCGCGATCACGCTGCGCGCCTCCGGCTGGCAGGTGACGACCGCCGCCGACGGCGCCCACGCCCTGTCCGCCGCCGCGCACCACCGACCCGACGTGGTCCTCCTCGACCTGGGCCTGCCCGACATGAGCGGCCTCGACGTCATCACCGCCCTGCGCGCGTGGACGCGCGTGCCGATCGTCGTCCTGTCCGCGCGCCAGCACGGCGAGGACAAGGTCGACGCCCTCGACGCCGGCGCCGACGACTACGTGACCAAGCCCTTCGCGATGAACGAGCTCCTCGCGCGCCTGCGCGCCGCCGTCCGCCGCGCCGCCGTCCCCGACGACCCGGGCGAGGCGGTCGTCACCGCCGGCGACCTGACGATCGACCTGGCCCGCGCCCGCGTCCTGCGCGACGGCACCGAGGTCCGCCTGACGCCGACCGAGTGGGCGATGCTCGAGGTCCTCGTCCGCAACCGCGGCCGCCTGGTGTCCCGCCGCCAGCTCCTCCAAGACGTGTGGGGCCCGGGGTACTCCGACGAGACCCACTACCTGCGCGTCTACTCCGCCCAGCTCCGCCGCAAGCTCGAGGCCGACCCGTCGCACCCCCGCCACGTCATCACCCACCCAGGCCTGGGCTACACCTTCGAACCCTGAGGCACGACCCGCGTCGCCTTGGCGACACGGGGTGTCCCGGTTCTCACCCGTCGGCTTGCGGGCCGCCTACCTGCCCGTTCGCGCGTGCGGTCGGGCGCCGACCCGGTGCTGACCACCGTTCGTGGGCCTAGAGCGGTACTCATCGCCGGGTCGCGGGATGCGCGGATGGAGTGATGTTCAGCCGAGAGGAGGGCGGCGGCGGAGCTCCTTCACCGCCCGGCGCTGCCGCTCGCCTGCCGCGCGGCGCTCGCGGGACGCGCGGCTCGGGCGGGTGGCCCGGCGCGGAGGGCCCGGGGGCGCGAGGGCCTCGTCGAGGAGCGCGACGACGCGCGTGAGCGCCGCCTCGCGGTTGCGGAGCTGCGACCGGTGCTCGGACGCGGCGACGGTCAGCACGTCACCGCGCAGCCGCGCGGCCAGACGCGAGCGGACGCGCTCCTCCTGCTCGGGCACGGCCCACAGCACGGCGGAGACGTCGACGGTGAGCTCGACGCGCGAGTCGGCGGTGTTGACGCCCTGACCGCCGGGTCCGCTCGACCGGGAGAAACGCCACGAGAGGGCGTCGTCGGGAAGGACGACACCCCCTCGCAGGGCGATCGGTGCGATCACGGTCGGATCACTCGTGCTGCCACGAGTGCCACAGCGCGGCGTAGTCGCCACCCGCGGCGACGAGCTCGTCGTGCGGGCCGATCTCGGTGATCCGCCCGGCGTCGACCACGGCGACGCGGTCGGCGTCGTGCGCGGTGTGCAGCCGGTGCGCGATCGCGACGACGGTCCGGCCTTCGAGCACGGCGGACAGCGACCGCTCGAGGTGCCGCGCGGCGCGCGGGTCGAGCAGCGACGTCGCCTCGTCGAGCACGAGCGTGTGCGGGTCGAGCAGCACGAGCCGCGCCAGCGCGATCTGCTGCGCCTGGGCGGGGGTCAGCGGGGTGCCACCGGATCCGACCTCGGTCGTCAGCCCCTCGGGCAGGGCGGACACCCACTCCCACGCGTCGACGGCCCGCAGCGCGTGCTCGAGCTCGGCGTCGGTCGCGTCCTCCTTGGCCAGGCGCAGGTTGTCGGCGAGCTCGCCGACGAACACATGGTGCTCCTGCGTGACGAGCGCGACGTGCCCGCGCAGGTCCTCGAGCGGCAGCTCGACGAGCGGCACACCGCCGACCGTGACGGACCCGCCCGTCGGCGGGTGGATGCCGGCGAGCATGCGCCCGAGCGTCGACTTGCCGGCGCCGGACGGGCCGACGACGGCGAGCCGCTCGCCGGACCGCAGGTCGAGGTCGATGCCGTGCAGCACGTCGTGACCCTCGCGGTACGCGTACCGCAGGTCGCGCGCGGACACGTCCTCGTCCACGGGCGTCGCCGATCCGGCGGAACGGTCCGGCGACACGAGCTGCACGCCGACGATCCGCGCGAGCGACGTGGCCGCCACCTGGATCTCGTCGACCCAGAAGATCAGCTCCCACACCGGGCCGCTGACCTGGTACGTGTACATGACGATCGTCGTGACCGCCCCGAGTGACGCGTACCCCTGGGACACGAGGAAGCCGCCCCAGACCAGAACTGCCGCGGGTGCGAGCACGAACGCCAGGTCGATGCCGGGGAACAGCACGGTGCGCAGGTCGAGCGTGACCTTCTCGGCGGCGAACGCCTCGCGCAGGTCGGCGTCGACGCGGGCCTGACGACGCGGGCCGAGCCGCAGCGCGTCGACGGTGCGCGCACCCTCGACGGACTCGGTGATCGTGCCGTTGAGCGCCGCGTACGACGCGGACTCCCGCTGGTAGGCCGGCGTCGCGCGCTTGAGGTACCAGCGGACCACGAGCAGCATCCCGGGGACGCCGACGAACATCGCGACCGCCACGAGCGGCGAGAGGACCACGCTCGCGACGACGGTGAGCGTGATCGTCACGACCGCGACGATCACGCGCGGCACACCGAAGCGGACCGCGTGCTGCAGCCGGTTGACGTCGTTCGTCGTGCGCGCCACCAGGTCGCCGGTCCCGGCGCGCTCGACGGTCGACAGCGGCAGCGACGTCACGGTCGAGATGAACTCCTCGCGGAGCTCGGCGAAGACCTTCTCGCCGAACACCATCGACCGGCGCTGCGCGAACCGGATGAGGACGGTCTGCGCGAGCACGGCGAGGACGCCGAGCCCGATGAGGGTGTTGATGTAGGAGACCGTCGTGCCGTCGGTCACGGCGTCGACGAGCCGCCCGAGGATCCACGGACCGGCGAGCCCGGCGACCGCGGCGAGCGTGTGCAGCGTCGCGATGCCGGTGAGGTCGGTGCGGTGCGTGCGGAACAGGCGGCCGGTGTACGCGCGCACCGCCGCCGAGTCGGCGATGGGGAGCTTCACGGTCGTCCTCCTGCGGGCGAGGCGTCGGCGAGGTCGTCGGTGACGGCCACACCGTGCGGGGGTGTGTCGGTGTCGAGGTCGCGGCCGACGACCCGGCGGTACGCGGCGGCCACGGCCGGGCCGGCCGCCCCGTCGAGCAGCTCGGCGTGCGCGCCCCGGGCGACCAGGCGGCCGTCCTGGACGAGCTGCACCTCGTCGACGTGGTCGAGCACGAGCGGCGACGCGGTGACGACGAGGGTCGTACGCCCGCGCCGGTGGTCGGCGAGCCGGCCGGCGATGCGCGCCTCGGTGTGCGCGTCGACCGCGCTGGTCGGCTCGACGAGCACGAGGATCTCCGGGTCCAGGAGCAGCGCCCGCGCGAGGGCGACGCGCTGCCGCTGCCCGCCGGACAGCGAGCGGCCCTTCTCGGGGAGCTCGCCCGCGAGGCCGTCGGGCACGGAGTCGAGCACGTCGTGGGCGTCGGCGAGCGCGATCGCGTCGAGCAGCCGCTCCTCCTCGCCCGTGCCGTGCACGTCGAGCTCCTCACCCAGCGCGCCCGAGAACAGGTGCGGCGTGGCCTCGGCGACGACGATGCGCGTGCGCACGTCCTCCTTGTGCAGGTCGGCGAGCAGCACGCCGCCGAGCCGCACGGGCGTGTCCGTCTCAGCCTCGTCGTCGAACCGGCCCATGCGCGTCGCGATCGCGGCGGACTCGTCGGGGTCGGCGCTGACGAGGGCGACGACGCGGCCGTGCTCGAGCACGACGCCGCTCGTCTCGTCGACCAGCGTCGACCCGGCGGGCGGCGCCTCGGCGGTGCCCGGACGCGCACCCGTCGCCGGCACGACCTGCAGGACCTTGACGACCTTGCCCGCACCCACGTGCGCGCGCGTCGCCGACTGCAGGAACATCGTCGCGTTCTGCACAGGCCACGCGAGGAACGCCGCGTACCCGTAGGTCGCGACGAGCTGACCGGGCGTGATGGTGCCCTCGAGCGCCATGTGCGCGCCGAGCCAGATGAGCACCGCGACGAACATGCCGGGCAGCAGCACCTGGAGGGCGTCGAGCCACGACTGCGTGACGGCGACCTCCTCGCCGCGGCGGCGCACGCGCTGCGACTGCTCGCGGTAGCGCGCGTTGAAGACGCTCTCGCCGCCGATGCCGCGCAGGATGCGCAGGCCGGAGACGGTGTCGGCGCCGAGCGTCGTCAGGCGACCGGACGCCTCGCGCTGGGCGACCTGGCGCTTCTGGAGCGGCTTGACGAGCAGGCCGAGCGCGGCGGCGACGGTCGGCAGACCCAGGAGCACGACGAGGCCGAGGCTCACGGAGACGCGCAGCATGAGGACGGCGGCGACGCCGTAGGCGACGAGGCTGCCGATGAAGCGGGCGGCGATCGCGTAGATCTCACCGACCCGCAGGGCGTCGTTGGCGACGGCGGAGACGACCTCACCGGTCGGCAGCTCGGCGGTGATCGCGTGCCCCGAGCGGGCGACGGTCGTCCCGACCAGCTGGGAGGACGTGAACGCGGCGCGCAGCCAGTTCGCCACGTCGTAGCGGTGCCCGATCGCGCCGGCTGCGGCGCTGACGATCCCGAGCGCGGCGAGCGCACCCGCGGCCCGCCACAGGTCGGGGCCGAAGCCGTGCTCGAGCCCGCCGTCGATCGCGCGGCCCGTGAGGTACGGGAGCAGCGCCTGGCAGGCGAACAGGACGATCCCCAGCAGCACGGCGACCGCGAGGATGCCCCACTGCCGACGGGCGAGCCACCAGAGGTAGGCGACGGGACCGGTCAGCGGCGGGGTGCCGGGGTCGGAGAGGGGGAGCGAGCGCACGAGCGTCTACGTTACGACCGCGTACCGACACGCCTCGAACGCTTATCGGCCCGTGCGGGACAGCGCGTGCCGGGGCCCGGGAGTGACGTCCGCCACCGCGCGGACGACCGGGCCGAGGACGCCGCCGCGACGACTACCCTGGGGGCGTGACCCAGACGCCTGAGCCGCTGTCGCCTGCGCACGCGCCGGCGCCCCCCGCGCACCGTCCGGTCCTCGTCGTCGACTTCGGCGCCCAGTACGCGCAGCTCATCGCGCGCCGGGTCCGTGAGGCGAACGTGTACTCGGAGATCGTCCCGCACACGGCCTCCGTCGCGGACCTGCTCGCGAAGGACCCGGCGGCGATCATCCTGTCCGGCGGGCCGTCGTCCGTGTACGCCACGGGTGCCCCGTTCGTCGACCCGTCGCTGTTCGAGGCAGGCGTGCCCGTGCTCGGCATCTGCTACGGCTTCCAGGCGATGGCGCAGGCCCTCGGCGGGACCGTCGCGCAGACCGGTCAGCGCGAGTACGGCGGCACCGCGGTCGAGGTGACCGACGCCGGCACCGTGCTCGCGGGCAGCCCCGAGCAGCAGACCGTGTGGATGAGCCACGGCGACGCCGTGCACGCCGCGCCCGAGGGTTTCGACGTGCTCGCGACGAGCGCCGGCAGCCCCGTCGCCGCGTTCGAGGACCGGGAGCGCCGCCTGTTCGGCGTGCAGTGGCACCCCGAGGTCAAGCACTCGCCGCTCGGTCAGCAGGCGCTCGAGAACTTCCTCTACGAGGGTGCGGGACTCGCGCCCGACTGGAACCCCGGCAACGTCATCGCCGAGCAGGTCGAGCGCATCCGTGCGCAGGTCGGCGACGCGCGCGTCATCTGCGGGCTGTCCGGCGGCGTCGACTCGTCCGTCGCCGCGGCTCTCGTGCAGAAGGCCGTCGGGGACCAGCTGACCTGCGTGTTCGTCGACCACGGGCTGCTGCGGTCCGGCGAGGCGGAGCAGGTCGAGAAGGACTTCGTCGCCGCGACCGGCGTGCAGCTCAAGATCGTCGACGCGCGCGAGCGCTTCCTGCACGCGCTCGCCGGCCACACCGACCCCGAGACCAAGCGCAAGATCATCGGGCGCGAGTTCATCCGCGTGTTCGAGGACGCCGCGCGGGAGGTCGTCGAGGACGCGGGTGCGCACGGCGAGGCCGTGAAGTTCCTCGTGCAGGGCACGCTCTACCCCGACGTCGTCGAGTCCGGCGGGGGCGAGGGCGCGGCGAACATCAAGTCGCACCACAACGTCGGCGGCCTGCCCGACGACCTGCAGTTCGAGCTCGTCGAGCCGCTGCGCACGCTCTTCAAGGACGAGGTGCGCGCGGTCGGCCTGGAGCTCGGGGTGCCCGAGGTCATCGTCTGGCGCCAGCCGTTCCCCGGTCCGGGCCTGGGCATCCGGATCATCGGCGAGGTCACCGCGGAGCGCCTCGACATCCTGCGCGCGGCCGACGCGATCGCGCGCGAGGAGCTCACGAAGGCCGGGCTCGACCGCGACATCTGGCAGTGCCCGGTCGTGCTGCTCGCCGACGTCCGCTCGGTCGGCGTCCAGGGCGACGGCCGCACCTACGGTCACCCGGTCGTGCTGCGGCCCGTGTCCTCCGAGGACGCGATGACGGCCGACTGGACGCGCCTGCCCTACGACGTGCTCGCGACCATCAGCACGCGCATCACGAACGAGGTGCCCGAGGTCAACCGGGTCGTCCTCGACGTCACGAGCAAGCCGCCGGGCACGATCGAGTGGGAGTGACCGACGGCATGACGGGAGGACCGGAGCAGGTGAGCACGACGGAGACGACGACGAAGCCCTGGGTGAAGCGCGCCCGCGGGGCGGCCCAGCGGTACCGGGTCCTGGCGTGGATCACCGGCACGATGCTGCTGCTGCTCTGCGTCGAGATGATCCTCAAGTACGTGCTGCAGCTGCCCGGGTTCAACGTCGACGGCGACCCGCGGTCGGAGGCCGCGCGGATCATCGCGATGGTGCACGGCTGGGTCTACGTGATCTACCTGGTCACCTGCTTCGACCTGTGGTCGACGATGCGCTGGCGGCTCGGCCGGCTCGTGACGCTCGCGCTCGCGGGCGTCGTGCCGGTCATGTCGTTCGTGCTCGAGCGCAAGGTGCACCGCGAGGCGCTCGCCGCGATCGACGCGCGCGCCTGACCGGAGGGCCCGTGCGGATCGTCCACGTCTCCGACTGCTACGCGCCGCGCACGGGCGGCATCGAGTCGCAGGTCGGCGACCTCGCCGCCCGGCAGGCAGAGCAGGGCCACGACGTCCACGTCCTCACGGCGACGCTCGGGGTCGCGGGGGAGCGCGGCGGTGTGGTCGACGTCGAGCACGGGGTGCACGTGCACCGGCTGGGCGCGCGGCTCCCGTTCGACCTCCCGATCAACCCCGCCGCCGGGCCGCGGCTGCTGCGGACCGCGTTCGACGGCCTGCGTCCCGACGTCGTGCACGTGCACGCGGGCGTCCTGTCGCCCTTCGCGTTCGACGGTGCGCGACTCGCGCTCGACGCGGGCCTGCCGACGGCGGTGACCTGGCACTGCATGCTCGACGGTACGGTCCCCGCGCTGCGCGGCGCGGTCCGGCGCACGCGCTGGGCCGACGCCCCGGTCGCCCTCTCGGCGGTGAGCTCGGCCGCGGCGGCGCGCGTCGAGGCCGTCTTCGAGACGCCGGTCGCGGTCGTGCCCAACGGGCTGGACCTCGACGCCTGGGCGCCCGACACGGACTCGACCACACCCGCCGCCGACGACGAGACCGCGCCCGTCCGCCTCGTGTCGACCATGCGTCTCGCGCCGCGCAAGCGCGCGGTCCCGCTCGTCGAGCTCGTCGGCGCCGCCGCCCGACGACTGCCGCACGGCCGCCTCCACCTGTCGATCATCGGGTCGGGCCCGGCCCTCGGACGGGTCCGGTCCGCGGTGTCGGCGCAAGGGCTCGACGGCGTCGTCGACCTGCGCGGCCGCCTGACGCGTCCCCAGGTCCGCGCCGCCTACGCGCACGCCGACGTGTTCCTCGCCCCCGCCGAGCTCGAGGCGTTCGGCATCGCCGCCCTCGAGGCCCGGACCGCCGGGCTCGCGATCGTGGCGCGCCGGGGCACGGGCATCGCGGAGTTCGTCACCGACGGCGTCGACGGGCTGCTCGTCGCCGACGACGCGGAGATGACCGAGGCCGTCGTGCACCTCGCCAAGGACGGCCGGCTGCTCGCGGGCATCCGCACGCACAACCGCACGATCCGACCCGCGTTCGGCTGGGACGACGTGCTGGGAGCGGCGCTCGCCGAGTACGAGCGCGCTCGCGCGATGCGCTGACCGGCACTTTCGATACTTTTTTGTTGCGGACGCACTGAACCGATTCGTCGTACGCCCCGTTGTCACATCGTGGACAACTGCGCGCACAGGAACCGTGACAGCGGCTAGCGTCACGGGGACCGCGCGGTGCATGTCCTCGCCGGGGTCGCTCGTCCACACCTGACCCCGGCACGTCCGTGATACCGACCCATCAGGGGGACCACCATGTCCGCACGTGCACGCCGTCGTCCCGCTCGACTCCTCGGCACCCTCGTCCTCGCGCTCGGAGCGCTCCTCGCCGTCGCCGGTGTCGCCACCTGGTTCGGCGTCGGCGCGAGCCTCGGCCAGGAGGAGATCCACGTCTCCGACGACGCCCCGGCGTTCGCCGGCCAGCTCGTCGACACCCCGTGGGAGGCGTGGTCGCAGGCCGAGGCCATCCGCGGTCACGCGATGGCCGAGTCGGACGGCCGCACCTACGCCGAGCTCGACCAGGACGACGCCGCACGACCGATGGTCCAGACGGCCTCGTTCCTGCGCGCGTCGCTCATGACGTCCGTCATCGCCTTCGGCGTCTCGCTCCTCGTCGTCGGCGTCGGCGTCGGCTTCCTGCTCGCCGGGAGCGCCCTGCGCTCCCTCGCTGCGTCGTCGACCGGGCCCGACGCCCGGCGCGACACGTCCGACGAGACGCGTCCCGTCGCCGTCCCCGCCTGAGCCCACCGGGCGGCGCCGACGTCTGCCGGGCGGCCCACGCGGTCGCCCGGCGCGCCGCCACGCCGCGGGTGTGTCGCCCGCTTCCTCCTGTTCTGCCCGCCGACCTGGGGATACGCTCGACGGGCACGGTGCTGTCTCGTGAGCTCGGCCTGTCGGGCCCGGGTGTCCGGGCCCGTTCTGTCAGTGGTGCAGAAGGGATCGGGAAATGTCGAGTGCTGCAGTGGGGGAGCGGTCGGGCGCGGTGCGCGTCATCGGCCTCATCACCTTGATCCTGGGCGTCGTCTTCATCGTCGCCGGGGGAGTCACGTGGGGAGCGGTGGCGAGCAACCTCGCCGCCGAGAAGATCACGGTGTCCGACGACGCGTCGGCCTTCCAGGGCCAGCTCGTCGACACGCCCTGGGAGGCGTGGGTCCAGGCGGACATCATCAACACGCACGCGCTCGAGGCGTCGGGCGGCAAGACGTACGCGGAGCTCGACCAGGACGACCCGACGCGCTCGACGGTCATGACCGCGTCGTTCCTGAGGGCGTCGCTGTTCACCTCGGTCGTCGCGTTCGGCGTCGCGCTCCTGGTGTTCGGCGTCGGCGTGACCTTCGTGCTCGTCGGCTGGGCGCTGCGCAAGGTCGGGACCGTCCCGCGCGCGGTCGTCACCGACACGACCCAGACGGCGCCGCCCGCGACGGCCAACGCCTGACCGGCCGGCCGCGTCGTCGCGGTCCGTCGCCAGGACGACGAAGGTCCGGTCCCCCGGGCTGGGGACCGGACCTTCGTGCGTGCGGGCGGCCGCGGCGGGGGTGCGGCCGCCCGACGTCATCGCCGTGCGGCGGCCGCCGCCTGGCGCGAGCTGCGGGCGGCCGAGAGCAGCGACCCGACGAGGAGCGCCGCACCTGCGGCCGCGAGCAGCACGATCAGCGCGAGCTGCAGGTCGATCGCGAGCCCCGAGGCCCACGCGAGGATGCCGACGCCGATCGCCGCGAGGACGAGGCCCCAGACGACCGTGCCGACGCGCAGCCGTGCACGCGGCTCCCTCTCCGGCTCCGTGCCAGCCGGGGCCGGGGCCGAGGCTGCGACCGCCGGGCCCGTGCTCGACGTGGCCGGAGCAGGCGGGGCCGGGACCGGGGTCGGCGTCGGTGCCGGAGCGGGCGCGGGGACCGGCACCGGCCCGGGGTCCGGCGCAGGCGTCGACATGCTCGTGAGCTCGTCGATCAGCGCCGGACGGTCGTCCGTCGGCGGCGGGAGCGGGCGGGTGTGCCCGTCCTGCACGGCGGCCTGCTCGTCGCCCGGCTCGTGGCGGTCCTTCGTCATGACCGGCAGCGGGCGCGTCGCGTCCGTCGGGGGGAGCGGCTGCGTCTCGTCCGTCCGCAGGAGCGGCTGCGTCTCGTCCGCACGCGCGAGCGGCTGCGTCTCGTCCGTCCGCAGGAGCGGCTGGGTCGCGTCGGCCCCGGTCGTGACGTCGGAGTCCGCCCCGCTCGCGAGGTCGGCGTCCGCCGCGACCGTGAGGTCAGCGTCCGTCCTGGTCGCCGCGTCCTGCGACACGCCCGCGCCGTGGGCCGGACGGGCGTCGTCGTCCTCGGCCACGACCTCGGCCACGTCCGCGTCCTCAGCCACGTCGTCGGCCGCGGCGTCGTCGGCCACGTCCGTGGCGCGGGCGTCGGTGCGGCGCTCGTCCGTCGTCGGCAGCGGCGCGGTCGCGTCGGGAGCGGACGGTGCGTCGGTCGGGTCCGTCGCCGGCTCCGGCTCGTGGCGGGTGTCGTCGGTGCTCATGCCTGCTCCTCGATGATCCGGACCTCGCCCGCGCCGACGCTGACGTGCAGCAGGAGCTGGGGGGTCGTGCCGGTGCGGGTCTGCTCGTCCTCGAACCTCTGCTCCGAGATACCGAGGCCGTCCACGGTGCGCGTCTCGCCGTCGAGCTCCCAGCGGACCGTGCCGACGCCGGCCTCGGTGTCGGCGGCGACGGCCGCGTCGACCGGGACGACGACGGTGAGGTTGCCGGCGCCGAGCGAGACCGGGACGTCGAGCGTGGTGCTGGTGAGGGGGACCGCGGTCAGGTCGACCACGGCGTCGCCGAACCCGAGGTCGAAGCCCTCGGCGGCGGAGCGGCGGCTGTCGACGACGTAGGTGCCGCTGTCGAGGTGGCGGTCCGGACCGGTCGTCCACACCCAGTCGTTCGTCTGGGCGGCGCCGACGGGCAGCGCGACGAGGATGCCGACGATCGCGAGGGCGCCGAGGGCGCCGCTGCGACGGCCGCGCAGGCCCGAGACCAGGATGCCGAGGCCGGCGAGGACGATGCCGATGCCGAGCGCGGTGAGCGCGACGGGTCCGTCGAAGTCGCCGGTCCAGTCGGCCAGGAGGAGGACGGCGAGCCCGATGAGGCTGAGGGCGACGACCGAGCCGACCATGCCGACGCCGGGACCGAGCACGCGCGGCTTGCGCGGCGCGGGCGGGGGCGGCGGGGCGAGCGGGACCGGCGGGGCGGGCGGTGCGGGCGGCGTGGGGCCCTGGCGGTACGGGCCGGACGAGCCCGGCGTGGGGTACGGGCCGTAGGGACCGTACGGCGCGGGGCCGGTCACGGGAGCGCTCGCCGCGGGCGCGCCGGGTGCCGGGTAGCCGGGTGCGGGTGCGCTCGTCGTCGGAACGGCCGGGCCGGAGGTCGCCGCGGCCGCGCGGGCCGGAGCCGGCTGCTTGACCCACGGGTCGGCGGGCGCCGCCGCGGCGGGGGCGGGGCCGTAGGGGGCAGGGCCGTAGACGGGTGCGGGCGTCGACCGTCGGCTCGCCGCGGTGACGATCAGCGCGATGACCCCGGCGATGAACGCGACCCAGAGGAGCCCCTGGAGCCAGCCCGGAGGGCCGTCCCAGAACCAGAACCAGTGGTCGCCGCGCGCGAGGCCGACGATCGCGACGCCGAGCGCGCCGAGCAGGGCCACGTCGAACCGGCCCGCGACCATCTCCTCGAGGTGGATGCGGCCGTCGGACTGCTCGGGCAGCAGCGCCCAGGCGACCCCGTAGACGACGAGCCCGAGTCCGCCGAGCAGGATCGACGCGGCGAACAGGCCGCGCACCAGCAGCGGGTCGAGCCCGAAGCGCCGCGCGAGCCCGTCGCAGACGCCGCCGATCCAGCGGTCGTCGCCGCGGAACATGCCGGTGCGGCGCACGGCGGCGAAGAAGCCGCCCGCCGCGGGGGGCCGTGGGGCGGAGTCGAACGGCGGCGGGGTGCCGTAGGGCGCGGTCGGGGCGCCGTGCTCGCCGCGTGCTCCCGGCGCGTCCGGGCCGGCAGGTCCGCCGGCAGGGGTGTTCGTGTCCATGGCTCGATCCTTCCCCGCGAGGGCGGTCCGGCGGGATCGGGTGCTCCCCTGACCCGACCCTGATCCTGGGGGTCCCCCAGCCCTGATCCTCGGGGGACGCGTCCCTGATCTGGTGCCGGGAACGCCGTGAGCACCCCTGCGGACGTGTGACGATCGGTGCGTGACCTCCGCACCTGCTCCGTCGCGACCGGCCGGCACCGCCGCGCCGCGCGTGCGGCTGCCGCTGCGCCGTCCCGAGCGCGGCCGCTGGTTCGCGGGCGTGGCGGTCGGGCTGGCGGCGCACCTCGACGTCCCCGTGGGGCTCGTGCGGTTCGCGTTCGTCGTCCTCGCGCCGGTCGCGGCGGTCGGTCCGGCGCTGTACGTCTTCTGGTGGCTGACCGTCCCCGCGGGGGACCCGGCCGCGGCGGCGACCGAGGCGCGTCCGACCGCGCTCACGCGACTGGCCCGGCGCCAGCACGACGTCGACCCGGCCCGCCGGCTGCCGCTCGCGGCGATCCTCACGGGTGTCGCGCTCGTGCTGGGCTCGATCGCGCTCGTCGCGACGCGGCTGGGCCTCGACCTCAACGTCGACTGGCTGCTGCCGTCGCTCGTGCTGCTCGCAGGTCTCGGGCTCGCGTGGAGCCAGCTCGACCACGTGCCGCGCGAGCGGTGGCGGACCGAGTCGGGCCGCCCGACGGTCGGCGTGCTGCGCCTGCTCGGCGGTGTGGTGCTCGCGGGTGTGGGCGGGCTGCTGCTCGTGGGGCAGCTCATGGGCAGCGGCATCGAGCCGGCCGCGTTCGTGCAGGCGGTCGTGGCGGCCGTGGCCGTGCTCGCCGGCGTCGGGCTCGTGCTCGCGCCGTGGTGGCTGCGCCTGGTCCGCGCGCTCGGCGACGAGCGGGCCGCGCGTGCCCGGGAGTCGGAGCGTGCCGACATCGCCGCGCACCTGCACGACTCGGTGCTGCAGACCCTCGCGCTCATCCGCGCCCGCGCCGACGACGCCGCCGAGGTCGCGCGCATGGCGCGTGCGCAGGAGCGCGAGCTGCGCGAGTGGATGTACGACGAGCGTCCGGCCCCTGGCACGTCGGTCGCGGCGGTCGTCAAGGACGTCGTCGCCGAGGTCGAGGACTCGCGGTCCGGCCCGACGGGCGACCCGGTGGCGATCGACGTGGTCGTCGTCGGGGACCGCGTCCCGGACGCGGACACCGAGGCGCTGGTCCAGGCGACGCGCGAGGCGCTCGTCAACGCCGTCGTGCACGGTCGTCCGCCGGTGTCGCTGTACCTCGAGGTGCGGTCCGACGCGGTCGAGGTGTTCGTCAAGGACCGGGGCGACGGGTTCGACGTGGACGCGATCGGACCCGACCGGTTCGGGGTGCGCGAGTCGATCATGGGCCGGGTCCGCCGTCGTGGCGGCACGGCCGAGGTGACCAGCCGGCCGGGTCGCGGCACCGAGGTGCACCTGCTGGTGCCGGTGCGCGCGGCCGCGGCGGCCGAGGGAGGGGAAGCGAGATGAGCACGGACACGACGGGCCCGTCGACCGGTGCCGTGGACGTCGTCCTCGTCGACGACCACCACCTGTTCCGGACCGGGGTCAAGGCGTCGCTCGACGCGGGCGTGCGCGTGGTCGGCGAGGCCGACGACGTCGAGTCGGCCGTCCGCGTGGTGCACGAGCTGCAGCCCCCGGTGGTGCTGCTCGACGTCCACCTGCCCGGCGGCGACGGCGGCGGTGGTGCCGAGGTGATCCGGCGCTGCACCGACCTGGGCGGCACGACGCGGTTCCTCGCGCTGTCGGTGTCGGACGCGGCCGAGGACGTGGTCGCGGTGATCCGGTCCGGGGCGCGCGGCTACGTGACGAAGGCGATCGACGGCGGCGAGCTGTCGGACGCGGTGCGCCGCGTCGCGGGCGGGGACGCGGTGTTCTCGCCGCGGCTCGCGGGGTTCGTGCTCGACGCGTTCGGCGCGGCCGCGGGCGACGTCGCGACGGGCGACGACGAGCTCGACCGCCTCTCGGCGCGCGAGCGCGAGGTCATGCGGCTCATCGCGCGCGGCTACACCTACCGCGAGGTCGCCGCGGAGCTGTTCATCTCGGTGAAGACCGTCGAGACCCACGTGTCGGCGGTCCTGCGCAAGCTCCAGCTGTCGAGCCGGCACGAGCTGACGCGGTGGGCGGCGGCGCGCCGGCTCCTCTGACCCGCGGTCGACGGTGGCGCGGCGGCGGGCTGTGACGCCGTCGCCCGCGGCGGTGCGGCCGCACGTGTGACGCGGTCGATCTGACGGAACGTCAGAAACCGTCCCGCCCGGCGGCTAGGCTCGGGAGGCATGGAACTCCTGCAGCACCTCCTCCTCTTCCTGCACCTCCTGGGCTGGGCGATCGTGCTCGGCGGCACGCTCGTCACGATGCGCGACAACCGGCTCCCCAGGGGCGCGCTGCACGGGATCCTCACGGCGCTGATCACCGGCATCCTCATGGTCGGCCTGGCCTCGGCGAGCGACGAGCTGCGCGACCCGAACAACGTCAAGGTCGCCGTGAAGCTCGTCGTCGCGCTCGTCGTGACCGGGCTGGTCGTGTACGGCACGCGTCGTCCGGAGAAGGTCACGAAGGGCCTGCTCGGCGGCGTCCTCGGCCTCACCGTGCTCAACGTCGCGATCGCCGTCCTCTGGCGCTGACCGGCCGTCCCGGTCGCGCCGCGGCCCCGCGCCGCGGCGCGGCCTGACGGCGGCTAGGGTCTGCCGCCATGGGTGTGGTCGGAGAGGTCCTGATCGGCGTCGTCGTGCTGGTCGGGCTGTTCGGGGTCGTCGTCCAGGTGCTGCCCGGCGGCATCCTCGTGGCCGCCGCGGTCATCGCCTGGGGCGTGATCACGGGCGGTGCCGCGGGCTGGACGGTCGTCGCGGTCGCGGTCCTCGCGACCGGACTCGCCGCCGTCGGCAAGTACCTGCTCGCGGGCCGGCACCTCCAGCGTCGGGGTGTGCCGAACAGCACGCTCGTGTGGGGCGGCCTGCTCGGCGTCGTCGGGTTCTTCGCCGTCCCGGTCGTCGGTCTCCCGCTCGGGTTCGTCGTCGGCACCTACGCCGCCGAGTGGGTCCGTCTGCGCGAGCACGGGCCCGCGTGGAAGGCCACGGTGGTCGCGCTGCAGGCCACGGGCGTGACGATCCTCGTCGAGCTCGCGGGGGCGCTCGTCACGACCGCCGCGTGGGGCGTGGGGCTCGCCGTCACCTGACCGCCCGGTCGCCGACCGAGGTCGTCGCGTGCGTCCCGTCCGCCCGGCGCCGCCCTCGCTCGCGCCCGTCCGGCCTGTGCACGGCGGGCACCGGGTGTCGGTGGCGACGCCTAGGCTGGTGCCGTCATGACATCGCTGTTCGAGAGCCTCTCCCTGCCCGTGCCCGGTGGCGCCGTCCCGTCGCGCCGGACGGCCGGTGAGCCGTCCGGTCTGCCCGCCGTCGTGCCCCCGCGCGGCGAGGACGACGCCGCCCAGGAGCGCGACGCCCGGCGCCAGGAGCGCGCGGACGCCCTGCTCGTCGGGCTCAACCCGCAGCAGAAGGAGGCCGTCGTCCACAGCGGTGGCCCGCTGCTCATCGTCGCCGGCGCCGGTTCGGGCAAGACGCGCGTGCTGACGCACCGGATCGCGCACCTGCTGGCCACGCGCCGGTCGCGCCCGGGCGAGATCCTCGCGATCACGTTCACCAACAAGGCCGCGGCGGAGATGCGCGAGCGCGTCGAGCACCTGGTCGGGCCGTCGGCCCGGAACATGTGGGTGTCGACGTTCCACTCCGCGTGCGTGCGGATCCTGCGGCGCGAGGCCGCGACGCTCGGGCTGCGGTCCAGCTTCTCGATCTACGACGCGGCCGACTCGCAGCGCCTGCTCACGCTCGTCGCGCGCGAGCTCGACCTCGACCCGAAGAAGTACCCGGCGAAGGCGCTCTCGGCGAAGATCTCCGCGCTCAAGGACGAGCTCGTCGACCCCGAGACGTTCGCGGCGACCAACGGCGGGGGAGCGGCGAACGACTTCGACACCGCGCTCGCGCAGGTCTACACGCGCTACCAGGCGCGGCTGCGGCAGGCGCAGGCGCTCGACTTCGACGACCTCATCATGTCGACCGTCCACCTGCTGCAGGGCTTCCCGGCGGTCGCCGAGCACTACCGGCGGCGGTTCCGGCACGTGCTCGTCGACGAGTACCAGGACACCAACCACGCGCAGTACATGCTCGTGCGCGAGCTCGTCGGCCACAGCGGCTCGGCGGCGGGCGCGGACGGCGAGGAGGTGCCGCGCGGCGAGCTCACGGTCGTCGGCGACGCCGACCAGTCGATCTACGCGTTCCGCGGCGCGTCGATCCGCAACATCCTCGAGTTCGAGGCCGACTACCCCGACGCGCGCACGATCCTGCTCGAGCAGAACTACCGCTCGACGCAGACGATCCTCTCCGCCGCGAACGCCGTCATCAGCCGCAACCCCGGTCGCAAGCCCAAGCGGCTGTGGACCGACTCGGGCCAGGGCGCGCAGATCGTCGCGTACGTCGCGGACACCGAGCACGAGGAGGCGCGCTTCGTCGCGCAGGAGATCGACCGCCTCGGCGACTCCGACGGCGTGCGGCCCGGCGACGTCGCGATCTTCTACCGCGCGAACGCGCAGTCCCGCGCGCTCGAGGAGGTGCTGATCCGCGTCGGCCTGCCGTACAAGGTCGTCGGCGGCACGCGCTTCTACGAGCGCAAGGAGATCAAGGACGCCGTCGCGTACCTGCGCGCGATCGCGAACCCCGACGACGACGTCAACCTGCGCCGCATCCTCAACGTGCCCAAGCGCGGGCTGGGGGACCGGTCGGAGTCGATGGTCGCGTCGTTCGCCGAGCGCGAGCGCATCTCGTTCGGCGCCGCGCTCGACCGGCTCGACGAGGTGCCCGGGCTCGGGACGCGCGCGATCACCGGGCTGTCGTCGTTCGCCGCGATGATGTCGGACCTGCGCGTGCTCGCGTTCCAGGGCGCCGGTCCCGCCGAGGTGCTCGGGGCCGTGCTCGACCGGTCCGGCTACCTCGCCGAGCTGCGGGCCAGCGAGGACCCGCAGGACGCGTCGCGCGTCGAGAACCTCGCCGAGCTGCACGCCGTCGCGACCGAGTTCGAGCAGAGCGACCCCGACGGCGACCTCGCCGACTTCCTCGAGCGCGTCTCGCTCGTCGCCGACTCGGACCAGATCCCGACTCCCGACGGCGGGGACGGGGACGACGAGGACGCGCCGCGCCAGCCGGACCAGGGCGTCATCACGCTCATGACGCTGCACACCGCCAAGGGGCTCGAGTTCCCCGTCGTGTTCCTCACGGGCATGGAGGACGGGACGTTCCCGCACATGCGCTCGCTGACGGACACCGACCAGCTCGCCGAGGAGCGCCGGCTCGCCTACGTCGGGCTGACCCGCGCGCGTGAGCGGCTGTACATCTCGCGCGCCGCGGTCCGCACGGCGTGGGGCGTGCCGAACGAGTTCCCGCCCAGCCGGTTCCTCGACGACCTGCCCGAGGAGCTCGTCGACTGGCGGCGGCGCGAGTCGTCGACGTCGTCGCTGCGCGGCGGCTGGGGCTCGGGCTTCGGGTCCGGTGGTTACGGCTCAGGGCGCGCCGGGTCGGGCGGCTACCGGTCCGGCGGACGGACCGAGCGGGCGAAGGAGACGAAGCCCAGCCTGCCGTCGACGGGCGCCAAGTTCGGGTCCGCGACCCCGCGTGGCGACGTCCCGACGCTCACGATCGGTGACCGCGTGACGCACGACGCCTACGGGCTCGGCACGGTCGTCGGGCTCGAGGGCGCCGGACCGAACGCCGTGGCCAAGGTCGACTTCGGCACCGAGGGCACCAAGCGCCTGCTGCTGCGCTACTCGCCGGTCACCAAGCTCTGACACGCCGCCGTCCGGAAGGGCGGCCCGCCGTCCTCACTCGTGGGTGACGTGCCCGATCGCGGCGTCTCGCGGCGCGTGCGCCCGGGCGGACCAGGGGCAGGGACACCAGGGGCAGGGACTGCCCGGGCGGTCGCACGGGCCCGTCGCACGACCAGGACGGCGAACGCCCCGGCCGCGGCGCCGACGTCGCGCGGTGACGGCCGAGCGTCGACGTCCCCGTCGTCGTGCACGTCGGTGCTCCCGGCCGGCGCGTGCTCAGGCCGCCTCGGCCCAGGTGGCCTGCACGGCCCGCTCGACGGTGTCGCGGTCGACCCCCGCCGCGAGGAGCGCGCGGCCCGAGCCTGCGGTGTCGAGGCGTGCGGCCGCGAGCAGGAGGTGGCCGGTGTCGATCCGGCGGTGCTTGAGGCGGACCGCCTCGCGCAGCGAGACCTCGAGCAGCTTCTTGGCGTCGGCGTCGAAGGGCAGGTGACCGCGGCGTCCCCCGGGCGCGGGCGCGTCGAGGGCGCCGGGCCCGAAGGTCGCCTCGACCTGCTCGCGCACGGCGTCGAGGTCGATGCCGAGCCCCGCGAGGGCGTCGGCGTCGAGCGTGTCCGTCGACTGCGCGCGCACGGCCCGCTCGAGCGCGGCGGGCTCGACGTCGAGGCGCGCGAGCGCGCGACGGGCGACGGCGTCCCCGTGCGCGACGGTGCCGAGCAGCACGTGCTCGGAGCCGATGTGGTCCGCACCGAGGCGGCGCGCGACGGTCTGGGCCTGCTCGACGGCGAGGCGGGCGTCCTGCGTGAAGCGCTCGAACATCAGGGGTACCTCTTCCCGTACTTCTTGTGGACGGCCTGCCGGGTGACGCCGAGCGCGTCGGCGATGTGCTGCCACGGCCAGCCGATCCGGCGCGCGCGCTCGACGTGGAGCGCCTCGAGCCGGTCGGCGAGGACGCGCAGCGAGCGGACGGCACGCAGACCCTCGGCGGGGTCGTCGCCCGCGGCGGCGGTGAGGAGCTCGCTGGACATGCTGTCAACATACGTTGACGCGGCGATGGGTGTCAACCGATGTTGACGAGCCGACCGCTGGTCGTGCCCCGCCGCACGGGACCGCTCGGCACCCGGGCGCGCTGCCGCACGGGACCCGTGGGCGCGCCGTCAGCGCCGCGACGACGGGCGCCGCGCGCCCGGCCTCAGCCGCGGACGAGGACCGGCCGCGCCGGGTCGGCGTTGTCCACCACGACGGTCGCGCGGTCCGCGGGCGCGACCTCGGCGAGGTAGAGCAGCTGCCCGTCGCGGTACCGCGCGTTCACCGGGTCGTCGGGGTCCGCCGGGCAGCCGTCCCGCGCCGCCATCCGCGCGAACGTCACGTCGAACGGCACCCGCAGGAAGACGGAGACGTCCCACCACCCGGCCAGCTCGGGACGGTGCAGGAAGATGCCGTCGACGACCAGGACCGCGTCGTCCGGCGCGGTGCGCAGGGGAGCGTCGAGGAGCCGGTCGGTGGCCACGTCGCGCACGGCCGTCCGGTACCGGCGGGAGCCGCCCGGTCCGAACGGCGCCAGCAGCTCGCGGTGCAGCGCGTCGTGGTCGTACGAGTCCCGGTAGAACCCCTCCGGCGAACGTCGGCCGCGCGCGTACCGGTCGGCGCGTGCGCGGTGGAAGCCGTCGACCGACGCACGTACGACGGTGCGTCCGTCGGTGCCCAGCGCCACCGCGAGCTCGTCGGCCAGGACGGTCTTGCCCGCGCCGTCGACGCCGTCGACCCCGACCAGCACCGGCCGCCGCAGCGCCGCGGGGTCCGGCACCAGCGCGGCCAGCTCGTCGAGCAGGCGGGCGCGGACCTCGGTCGGGGCGGCGTGCGGCGGCATGGTCGCGACCGTAGCGGCGCCGCGCGCGTGTCGGAGGTGCGCGGCACGGTGGGGGCATGGACGCACGCGCGACGGACGACGACGAGGTGCGGGAACGGCTCGCGGACGTGCGGCGGGAGGCCGAGCGCCGCCTCGCCGCGCTGGTCGACGAGCACACGGCCGTCGTGGACGCGTCGCGGGACAGCAACGCCGACGACGAGCACGACCCGGAGGGCGCGACGATCGCGTTCGAGCGCGCGCAGGTCGACGCGCTCGCGGCGGCCGCGAGCGAGCGGCTGGCGGAGGTCGACCGCGCGCTGCGGCGGCTCGACGAGGGCACGTACGGCACGTGCGCGTCGTGCGGTCGCCCGATCCCGCCCGAGCGCCTCGCAGCCCGCCCGACGGCGACGACGTGCGTGACCTGCGCGGCCGGCGGACGACGCTGACCGGCGGGCCTCTTACGCCGACCCGGTGACCGGGGACGTCGCGCACGCCACATCTCTCGATGTGAAGATATCTCCGCCCGAAGGCTACGATCGGCGACGGCGCTGCGGCCGGACCGTGGTCGCGCCAGGCCGGTCGGACGAGAGGAACCGGGACCGAAGTGGACCTGTTCGAGTACCAGGCACGTGACATCTTCGAGAAGCACGGGGTGCCCGTGCTCGGCGGCATCGTCGCCACGACCCCGGACGAGGCCCGCGAGGCCGCGACCCGCCTGCTGCCCGCCGAGGGTGGCGTCGTGGTCGTCAAGGCGCAGGTGAAGACCGGCGGCCGCGGCAAGGCCGGTGGCGTCAAGCTCGCCCGCTCCGCCGACGAGGCCGCCGAGAAGGCCGGCGAGATCCTCGGCATGGACATCAAGGGCCACACCGTCCACCGCGTGATGATCGCGGCCGGCGCGAAGATCGCCCAGGAGTTCTACTTCTCCCTGCTGCTGGACCGCGCCGAGCGTCGCTACCTGGCGATGGCCTCGGTCGACGGCGGCATGGAGATCGAGCAGCTCGCGGTCGAGCGCCCCGAGGCGCTGGCCAAGGTCGCCGTCGACCCGCGCACGGGCATCGACCAGGCCAAGGCCGACGAGATCGTCGCCGCGGCGGGCTTCGCGCCCGAGCTGGCCGGCAAGGTCGCGGACGTCCTCCAGAAGCTGTGGCTCGTCTACAAGAACGAGGACGCGACGCTCGTCGAGGTGAACCCGCTGGTCCTCACCGAGGACGGCGACGTCGTCGCGCTCGACGGCAAGGTCACGCTCGACGCCAACGCGGACTTCCGCCACGCGGACCACGAGGCGCTCGAGGACAAGGCCGCCGCCGACCCGCTCGAGGCGCGCGCCAAGGAGAAGGACCTCAACTACGTCAAGCTCGACGGCGAGGTCGGCATCATCGGCAACGGCGCAGGGCTCGTCATGAGCACGCTCGACGTCGTCGCCTACGCCGGTGAGGCGCACGGCGGCGTCAAGCCCGCCAACTTCCTCGACATCGGCGGCGGCGCGTCGGCCGAGGTCATGGCTGCCGGCCTCGACATCATCCTCACGGACCCGCAGGTCAAGTCGGTGTTCGTCAACGTCTTCGGCGGCATCACGGCGTGCGACGCGGTCGCCAACGGCATCGTCGCGGCGCTCGAGATCCTCGGCGACGAGGCCTCGAAGCCGCTGGTCGTCCGCCTCGACGGCAACAACGTGCTGGAGGGCCGCCGCATCCTCGCGGACGCCGGCCACCCGCTCGTCACGCTCGCGGACACGATGGACGGCGGGGCCGACGAGGCCGCCCGCCTGGCCCACACCGCCGCCTGAGACCCTCGAGAAGCAGAGAGAAGCAGACAGACATGGCGATCTTCCTCACCGAGGCGTCCAAGGTCATCGTCCAGGGCATGACCGGCTCCGAGGGCACCAAGCACACGACGCGCATGCTCGCGTCCGGCACGAACGTCGTCGGCGGCGTCAACCCGCGCAAGGCCGGGACGACGCAGTCGTTCGGTGACGTCGACGTCCCCGTGTTCGGCTCCGTGGCCGAGGCCATCGAGAAGACCGGCGCAGACGTCTCGGTCATCTTCGTGCCGCCCGCCCACACCAAGGGCGCGGTCGTCGAGGCCGTCGACGCGGGCATCCCGCTCGCCGTCATCATCACCGAGGGCGTCCCGGTGGCCGACACCGCGGAGTTCTTCTCCTACGCGCAGGAGAAGGGCGTCCGGCTCATCGGCCCGAACTGCCCCGGCCTCATCAGCCCCGGGAAGTCCAACGTGGGCATCATCCCGGCCGACATCACGGGCCCCGGCAAGGTCGGCCTCGTGTCGAAGTCCGGCACGCTGACCTACCAGATGATGTACGAGCTGCGGGACTTCGGGTTCTCGACGGCCATCGGCATCGGCGGCGACCCGATCATCGGCACGACGCACATCGACGCGCTCGCCGCGTTCGAGGCGGACCCCGAGACCGAGATCATCGTCATGATCGGCGAGATCGGCGGCGACGCCGAGGAGCGGGCCGCGGCCTACATCCAGGCGAACGTCACCAAGCCGGTCGTCGGCTACGTCGCGGGCTTCACCGCCCCCGAGGGCAAGACGATGGGCCACGCGGGCGCGATCGTCTCCGGCTCGTCGGGTACCGCGCAGGCGAAGAAGGAGGCCCTCGAGGCCGCCGGCGTCAAGGTCGGCAAGACCCCGTCGGAGACCGCGGCGCTCGCGCGCGAGCTGCTCACGCGCTCCTGATCCACCCCACGACACCCCCGCTCCCGACCCCGGGCGCGGGGGTGTCGTGCGTCCCGCGCCCGCCCGGGACGACCGGCGCGCCGGAGTGCGGCGCGCCGCGAGTGGCCGACTCGCCGGGCCGAGGTGCCGGGTGACACGTCCGGCTCCGGCGACGATGTCCGGATGAGCGCCGCAGGACCGCGGACGGGCCGACCGCCCGCCACGACGACCCGACCGGGCCGCCGGACCGTCCCCGGCGGCGCCGACCGGCCCACCTTCTTCACGAGCGCGCTCGACGGCGCCCCGCGCTGGGCGACCGGTGCGCTCGCGTCGCTCCAGGCGGCCGTCCTGTCGCTCGCGGCGCTCACCATCCCGGCGGTCGCGGCGTTCGTCGCGACGTCCGCCGACCCGAGCAACGCGGGCGTCGCGTGGCCGCAGGCCGTCGGCGTCGGGGCCGCGCTCTGGCTGCTGGGGCACGGCGTGCCCGTGGCCGTGGCGAGCACGACCGTCACGCTCGTGCCCCTCGGCGTGAGCCTGCTCGCGCTGTTCACCTGCTACGCCTCGGCGCGACGCTCCGGCGTCGCCACGCGGTCGGCCTACGCGGCCGCGGTCGGCGCGTACGCGGGGGCCGCCGGGCTCGTCGCGCTGCTGGTGGGCG
>NZ_BHYL01000042.1:0-237 GCF_003851725.1 Cellulomonas algicola | reverse complement strand
AGAAGGAGGCCCTCGAGGCCGCCGGCGTCAAGGTCGGCAAGACCCCGTCGGAGACCGCGGCGCTCGCGCGCGAGCTGCTCACGCGCTCCTGATCCACCCCACGACACCCCCGCTCCCGCCCCCGGGCGCGGGGGTGTCGTGCGTCCCGCGCCCGCCCGGGACGACCGGCGCGCCGGAGTGCGGCGCGCCGCGAGTGGCCGACTCGCCGGGCCGAGGTGCCGGGTGACACGTCCGGCT
>NZ_BHYL01000041.1 GCF_003851725.1 Cellulomonas algicola | reverse complement strand
CTACGCGACGACGTCCAGCCTGGTCGTGGGCGACGACGGCACCGCGCTCGTCGTCGACCCGGCGGTCACGGCCGGCGAGGTCGCCGGTCTCGGGGCGGCCGTCGCCCGCCGCGGGTGGCGGCCCGTCGCCGTGTGGTCGACGCACGCGCACTGGGACCACGTGCTCGACGGGCACGGCGTGCGCGGCCTGCCGCGGTGGCGGGCCGGGGAGCCGGGCACGGTCGACCCGCGGTGGGCGGAGTCGCTGACGCGGTCACGCGACGACGACGCGGCGCTGGCCGCGGTGCTCGCCGGACACCCGCAGGACGCGCCCGCCGACGTCGTCACCCTGCCGCCCGTGCCGTACCCGCACGCGCCCGGGACCGACCGGCTCGACTGGCCCGGCCCCGAGGTCGTCGTCGTCGCGCACGCCGCGCACGCGCCCGACCACGGCGCGCTCGTCGTCGTGCACGCAGGCGTGCTGCTGTGCGGCGACATGCTGTCCGACCGCGAGGTCCCGCTCCTCGACGACACCGCGGCCGACCCCGTCGGCGACTACCGCGCCGGCCTCGACGCGCTCGCCTCGGCGGTCGAACGCTTTGACCTCGCCGCCGTCGTCCCGGGGCACGGCTCCCCCGGCGACCGCGACGAGCTCGACCGGCGCCTCGACGCCGACCGCGCCTACCTCGACGACCTGGTCGCCGGACGGTCCGACGACCCGCGCCTCGCCGAACCGTGGGTGGCCGACGCGCACGCCGCCCAGGTCGCCGCCCTGCACCGCTGAGGCGCGTGCGACCATGGCCGCATGGAGTGGCTGTGGGCTGTCGCGGGCGTGGTCGTCGTGCTCGTCGTCGTCGACCGCCTCGTCGCGCGCGGCCTGTTCGACCGCCGCCGCCCCCGCACCCGCGTGCCGTCGGGGTCGGCGGCGTCCGGCATGTTCGGCGGGCTCGTCGACGTCTTCCAGCCGAGCCGCGAGCACCTCACGCAGGAGCAGGACCGTCAGCGGCTCGACATCCAGCACGCCGGGGACACGGCCCCGGCGGTCGACCTCGACGCCGGCGTGGCGCGGATCGACCCCGGCCGCACCGTCTGACGGCGTCGCGCGAGCCGACGGCTCGACGCGCGGGTCACCGTGCACGCCTCTACGGTCGCGGTGTGCCTCTCCACGTGTCCCAGATCACGATCGACTGCCACGACCCCGTCGCGCTCGCCCGCTGGTGGGCGGACGCGCTCGGCTGGGACGTCCTCGACGAACCCGAGGACGACGACGGGCCGGTCGAGATCGAGATCGCCCCGTCCGACGGGTCCGCGACGAACTGGCTGTTCATCGAGGTACCCGAGGGCAAGGCGGGGAAGAACCGCATCCACCCCGACGTCCGCCCGCCCGACGGCTCCGACCAGGCGAGCGAGCTCGCCCGCCTGCTCGCGCTCGGTGCGACCCCGGTCGACGTCGGCCAGGGCGACGTCCCGTGGCACGTCCTCGCCGACCCCGAGGGCAACGAGTTCTGCCTCCTGCGCAGCACCCCCAGCCAGCTCGCTGCGGCTCAGGCCGCCGCCACCTGAGCCGTACAGGCGTCGTCCGTCGACCTGCTGGTCCGGTCCGGCCGCGAGACCCTCGAGGATCGCGCAGCCGGACCGGCGGTCTCAGAAGCGCAGCGAGCGGTTCGTCTGCCGCGCGGCGGCCTCGCGCTCCTGCTCGGCCAGCAGCCGGTGGCGGGCCGCACGGCCCAGGTAGTAGTCGCGGCGCTCCGAACCGGCCGCCGCGAGCTCGTCGAAGAACAGCGCAGCGCGTTCGTGCACGTCGCGGGCCTCGTCGTGCAGGCGGATCGCGTGCGCGACCGCGTCGTCGCTCGGGAACGTCTCGGAGACGTCACGGAGCACCGACGCCGGCACCGGCGGCGCGACTGGTGCGGGATCAGGTGAGACGTGGATCGTGGCCATGTGGTCCCCCTCGGCGACTCTGCCGTCCAGGTGACGGGCGTGCGCGACCCGGCTCCGACTGCTCCGGAGAGGTCTGCTGCTCATCCTCCGGTCCCCCGGGGCAACCCGCGACCGGAACGGGGATCGTCTCAGCGCCGGGCGGCCGACGACGGCGTGCGAGGGCGGATGAGTCAGTCGATACGCCGGGTTCTGTCCCCGTGCCCGGTTGCCCCGGCACGGGTGGCGACCATCCCTCTACGACGTACGTTGCCGCACGCC
The DNA here is from genome assembly GCF_003851725.1 of Cellulomonas algicola. GTDB lineage: Bacteria > Actinomycetota > Actinomycetes > Actinomycetales > Cellulomonadaceae > Cellulomonas > Cellulomonas algicola. The sequence goes on along the minus strand of NZ_BHYL01000041.1, from coordinate 17,953 downwards.
TCCAGCGGTCTACCCGGGAGCTCGGGCGGGCCGCCCTCGAACGCTCCCTGTCTGACCTTGCTCCGGGTGGGGTTTACCGAGCCGCACCGGTCACCCGGTGCGCTGGTGGTCTCTTACACCACCGTTTCACCCTGACCGGCGCCCGCGTGCGTGTCTCCACGACGCGGTGCCGGCGGTCTGTTCTCTGTGGCACTGTCCCGCGGGTCACCCCGGGTGGGCGTTACCCACCACCCTGCCCTGCGGAGCCCGGACGTTCCTCGGCAGGCCCGAGGGCCTGACGCGGTCGCCTGACTGACTCATCCGCGCCGAGGAGTCTACCCGCTGGTCATGCGGCCGGAGCAGCGCGGGTCAGACGTCGACGCGGTACGGCAGGACGAGCTCGTCACCGCTGCGGCCGCGGATGCCCCAGTTCTCGGGCGGGCTCTCGACGATGACGACCTCGAGGTCGTCATCGTCGAGGGCGAGGGCGGGCGCGACCGAGTCGAAGAAGGCGGCGACGAGGGCGCGGCGTGCGGCGAGGCTGCGACCGGTGAAGCAGACGATCTCGACGACGAGGTAGGCGTCGGACCGGGGTGCGACGAGGTCCTCGGGGTCGAGCAGGAGGAACCGGTGGAACCGCTTGTCCGCGGGGAGGCCCCATGTGCCGACGAGCGCGGCGTGGATCGCGTCGGACACCTCGCGACGTCGCGTGGACCACACGTCGCGCCGCCCGTAGACCTTGACCTGCGCCATCGCCCCTCCCCCTGCGGCACACGCGTGCCGCTGATGCGGCCGCCCCGGCTCGCGGAGCCTACAGTCAGGGCGTGCTCGTGCTGCTGCCGCCCTCGGAGGGCAAGACGTCGCCTCCCCGAGGGCCGGCGCTCGACCTCGATGCCCTCTCGTCGCCCGGTCTGACGCCCGTGCGGGAGAAGGTGCTCGACGCGCTCGCCGAGGTGAGCCGGCGTCCCGACGCGGCGGCGGTGCTGGGCGTGGGCGCGAGCCTGGCCGACGAGGTGCTGCGGAACACCGTGCTGCGCGAGGCCCCGACGGCCCCGGCCCGACGGGTCTACACCGGTGTCCTGTACGGCGCCGCAGGGCTCGACTCCCTGACGCCGGCGGCCCGCCGACGTGCGCACGAGTCGGTGCGCGTCGTGTCCGGGCTCTGGGGTGCGGTCACGCCCGAGGACCCGCTCCCGGCGTACCGGCTGTCGATGAGCACGGACCTGCCGGGCATCGGGCCGCTCGCGTCCGCGTGGCGGGGACCGCTGGGGGTCGAGCTCGACGCGCGCGCGGACGGCGAGCTCGTCGTCGACTGCCGGTCGGCGGCGTACCTGGCCGCGTGGCACCCGCCGCGTTCCGCGGACTGGGTCGCGGTGCGCGTGCTGCGCGAGGTCGACGGCGTGCGGTCCGTGGTCTCGCACCACGCGAAGCACACGCGGGGCGTGCTCACGCGGCACCTGCTGACCCGGCGTGCGCGTCCGCCGCGGGACGCGGAAGGTCTCGCCGCGGCCGCGTCCGAGCTCGTCGGTGACGTGCTGCTGGCCGTCGAGCTGGGTCCGCCCGCGCGCGGTGCGCGCACGCTGTCGCTCGTCGTCGCGTGAGCGCTCCGGCCCGCCGGGGCTTCCCGTGGTGGGCGGTCGCCGCCGTCGTCGTCGTGGTGCTCCCGGCCACCGGGCTGCTGCCCGCCGACGACGCGCGCACGCTCGCCGAGCGCACGCTGCCGATCCTGCTGTTCCTCGCGGCGCTCACGGTCGTCGCGGAGACGAGCGCGGGCGCGGGGCTGTTCGACGCGGCCGCAGGGCTGGCCGCCCGGGTGGCGCGGGGTCGACGCGTCGTGCTCTGGCTGCTCGTCGTGGTGCTCGCGACGCTCTCGACCGCGGTGCTGTCGCTCGACACGACCGCGGTGCTCCTGACGCCGGTCGTCATCGCGCTCGCGCGGCACACCCGCACGTCTCCCCTGCCGTTCGCGCTCGCCGTGCTCGCGCTCGCCAACACCGCGTCGCTCGCGCTGCCCGTCTCGAACCTCACCAACCTGCTCGCCGACCACGCCATCCGGCGGGCGGGCGCGTCGTTCCTGCCGCTCATGTGGGCGCCCGCGCTCGTGGCGATCGTCGTGACGGTGGCGATCCTGGCCGTGCGCGACCGCCGGCACCTCGGCGGCACGTACGAGCCGCAGAAGCCGTCGCCCGCGCCCGACCGGACGCTGCTGCTGCTCGCCGCGGGGGTCACCGGCCTGATGGCCGTGGGCTTCGTCGCCGGTCTGCCGCCGGCGCCGCTCGCGACCGGTGCCGCCGTCGTCCTGCTCGTCGCGACCCGCGTGCGACGACGCCCCTGGCCCGTGCCGCCGTCGCAGCTCGTCCCGTGGCGGACGCTGGTCGTCGTGCTCGGGCTGTTCGTCGCGGTCGAGACCGCGCACGCGCACGGCCTCGGAGCGCTGCTGCACGACCTCGCGGGCGACGGGGACGGCGCCGGCGAGCTGCTGCGGCTGGCCGGCGTCGCCGCGCTCGCGTCGAACGGCGTCAACAACCTGCCCGCGTACCTGGCGCTGGAACCGGCCGCGGCCGGTGACCCGCTGCGGCTCGCGGCGCTGCTCATCGGCACCGGTGCGGGTCCGCTCCTCACGCCGTGGGGCTCGCTCGCGACGGTGCTGTGGTGGCACCGGTGCCGTCAGGTCATGCTCGACGTGCCGGCGCGCACGATCGTGCTGCAGGGTGCTCTGCTGGCCCCGCCGGTCGTCGTCCTCGCGGTCCTCGCGCTCGCCGCGGCGCACTGACCGGGCGCGGGCCGCACGCCACGGGCCCGACAGAGGGCCTACCAGCCCTCGCTCGGCACCCCGACGACAGCGATCTCGTGCCGCTTGTCGGCGAAGAGCCGCACGATGCTCACGGACGCGGGCGCGACGCGGAGCTGGCTCCACGACCCGGGCTGCGCGCCCATCGCGACCCCGAGCGCCGCACGGATCGCGACCGCGTGGCTCACGACGACGACGGTACGACCGCGCCCCTCCGCGATGAGGTCGTCGAACACGTGCTGCAGCCGGACGCCGACGTCGGCGATCGACTCGCCGCCGGGCGGGGGCACGTCACCACGCGTGTGCCAGGGCTCGAGCTCGCCGGGCCAGCGCTCCTCGATCTGCTCCGCGGTGAGGCCCTGCCACTCGCCGAAGTCGGCCTCCTTGACGAGGTCGACGGTCTCGACGGACAGCTTCAGCCGCTCCGCGATGATGCCCGCGGTCTGCTGCGTGCGGACCATGGGCGACGCGATGATCTCCGACGGGTACTCGATGTCGCCCCACAGGTCGTGACCGATGCGGTCGACGAGCACCGCGGCGGCACGGGCCTGCTGCTGCCCGCGCTCGTCGAGCGGCGGACCGGGCTCGGACGAGCCGGAGTACCCGCGCGAGACGGTCATCGCGGTCTGACCGTGCCGCACGAGCACGACCGTGACGGGCTTCTCCTCGTCGAAGCGGACGCCCGCACCGGACGGTCGTGGCGCGCGGCCCGAACCGGGGTCGCCCGCACCCGTCGTCGCGGACTGCGTGCCGCTGCCGGTCGGGTCGGTGCTCGGCGGGGTGAGCGGGCCGGTGCTGGCGTCGTCGGTCACCAGCCCACTCTCACGGTCCATCGCGAGGTTCGCCAGCCGGTCGGCGGCGGCGTTCTGCGCGCGCGGCACCCACGTCCACGTGACGTCCGCGGGGTCGACGAGCGTGTGCACCTCGTCGGCGAGGCGGCGCATGTCGGCGTGCTTGATCTTCCAGGTGCCGCGCATCTGCTCGATGACGAGCTGCGAGTCCATGCGCACCTCGAGGCGCGCGGCGGGGTCGATCGCGAGCGCCGCCCGCAGCCCGGCGACCAGGCCGGAGTACTCGGCGACGTTGTTCGTCGCGACGCCGAGGAAGTTCGCGCGCTCCGCGAGCACCGTCCCCGTGTCGGCGTCCCGCACCACCGCGCCGTACCCGGCGGGCCCGGGGTTGCCCCGCGAGCCGCCGTCGGCCTCGACGACGAGCCGGCGGGGCATCAGACCGCGGCGGCCGGCTCGGGCAGCCGCACGAGGATGCGGCCGCACTCCTCGCAGCGCACGACCTGGTCCTCGCCCTTCGAGCGGATCGCGTCGAGGTCGAGCGGGTTCAGCTCGAGGCGGCAGCCCTCGCACCGACGGCCCCGCAGCGGCGCGGCACCCAGACCGCCGAGCTGCCCCCGCAGCCGCTCGTAGAGCGTCACGAGGCCCGCGTCGAGGCCCTCGGCCGCCGTCGCGCGCTCGCCCCGGACCCGCTCGGCGTCCGCGTCGATCGTCCGGAACGCGGCGTCGCGGTCGGCCGCGACCGACTCGTTCTGCGCGACGAGCGCGTCGTACGCCTTCGTCACCTCGGCGAGCGCACCCTCGTGCGCCTCGAGCCGCTCCATGACCTCGAGCTCGACCTCCTCGAGGTCGCCCTGGCGGCGCGCGAGCGACGCGAGCTCGCTGGTCAGCGCCTGGAGGTCCTTCGCGCTCCCCTGCCCCGAGTCCAGACGGGCCTGGTCGCGGGCCGCGCGCGAGCGCACCTGCTCGACGTCGGCCTCCGCCTTCGTGAGCTCGCGGCGCAGGTCCTCGGCGGCCGTGCGCGACGTGACGAGCGCGGTGTGCAGGTCGGCGAGCTGCGCGTCGAGCTCCAGCAGCCGTGCGAGCTCGGGCAGCGTGCGGCGCTTGTGCGCGAGCTGGTCGAGGCGCGTGTCGAGCTCCTGGACGTCGAGCAGGCGGCGCTGGTCCGCCGCGGGGGCAGTCGTCACGGGTGTCCTTCCGGCGGGAGGGGGGCGGGCGCGGCGACGCGGCCCGTCCAGGGGTCGGTGCTCAGGGTGCTGACCCGGGTCTCCACCGTAGTGCCCGCGGCGGCCAGGTCCGTCTCCAGGTCGCGCGCCGCACGGGCCAGCCACGGCCACTCGGACGCGAAGTGCGCGAGGTCGACGAGGTACGGCGGGGCGTGGCCGTCGCGCGCCTCGAACTCCGCGCGCTCGCGCAGCTCCGAGGCGGGGTGGTGACGCAGGTCGGCGGTGACGTACGCGTCGACGCCGGCCGCCCGGACCGCGTCGAACAGCGAGTCGCCCGAGCCGCCCACGACGGCGACCCGTGCGACCCGCCCGTCGGCGTCCCCGGCGTACCGGACCCCCTGCGACGTGGCCGGGACCGCCGCGGCCACGTCGGCGGCGAACGCGGCGAGCGTCGTCGGACGCTCGAGCCACCCGACGCGGCCGATCCCCGTCGCCCCGGGCCAGGACGCCAGCTCCAGCACGTCGAACGCCGGTTCCTCGTACGGGTGCGCGGCGCGCAGCGCGGCGACCACCGCGGACCGGAGGCGCCGCGGCGCGACCATCTCGACGCGCGCCTCCACGACGCGCTCGACCTCGCCGACCGTGCCGATCGCGGGCGACGCGCCGTCGAGCGGCGTGAACGTCCCCTCGCCGGTCGTCGTCCAGGCGCACCGCGCGTACCGGCCGATCGCGCCCGCCCCCGCCGCGGCGAGCGCATCGACGAGCGCCTCCGCGTCGCGGACCGGCACCATCGCGACGACCTTGTCGAGCGCCTCCGACGCCGCGGCCTGCAGCGGCGTGCGATCCACGAGGCCCAGGGCGTCGGCCAGCGCGTCGGCGACTCCCCCGACCGCGGCGTCGGCGTTCGTGTGCGCGGTGTAGAGCGCGACGCCCGACCGGACGAGACGGTGCAGCAGCGCGCCCTTGAAGGTGGTCGCCGCGATCGAGTGCACGGGCCGCAGCAGCAGCGGGTGGTGCGTGACGACCAGGTCCGCACCCCACGCGACGGCTTCCTCCACCACGTCCGCGACGGGGTCGACGGCGAGCAGCACCCGCCGGACCTCCTGCTCCGGGTCCCCGGCGACCAGCCCCACCGCGTCCCACGACTCCGCCGTCGACGGCGGGTAGCGGCGCTCGAGCGTGCGGACGACGTCGGCCAGACGAGGGGCGGTCACGTCACGCACGCTACCGGCGGCGACCCGCGCACCGCGTCAGCGCAGCGGAGTCACGGTGTCGCCGACCGCGACCTGTCCCGTGGTCATGGGCACCATCCGCACGCCGAACCACGTCTTCCCGTCCTCGCGCCGGTGCCGCGCGAGCGTCCGGATCGGCTCCTTCGTCGTGACCAGCGCGTCGAGGTCGATCGTCGTCAGGCTGCACCGGTCGCACCGCTCCGCGAACCGCAGCTCCACGTCGCCAGCCCGCAGCCCGGTCCAGCCGTCCTCCTCGAACGGCTTCAGGTCCCCGCCGACGACGAGGTTCGGCCGGAACCGCTCCATCGGCAGCGGCGCCGGCGGCTGCGGCGACCCCGTCGGGTCCGTCGTCTCGAGCACCCGGTCCGCGATCCACCCGTTGAGCGCCGCCATCGACGCCTCCGTCGTCACCAGTAGCGGCCCCGCGTCAGAGAGGTTCAGCGCGTCACCGGGCCGGCCGCCGTGAAGCTCGCTGACGGCCCGCCGCCGCGGGTCGTCGAGCCAGAGGAGCCGGACCGCCCGCGCGAGGACCGTCGACAGCCACGCGTCCGCCTCGGCACCGGCCGCGGTCGCGCGGTCGAGCCGCGACAGCGCGACGGGCGTGTCGGGCGCCCGGTCGTCCGGCTCGGCGACGACGAGATCCTCCGTACCGGGCGCCGTCAGCCGGACCGCGCGGTCGAGCGGCTGCACGCGGACACCCAGCATCCGTGGCTGCTGGCGGGCCGTCTGGACGGTGCCGTCGGCGGTCACGACCATCCACCGCCGGTCGCCCGCGAGCCCCCACGGCTCGACGCGCGCCGACGGCACGTCCGCGCCGCCCAACGACTTCACGGGGAACACGTGGAGGGATGAGACGACGGGAACGACAGACACAGCGCGACGCTAGCAAGCCGCCAACGCATAGGTGTTCGGCCAGTCGAAGAACCCGCATGCGCTCTATGGTGCTTGCCTCTGGGCACAGCGCGCTGCATACACGCCAAGGTGCTCTACGAACTCGCAGCTACCGAAGGGGAAGGATCGCTATCTCGCCGAGCGGACCGTCCCGACCGTCGCGCTGCGCGAGGCGCTCGAATGGCCGCTCGATACAGACGCGGAATAATATAGCGCCCCCCGTTCACTCCGATGACCCCGGAGAGCACGAGGACCTCGATCGCCGCGTCCTGTTCAGTTCGCGAAGCAGCGGCCAGACCAAGCGCTTCGAGCAGCGCGTCGCGGTGATCGTAAGTGTTCGGTTTACGCTCCAACGCTGACACAAGCGGATGCGTCGCCGGAAACTCGTTGAGCACCGTATCGGTCAATCGCTTTCGAGACAACTTTCCGAGGGAACTTGTTATGTCGGCCTCTCGAAGGAGGGGCGTCTCGGTATCTAGGACTTTAGGTGCAGTACCTGCAGAATCCGCTTCATTGACTCGATCAAGCGCCATCTGAAGAAGCGCCACGACATTGCGTGGATTGAAGCCACGATGTGCGTCGCAAGTCCACTCGCAGATCTTCTGGAGTCCGTTCATGTCTTCTGGACCCGACAGCTGCCTGGGCATTATCTTCTCCCACGCTGACTTCTCCGGAGACTGAGACAAATCGCAGTCGGGCCAGGCCTCTCGGAATCGCGCACTTGCGAGCAGGCGCCTGCCCACAATCGACTGGATTTCTCTGTTGCCCCACTGTAGTTCGGCAGACCGTAGATGCGTCGAGTTCGTGAATGCCGAGTCGTGCGTCATGCGTCGCATGAGATCGGTACGAAGGAAGATCTTCAATCCAAACCTGCGGTCCAGGCCAAGAGAACTTACGACATCAAGGTGTGTTCGTAGTAGGGCACGCAGTGCGCGCCGTTCGACCGCCGAGTCGCGCGTAAAGCATTCATCAAGTCGGTCGATGGCGATCCACAATCGGCGTCCTTCAGCCCTCAAGATCCCGTCACAGGTCGCAATGAGAGCGATGAAGTCTGCCACTTCGAGACTTACGGGGTTGCGCGGCTGCGCCGAGCCAGCCACGTCAAACTTCAAACTGAAGGTGGTGGTCCCGGATGCGTCCGTGGTCATGGACGGCTCAAAGGTTGCAGCCTCTTTGATTTTCTGGAGTAGCGACCTTGGCTTAACGTTAACCTCCAGAACGCCGAGCAGCTCGAGAATCTCAACAACATCCTTGACCGCGCGACCGGAGATGTCCGACTTCCTGAAGCGCCGGACCACCTCATTGCCGAGTAGGGCGGCGATGTATGCAGCCCAAATGGCTCGAAGTCGCGCTTCGCTCGAATCTTCCTCAAATAAAGATTGGAATATCGGACCGCCTGTAGGATTCACGGCTCGAACAACGTCCACGTCGCTGAGTTCCGCGTAGGTGTGCGCCTGTTCTGTAAGCCGCCGGTAGAGCGCCGACTTTCCCGTCCCCTTCAGTCCAGTGACAAGGTCAATTTTGTCGGCAACAAGTCTAGAGAAGACCGTCGTCTGCACGAATGCGCGCTCCAACACGGAGTCGTTCTCCGCGGCGTCGCTACCCAGGTCCAGATCTTCCAGGAGCTCTCTGATCAGCATCACCGAAAAGTACGCCCGCAGAGACGGCCTTCACAACGAACCTGCCGACCGGCGCGTCGCAGCGGCTAGCGCACAGGCGAGTCGGGAGCACCGCAGGTCAAGTCGCTGCCGACCTTCTAGAACGACGCCGTCGCGCCAGACAGCTGCCAACCGCCTAGACACGTCGGTACGCGCCCGCCCGCAGAGCGAGGCTGTGCGGGGCGTCTCGCTCCGCAGACCGCCCGAACGGGCTACGGACTCAGGCCATCGCAACCACTCGCACCATACCGGGCTTGAGCCAGGGATCGCTCAAAAGCGCTAGTAGTACGAACGGAGCGCCCCGCGCGTCGGCGAGAACCATCCGACGCGACTGCCACAACCCCGTCTTCTCGTCTGCGGTGGGCCCGGCCGGTTTCGAACCGGCGACCTCCGCGGTGTAAGCGCGGCGCTCTGACCAGCTGAGCTACAGGCCCCTCGTCGACACGCGCGAGGTCGTGCGACGGGCGCACAGACTACCGGTGCACGACGGCCGGCCCGAGGGGCGCCCTGGCGTCCGGTCGGCGCACGCGTCAGGCGGCGAGGGCCGCGATCGCCGCGCGGTAGGCGCCGAGGTCACGGGCCTGGCCCGCGGGGTTGACGACGGACCACCGCAGCACGCCGTCGGCGTCGACGAGGAAGGAGCCGCGCAGCGGCCGGCCGGCCTTCTCGTCGAAGACCTCGTAGGCCCGGGCGACGTCGCCGTGCGGCCAGAAGTCGGAGAGCAGGTCGAAGCCGTAGCCCTCCTGCTCCTTCCACGCGCGGAGCGTGAAGGTCGAGTCGCACGAGACGACGAGGACGCGCACACCCCCGGCGTCGAAGGCGGCGATGTTGTCGCGGATCTCGCACAGCTCCCCGCGGCACGTCCCGGAGAACGCGAACGGGATGAACACGACGACGACCGGGGTGCCGCGCAGGGCCGACAGCGTCACGGGCGTGCCGTGCGTGTCGACGAGCGTGAAGTCGGGTGCGAACTCGCCGAGGACGGGCGTCGCGGTCACTTGCCGCGGCCGCGCGTGCCGAGGCGCGTGGCGGACCAGTCGGCGGCGATGGCGAACGTCGTCATCGCGTGCAGGCCGGACGTGGTGGCGGCCTCCTCGATGTCGCTGTGCGACACGTGGCCCGACCGGCCGGACTTCGGGGTGAGCACCCAGATGGGGCTGTTGTCCTCGAGGACGGTCATCGCGTCGACGAGGAAGTCCGTGAGGTCGCCGTCGTCGTCGCGGAACCAGATGAGGGCGCCGTCGGTGACGTCGTCGTAGTCCTCGTCGACCAGCTCGTTGCCGGTGACCGCCTGGAGGGCGGTGCGCAGCTCCTCGTCGACGTCGTCGTCGTACCCGAACTCCTGGATCACCTGTCCTGCGGTGAACCCCAGACGCGCTGCCACCTGCGAGGCGGCGTCGTCCGTGCTGGATGACACGTCCCGACCGATCCCTTCGTCGCGTCGCCCCCGGCGGGACGACCTGCTGATGTCCGCACACCGTAGCCCACCGCACGGTGGCGGGCCCTGGCAAGACGTCGACCCGGACGGGCGTGTCCGACCGGTCCGCCGACCGCTCCGGCACGCGAGTCGTCCCACGACTGTCGCGGACGTCACGTGGCCCGAGTGCCGGGACGGTGTGACTTTGTGCCCGGCAGGGGCCGACAATGGGCCGACTACCCGCACCTGCCGCAGCGCGCCCCACGTGCTCGGACCAGGGTCGGGCCGAGATGCGCGCCGGGGCCACGAGGCTCGCGCGTGCGGACGAGAAGGCAGAAGGAGCACCGGTGGCTTCCATCGACGAGACGGGCCCGCTCATCGGCGGCCTGCTCAGCCAGGTCCCCGACATCGACCCCGCCGAGACCGGCGAGTGGATCGAGTCGCTCGACGGGCTCATCGACGACAAGGGTGGTCCGCGCGCCCGCTACGTGCTGCTGAGCATGCTGCGCCACGCGCGGCAGCGGAACGTGGCCATCCCGGCCTCGCTGAACACGCCGTACGTCAACACGATCGCGGTGCACGACGAGCCGTACTTCCCCGGCGACGAGGTCATGGAGCGGCGCTACCGCTCGTGGATCCGCTGGAACGCCGCGGTCATGGTGACGCGCGCGCAGCGTCCGGGCATCGCGGTCGGCGGGCACATCTCGTCGTACGCGTCGGTCGCGACGCTGACCGAGGTCGGCCTCAACCACTTCTTCCGCGGCAAGGACCACCCGGGCGGCGGTGACCAGGTCTACTTCCAGGGTCACGCCTCCCCCGGCGTGTACGCGCGCGGGTTCCTCGAGGGCCGCCTGAGCGAGCACCAGCTCGACGGGTTCCGCCAGGAGCTGTCGCACCCGGGCGGCGGCCTGCCGTCGTACCCGCACCCGCGCCTCGCACCGGACCTGTGGGAGTTCCCGACGGTCTCGATGGGCCTCGGCCCGGCGTCCGCGATCTACCAGGCGTGGACCAACAAGTACCTGCACCTGCGCGGCATCAAGGACACGAGCCAGCAGGACGTGTGGGCGTTCCTCGGCGACGGCGAGATGGACGAGCCCGAGTCGCGCGGCATGCTCCAGCACGCGGCGCAGCAGGGCCTCGACAACCTCACGTTCGTCGTGAACTGCAACCTGCAGCGCCTCGACGGGCCGGTCCGCGGCAACGGCAAGATCATCCAGGAGCTCGAGGCGCAGTTCCGCGGCGCCGGCTGGAACGTCATCAAGGTCATCTGGGGCCGCGAGTGGGACACCCTGCTCAACGCCGACAAGGACCGCGCGCTCGTGCACCTCATGAACACGACGCCCGACGGCGACTTCCAGACGTACCGCGCGGAGAACGGCGCGTTCATCCGCGAGCACTTCTTCGGTCGTGACCCGCGCACCAAGCAGCTCGTCGAGAAGATGACGGACGACGAGATCTGGGCGCTCAAGCGCGGCGGCCACGACTACCGCAAGATCTACGCCGCCTACAAGGCCGCCCGCGAGCACACGGGCCAGCCGACGGTCATCCTGGCGCACACCATCAAGGGCTACGGCCTGGGCTCGGGCTTCGCCGGGCGCAACGCCACGCACCAGATGAAGAAGCTCAAGGCGGACGACCTCAAGACGCTGCGCGACTCGCTGCACATCCCGATCACGGACGAGCAGATCGACGAGAACCCGTACGTCCCGCCGTACTTCCACCCGGGCCCCGACGACGAGGGCATCCAGTACATGCTGGAGCGCCGCCGTCAGCTCGGCGGGTTCGTGCCCGAGCGCCGCTCGACGCACAAGGCGGTCACGCTGCCCGAGGCGAAGGTGTACGAGGGTCTCGCGAAGGGCTCGGGCCACCAGGAGGTCGCCTCGACCATGGCGCTCGTGCGCCTGTTCAAGGACCTCGTCAAGGACAAGGAGTTCGGTCACCGCCTGGTGCCGATCATCCCGGACGAGGCCCGCACGTTCGGCCTGGACTCGATCTTCCCGAGCGCGAAGATCTTCAACACGAACGGCCAGAACTACATGGCCGTCGACCGGGAGCTCATGCTCTCGTACAAGGAGTCCGAGTCCGGGCAGATCATGCACACGGGCATCAACGAAGCCGGTTCCGCAGCCGCGTTCCAGGCCGTCGGCACGTCGTACGCGACGCACGGCGAGCCGCTCGTGCCGTTCTACTTCTACTACTCGATGTTCGGGTTCCAGCGGACCGGCGACCAGTTCTGGGCGGCCGGCGACCAGATGGCCCGCGGGTTCCTCATCGGCGCGACCGCCGGTCGGACGACGCTGACGGGCGAGGGCCTGCAGCACGCCGACGGCCACTCGCCGCTGCTCGCGGGCACGATGTCGCACGTCGTGCACTACGACGCGGCGTACGGGTACGAGCTGCGCCACATCGTCAAGGACGGCATCGAGCGCATGTACGGGGAGGGTGACGGCCGCGACAAGGACGTCATCTACTACCTGACCGTCTACAACGAGCCGATGGTCCAGCCGGCCGAGCCCGAGGGCGTCGACGTCGAGGGCATCCTCAAGGGCATCTACCTGCTGTCGCCGGCCGAGGGCGACGGGCCGCGCGCCCAGATCCTCGCGTCGGGCGTGGCCGTGCCGTGGGCGCTCGAGGCGCAGAAGCTGCTCGCGGACGACTTCGGCGTGCGTGCCGCGGTGTGGTCCGTGACGAGCTGGAACGAGCTGCGCCGCGACGGCCTCGCCGCGGACCAGCACGACTACCTGCACCCGGGCGAGGAGCCTCGCCAGGCGTACCTCACGCAGAAGCTGCAAGGTGCCGAGGGTCCGTTCGTCGCGACGTCGGACTACGACCACCTGGTCGCCGACCAGGTGCGCGCGTGGATCCCCGGCACGTACGCGACGCTCGGTGCGGACGGCTTCGGCTTCTCCGACACCCGCGCCGCCGCGCGCCGTCACTTCAAGATCGACGGCCCGTCGACCGCGGTGCGGGTGCTGCAGCAGCTCGCGCGGACCGGCGCGGTCGCGGCCGACGCCCCGGCGCAGGCCATCGAGCGGTACCGCCTGCACGACGTCACCGCCGGCACGTCCGGCAACACGGGCGGCGACTCCTGACGGTCGCCGTCACCTGACGGACGAGGGCCCGCGACGGATCACCCGCCGCGGGCCCTCGTGCTCTCCGGCGCTCCGGGCGCCGCCGTCGGCCGCACCGCGCACAGGCGACGCGGGGCTGCGGTGTCAGGTACCGGGGATCGTCTGCTCGGCGTGCGCGACCGCGCGCGCGAGCTCGTTGCGCAGGTCGGCGACGGCCGCCTGGTCCGGGTAGAGGTCGAGCGAGCCGAGGTGCTGCTTCGCCTCGAGCGGGCGGCCCGCCTCGATCGCCGCGAGCACCAGGTGCCGGGCGACCTCGGGGTCGTGCTCGCGCGGGCGCCAGTGCCCGATGCCGAGGCCGAGGGCGTCGACGGGCTGGCCCGCGCTGCGCAGGAGCGCGAGCGACTCGACGAGCGCGCGGCCCGACGGGTCCCGCTCGGACGCCGTGGTCAGGCGCCGCAGCGTGCCCTCGTGGTCGTCGCGGACGGAGAGCCGGGCGACCTCGATGAGCGGGTACCAGGCACGCGGGTTGCCGGCGAGCTCCTCGCCGAGCGCCCAGACCGCGAGGTCGGCGGCGCGCTCGCGCTCGGTCTCGTTGCCGGGCGCCGTGAGCGGGTCCTCCTCCGAGCCGGACTCGGCGGCGCGACGCCGCACGATCTCGGCCAGGGCGCGGAAGGCGCGCTCGTTGTTCGGGTCGTCGCTGAGCATCGACCGCAGGGCGTCCTCGTGCAGGGTGTCCCCCCGCCGCGCGGCGGTGGTGGGTCGTCGGGCTCCGACGCGCGAGGCGGAGCTCGGGCGGCGCATCAGCTGTCGCAGTCGGGGCAGGAGAGCCATGTCGTGACCTTAGCCGTTGACCGGGCGGGGCACCCGGCCCGTCTCCGGGCCGCTCCCTGACCCCTGCGCGCGCCTTTGTCGACTTCCCACAAGCGCGCCTCCTATGCTCCCCCTATGCCCGGACCTTCGCACGGCGGACGCCCGCCGACCGGCGCGCAGGCCGTCCGGCCCGCCGACGCCACCCCGCCGCGCAGCCGCACCGTCGACGCCCCGAAGGGTGGCGAGGCCACGGCGAACGCCGAGACGCAGCGGCGCGTGCGCGAGGGCTCGGGGCTGCTCGCGGCCGCGGCGATGCGGCGCCTCGACGAGGACCTCGACTGGTACCGCGCGCTGCCCGCGGAGGACAGGTCGTGGGTCGGGCTCGTCGCGCAGGCCGGCATCACCGCGTTCGTCACGTGGTTCATGGACCCGACCCGCCCGCCGCACGGCGTCGGCGACATCTTCGCGACGGCACCGCCGGAGCTGACGCGCTCGATCTCGCTCCAGCACACGCTCCAGCTCGTCCGCGTCGTCGTGGACGTGGTCGAGTCGAACAGCGACCGGCTCGCAGCACCTGGTGACGAGCGCTCGCTGCGCGAGGCCGTGCTGCGCTACTCGCGCGAGGTCGCGTTCTCGGCCGCCGAGGTCTACGCCCGAGCGGCCGAGGTCCGCGGTGCGTGGGACGCGCGGCTCGAGGCGCTCGTGGTCGACGCGATCGTACGCGGAGACGTCGACGACGCGCTCAGGTCGCGCGTCGCCGCGCTGGGGTGGAGCGGGCGCGGCTCGACGCTCGTGATCGTCGGCACGACCGCGTCGCCGCTCGACGACGTGCGGGCCGCGGACCTGCGCCGGGCCACGCGCCGCGCCGCCGACGACGCGCTCGTCGGGATCCACGGCGACCGGCTGGTCGTGCTGGTCGGCGGTGAGGGTGACCTGCGGGCCGCCGTGACGGCGCTGCTCCCTCGGTTCGGGCCCGGTCCTGTCGTCGTCGGGCCCGAGGCGCAGGACCTCGCGGACTGCGCGCGGGCGGCCCGTGCTGCGCTCGCCGGGCTGGCCGCCGCCGCCGCGTGGGCGCAGGCGCCCCGACCGGTGCAGGCCGACGACCTGCTGCCCGAGCGCGTGCTCGTCGGCGACGTCACCGCGCGGCGTGCGCTCGTGCACCGTGCGTACGAGCCGCTCGCCGCGAGCCAGGGGTCGCTGCTCGAGACGCTGTCGGCGTACCTCGGCACCGGACGGTCGCTCGAGGCCGCCGCGCGCACGCTGTACGTGCACCCCAACACCGTGCGGTACCGGCTGCGCCGGGTCGCGGACGTCACGGGCTGGGACCCGCTCGACGCACGCGAGTCGTACGTCCTGCAGACCGCGCTCGCGCTCGGCCGGCTCGACGCCGCGGGCGTGACCTCGATCGTCGAGCGCCCCTGACCGGTCCGCACCGTTTGTAGGGTCCGCACAACACCGTCCGTGAACGTTGGTGTGCGTCACGAGCCCGGAGGGCACCGACGGCACGGCAAGGTGGACAGGTGCTCGTCGTCGTCTGCCCCGGACAGGGTGCCCAGTCCCCCGGCATGCTCGCCCCCTGGCTCGAGCTGCCCGTCGTCGCGGAGTCGGTCGACCGCTCGTCGCGGACCGCCGGTCTCGACCTGCGTGCGCACGGCACGACCTCGGACGCGGACACGATCCGCGACACCGCGGTCGCGCAGCCGCTGCTCGTCGCGTCCGCCCTCGCGAGCCTGCGCGCGGTGCTCGAGGTCGACGCGGACTCCCCGCTCGGCACGGCCGCTGCGGGCGTCGTCGGCGCGACCGCCGGTCATTCGGTGGGCGAGCTCGCCGCCGCGGCCGTCGCGGGCGTGCTGACCGACGACGAGGCCCTCGCGCTCGTCGCGGTCCGCGGTGCCGCCATGGCCCGCGCCGCCGCCAGCACGCCGACCGGCATGAACGCGGTCCTCGGCGGCGACCCGGACGAGGTCCTCGCGGCGCTCGCCGCGCACGGGCTCGTGCCCGCCAACGTCAACGGCGGCGGTCAGGTCGTGGCGGCCGGCCCGCTCGACGCGCTCGCCGCGTTCGCCGCCGCCCCGCCCGCCCGCGCACGGGTCGTGCCGCTCCAGGTCGCCGGCGCGTTTCACACGCAGGTCATGGAGCCCGCCGTCGCTGAGCTGCGCGCCGCAGCCGACGGCATCACGCCCGGCGACCCGGTCGTGCCGCTCCTCACCAACTCCGACGGGACCGTCGTCCCCGACGGCGCCCGCGCGCTCGCGCTGATCGTCGCGCAGGTCGCCAACCCCGTCCGCTGGGACCTCTGCCAGGAGACGCTGCTCGCGCTCGGCGTCACCGGCCTGCTCGAGGTGGCCCCGGGCGGGGTCCTCACAGGCCTCGCGCGGCGTACGCTGCCGGGGATCGAGACGGTCGCCGTCAAGACGCCGGCCGACCTCGACGCCGCCCGCGACCTCGTGCGCCGCCACGGCGCCGCGTCCGCGTCCGCGTCCGCGTCCGAGGGCACCACCGCGAACACCCAGGAGCAGCCGTCGTGACCCGACCCACCCTGACGCAGGCCACCGGACCGGCCCACACCCGGATCCTCGGCATCGGCGGCGTGCGCGGAGAGCGCGTCGTCCCGAACGACGACCTCGTCGGCCCCATCGACTCCTCGGACGAGTGGATCCGCCAGCGCACGGGCATCGTCACGCGCCGCCGCGCGGGTGAGAGCACCGACGTGCTCGACCTCGCCGAGGGTGCCGCGCGCGCCGCCCTCGAGAACGCGGGCCTGACGGGCGCCGACATCGACGCCGTCATCCTCTCGACCGTCACCTACTTCCACCAGACGCCCGCGGGCGCCGCGATCGTCGCCGACCGCATCGGCGCGACGCCGGCCGCCGCGTTCGACATCTCCGCCGCGTGCGCCGGCTACTGCTACGGCATCGGCCAGGCCGACGCGCTGGTCCGCGCCGGCACCGCGCGCCACGTGCTCGTCATCGGCGCGGAGAAGATGAGCGAGTTCGTCGACCCGACGGACCGCACCATCTCCTTCCTGCTCGGCGACGGCGCGGGCGCGGTCGTGATCGGCCCGTCCGACACGCCCGGCATCGGCCCGACGATCTGGGGCTCCGACGGCGGCCAGGCGCAGGCGATCCGCCAGACGCACTCGTGGCTCGCGACGCGCGACGAGGGTGCCGGGTGGCCGACGCTGCGCCAGGAGGGCCAGTCGGTCTTCAAGTGGGCGGTGTGGCAGATGGCGCCGGTCGCGCAGAAGGCCCTCGACGCCGCGGGCGTGACCGCCGACGACATCGAGGCGTTCATCCCGCACCAGGCGAACATGCGGATCATCGACCAGATGATCAAGCAGCTGAAGCTCCCCGAGTCGGTGGTCGTCGGCCGCGACATCGCCGACACCGGCAACACGTCCGCCGCGTCGATCCCGCTGGCGACCGAGCGCCTGCTGCGCGAGGGCCAGGTCCCCAGCGGCGCGCTCGCGCTGCAGATCGGCTTCGGCGCCGGCCTGGTCTACGCCGCGCAGGTCGTGGTCCTGCCCTGATCCACCGCGGCCCGGCGCACGTCGGGCCCGCCCCGCCCCCGGGGAGCGGTCCACCCTCGGGCTGTACCGTTCGTCCGACCCTTCCAGCAGTCACCAGAGGAGACACCATGGCGTACAGCGAGCAGGAGATCCTGGCCGGTCTGGCCGAGATCGTGAGCGAGGAGACGGGCCTGCCCGCCGACTCGGTCCTGCCGGAGAAGTCCTTCACCGACGACCTCGACATCGACTCGCTGTCGATGATGACGATCGTCACGCTCGCCGAGGAGAAGTTCGACGTGCGCATCCCCGACGACGAGGTCAAGAACCTCACGACCGTGGGTGACGCCGTCTCGTTCATCGCGGGCGCGCAGTCCTGAGCCTGCCGTGACCCGGGCACCGTCCCGGCGCCGCCGCGGGCGCACCGCCGCCGGCGCCGGGACGGGCCACCCCCATCGCCACCAGGAGCACCGATGAGCCACGCAACCGACGTCGTCGTCACCGGACTCGGCGCCACCACGCCGCTCGGCGGGGACGTGCCCTCGACGTGGGCCGCCGCCCTCGCCGGTGAGTCCGGGGCCCGCACCCTCGACAACGACTGGGCCGAGACCTACGGCATCCCCGTCTCGTTCGCCGCGACCATCA
>NZ_BHYL01000040.1 GCF_003851725.1 Cellulomonas algicola | reverse complement strand
GTCCCACGTCGGTGTCTGCCCAGGTCAGCGACCATGCGGTCGGTGCCCGGGCGAACGACGAGGGTGCCGCGGCCTGGTGGCCGCGGCACCCCCTGTCGTGCGTGCTACAGCGAGCTGAGGGTCAGCCCTCGGTCTCCTCGGTCGCGGCCGGCGTCGCCGTCGGCGCGTCGAGCGAGTCGTCGGCGCTGATCTCCCACTCCCAGTAGTTCCAGAAGATCGTCGGCGACAGCGGGATCGTCGAGACGCCCTTCAGCACGGAGCGGTTCGCCACCACGCCGGGGAACTGGAAGATCGGGACACCGAACGCGTCGGCGAAGAGCTGCTTCTCGATGTTGGTCGTCAGCTCCTTCTCCTCGTCGCCCGAGGCCGTGGCCATGTCGACGTACCACTGGTCGACGTCGGCGTTGGAGTAGCCACCGAAGTTGTTCAGACCGCCGGTGACGTAGTTGCCCTCGGAGTTGAGCGCGAACGTGTTCGTCGACTGCCAGCCGAACAGCGACGCGTCGTACGACGCCGTGTCGGACAGGCGCGAGCCCCACTGGTCGTCACCCTCGTCCACGACGGTGAAGCCGGCCTGGGCGGCGGAGGCAGCGATGAGCTGGTACTCGTTCGCGCGGCGGACGTTCGACTTGCCGTAGAGGAAGCGGACGCTGACCGGGGTCGCGACGCCGGCCTCGGCGAGCAGCGCCTGCGCGCCGGCGATGTCGACCTCGGCGAAGGCGTCGGAGCCGTTGTTGGCGATGACGTCGTCGTAGGTCGGCGAACCCGGGACCACCGTGAAGGAGTCACGCGTCTCGGCGTCCTCCTGCAGCGGCTTGATGAGCTTCTCGATGATCTCCTGGCGCGGGATCGTCTTGAGGAACGCCTCGCGGACCTTGCGGGCCTTCTCGGCGTCGCCGCCGTAGGTCGCCGGGTCGAACGGACCACCGTTGTTCATGATGGTGTCGACGTGCTCGAACGTGCCCTCGGGCGCGGTCGTGTAGTCGATGTTGTCGAGGCCCTCGAGGGTCTTGATGACGTCGACGGACGACTGCGGCTGGATGAGGTCGACCTCACCGTTCTGCAGGGCCGTGACGGACGCCAGCGGGTCCTCGGTGTAGCGGATCGTGATCGACGAGACCTTGGGCTTGGGACCCCACTCGTAGTCGTCACGCGCCTGGAGCGTCATGTACTGGTTCTCGACGTACTCCGACATGACGTACGCGCCGGACGACAGGTAGAGCGACTTGTCGTCGGGCAGCGAGGTGAAGTCGAACGAGGAGTTCCAGACCTTGGCGATCTTCGACAGGTCCTCGGTCTTGTTCTCCGAGAACGCGTCGATGATGGCCTGCTTGCCCTCCTCGGCGTCGTCGATGCCGAGCGCGAGCTTGGCGACGGCGTGCGCGGCGACGGGCGAGGGCTGGAAGGAGACCTCCCAGTCGGAGCGGGGCTCCGAGTAGACCAGCGTGACCGAGCGGCCGTCGTCCGAGATCTCGGGCGCGTCGTTGATCAGGGTCATGGCGACGGAGGAACCGTCGAAGTAGACGCCGGCGTCGATGGCGTCCTGGTTGGTGACGTTGCCCTCTTCGTCGTACTCCGGCTGGACGTTGTCGAAGTCGTCGTCCTGCGGGCCCCAGTACAGGAGGAGGTCGGCCGCGTCGACGGGGGTGCCGTCCGACCACTTCACGCCCTCGTTGATCGTGTACTTGATCGTCAGCGGGTCGTCGGAGACCTTCTCGTACGTGCCGACGTCCTCGTTCTTCACGAGGTTGAGGTCGCCGTCGTAGTAGTTGAACTGCGCGTTCGTCAGGTACAGAACGTTCGCGTTGGTCGTCGCGTTGCCGACCGACGTGAGGTTGTTCTGCGAGTAGAACGGCTGGTTCCAACCGACGCTGACCGAGGTGTCCTCCTCGATCTCCGAGCCCGTCTCAGGTCCGGAGCACGCTCCGAGCACCAGGGCGCCGACGGCGACCGGGGCCGCCATGGCGCTGATTCGCCTGATCTTCAATGTTCCTCCTGGGAAGGGGAGGACGTGCGGCGCCGCCGTGCGCCCGGGGTGACCGTGCGCCGGACGACGGATGGGTACACGTCCGCCGTGAGTTGGGCACACGCTAGTCAAGCAGCGTCGGACATATCGGGCACGTCGTGACTCGCGGCCCGATCGTTACCTGATTGATACTGGCTGGTACCGTCCACGATACGAGACACGTGGCCTGGGGAAACATCGGGGAAACATGTCCGATCCGGTGATCCCAGGCCCCTGAACGGGCAATTCGTTCCCGCGGGCTCCGGAAGTGTGCTACGGCGAGGTGTCTCACGTCGCCAGGTCAGACGTCTGACCGGCATGCCCCAAGATTCACCCGTGACCTCCCTCCTGCGACGCCTCGGCCGCACGCGCGCGTTCGCCCGCGTCGGGCGCACCGTCTCCGGCCTCGACCGCCGCATCCAGCAGGCCACCGACGGGCGCTGGAGCGTCCTCGGCCGGCCCACCCTCCCCCAGCTCGTCCTCACCACGACGGGCCGGCGCAGCGGTGAGCCGCGCGACGCCGTCCTCCTCTACGCGCGCGACGGCGAGCGGTTCGTCGTCATCGGGTCCAACTGGGGCCAGCAGCACCATCCCGCGTGGTCGCTCAACCTCCTCGCCGACGCCCGCGCACGCGTCGCCGTCGACGGGCGGACCGTCGACGTGGTCGCGCACCTGGCGTCGGACGCCGAGCGGGAGCGCCTGCTCGACGCGCTGCGCGCCGTCTGGCCGGGCTACGACGAGTACGCCGCCCGCTCGGGCCGCGACCTGCGCGTCTTCGTCCTCGCCCCCGTCGCCGGCTGACGAGGGGTCGGGCAGCCGCGCGCGACCCCGCCGCGCGTCACCCGCGGCGGAAGCCGCCCTCGGTGCTGAGGACCTGCCCCACCATCCAGCGGCCCTCGTCGCTGACGAGCCACGCGATGAGCCGCGCCGGGTCGTCCGGCTCGCCGAAGCGTCCGCCGGGGAACGCCGAGCCGGCCGCCGCCGGGTCCGACGCGACCAGGTCGTCGAGGTAGCCCGTGTTCACCGGGCCCGGGTTCACCGTGTTGAGCAGGATGCCGCGGTCGGCCAGGTCCGCCGCCACGGACGCCGTCACACCCGCGAGGGCGGCCTTCGACGCCGCGTACGCGATCTCGGACCGCATCGGCCCGAGCTGCTGGCCGGACGTCATCCAGACGACGCGCCCACCGGTCCGCCCGTCGTGCTGCTCCGCGAACGCCCGCGTCGCCAGCAGCGTCGCGCGGGCGTTGACCCGCCAGTGCGCGTCCAGCATCGCGGCGTCCACGTCGGCGAGCGCGCCGTCTCCCCCGCTGCGGGCCTGGTTGCAGACCAGCACGTCGAGGTGGCCGAAGGCGGCGCGCGCCTGGGCGACCAGCGCGTCGGGGCCGTCGTCGGAGCCGAGGTCGATGCTCGCGTCCGCGAGCGAGGCGCCGGGGACGAGGTCGGCGCGCAGCGCGTCGAGGACGTCGGCGGTGCTGTCCGCACCCCAGGGCTGCACGGCGTCGTGCGGGGACCAGTGGTGGACGAAGAGGCTCGCGCCCATCCGCGCCAGCCGCGACGCGACCGCGAACCCGATGCCGCGTCGTCTGCTGACGCCCGTCACGACGGCGACCCGACCCTGGAGGCTGCTGCTCACGCGCGCCAGCCTAGGAGCGGGCGCACAGGTCCACGTGGCCGTGCACCGGTCAGGATCGAAGAAGCGGTCGCCACCAGGGCGTTCCTAGCATCGGTCGCACGGAACGACGCACCACGACCCGGAGGACGACGTGAACGCCGCCAGCACCGACGAGCAGGGCCAGAACTTCACCGCCGAGGAGCGCGCCGCGATGAAGGAGCGCGCCAAGGAGGTGCGGACCGCGAAGCGCAAGGGCTCCGACGCCGGGCTCGCGGACGTGCTCGAGAAGATCGCCGAGATGCCCGACGCCGACCGCGAGATCGCCGAGAGGATCCACGCGATCGTCACCGAGGTCGCGCCGGACCTGCAGCCGAAGACCTGGTACGGCCAGCCGGCCTACGCCAAGAACGGCAAGGTCGTGCTGTTCTTCCAGGCGTCGTCGAAGTTCAAGACCCGCTACGCGACGCTCGGGTTCAACGAGGACGCCGCGCTCGACGACGGCGAGCTGTGGCCGACGGCGTTCGCGATCACCGCCGTCACGTCGGCGGTCGAGTCGACGATCCGCGACCTCGTGGCGCGCGCTGCGGGCTGACCGGACGCGGGGTGCGGGTCAGTACTCGTGCTTGAGGACGAAGAACGAGCCGCGGATCGTGCCGGCGAGCTTGGACCGCTGCCGCGCGAACTTGAAGCGGTCGGCGAGCTCGTCCGGCACGTCCATCCCGTCCGACAGCTTGAAGCCGACCGCACGCTTGCCGCCCTCGGCGAGCGTGTACAGGACGTTGACCGAGAGGCCCGACTCGTAGAAGACGTACGTCCACCGGACGCCGTCGACCTCGAAGGACGCCGCCTCGAGCGGCCGCGAGCCGATGACGAGATCGCGCTCCTCCTTCAGGATGCGATGCACGTACGCGACCGTGTCGGCGGCGTCCGACGCCGGCTCGGTCGTGAACACGTGGTCGTACTTCGTCCGGAAGTACCGGCCTCGTTGGCGCGCAGGCCGGCGAGCGCGTCCGCGACGGGCGACGACTCCAGCCCGACCGTCGAGACGTCATGGAAATCGACGACGTACGACACGTGCGCTCCCTCGTCTCGTCCCTGTCCCGGCGGGCGTCCGTCGCCCGTCGAGGCGTGCTCCCGCCATTGAAGCGGACGCGCCCGTCGCTGTCGCCGGGCGCGTCCGCCGGCCGTCCGGTGGCTGCGCGTCCCCGTCCCGCGCCACGATCTCCCTATGCCGCGCTACGCGATCGACGCCCCGACCCTGCTGTGGCTCGTCGACGACGACCGCCGCCTCGCCCCCGGCGTCCAGCTCGTCGCTCCGAAGTCCGTGCTCGTCGACGGCCTCGACCTGCTGCTCGCGGCCGTGCGCGCCGGGCGGCGCGAGCGGAGCGACGCCCTGGACGCCCACACGCGCATGACGGAGACCACGATCCGGCTCCTCGGCGACCGCGTCTCCCGTCGTCGCGCGTGGGACCTCGCGCTGCAGCACGGCTGGTCCGGCGTCCGCACCGGCGAGTACGTCGCCGTCGCGCAGCTCCAGGCCGACGCCCTCGTCGCGAGCGACCCCGACCTGCGCGCCGCCGCGGACGGCCTGGTCCCGCTCGCGGACCCGACGGACCTCCTCGGCTGAGCGCGCGCCGCCGTCAGCGCAGCGCGGTGGCGCCGATGACGGACAGGAGCTGGAGCTTCTCGTACGTCTCCGAGCCCGGGACGGCCGTGTAGACGAGCAGCGAGTGCGACTGGCCGGGGTCGATCAGCGTCTGGCACGTGAGCTCGAGGGTCCCGAGCTCGGGGTGCACGAAGTGCTTCACCTCCGGTGGGCGGACGCCGACCTCCTGCCGGTCCCAGAGGGTGCGGAACTCCTCGCTGCGCGTCAGCAGGTCGTCCGCGAGCGCCGCGGCACGCGAGCCACGCCCGCGCACGGCCGAGACCTCCCGGAGCCCGGACACCCACAGGCGCGACAGGTGCGCGTGGTCCTCGGGCGCGTAGAGGAGGCGGCTCGTCGGGTCGGTGAACCAGCGGTAGCCGATGCTGCGCGCGGGCCCGGTGTAGCGCATGAGGTCGCCGGTGAGCGCGACGCCCAGCGGCGTCTGGCGCAGCGTCTCGCCGAGCTCCGTGACGATCTCGGCCGGGGTGTCCTCGAGCCGGTCGAAGATGCGCAGCAGTCCGGGGCTGACGTGCTCGCTCGGGGTCCCGCTGGGCGGCGGACGGTGGCCCGCGAGGCGGTAGAGGTGGTCGCGCTCGGCGACCGTCAGGTGCAGGCCCTGCGCGATCGACGCGATCATCTGCTCCGACGGCTGCGGGCCCGTCCCCCGTTCGAGCCGCGCGTAGTAGTCCGTCGACATGTGGCACAACGTGGCGACCTCCTCGCGGCGCAGGCCGTCCGTCCGCCGGCGTCGCCCGCGGGGCATGCCGACGTCCTCGGGCTGCAGCACCTCGCGTCGGTGCCGCAGGAACTGCGCCATGCCGGACCGGTCGATCGCCACGCGTCCTCCTCTGGTCGTCGTGACCGTTCTACCCGGCGGTGATCTGCGGAACCACTGACTGGCAGGTCCTGGATAGCGGCCGCGGTCCGGGCGAGGGTCGTGACATCCCCATCCACGAAGGAGCCCACCCATGGCACGCGCACCCCACGACGTCACCGTCCCCGACCTCACCGGCACCCGCGCGGTCCTCACCGGCGGGAGCGACGGCATCGGCCTGCGCATCGCGACCCGCCTCGCCGCCGCCGGCGCGCACCTCGTGCTGCCGGTCCGCAACGTCCGCAAGGGCGAGGCCGCGGTCGTGACGATCCGCGCGACGGTGCCGGACGCGACGGTGTCGCTGCACGCGATGGACCTCGACAGCCTGGAGTCCGTCGCCGCGTTCGGCGACGCGATGCGCAGCGAGGGCGACCCCGTCCACCTGCTCGTCAACAACGCCGGCGTCATGACCCCGCCCGACCGGCAGACCACCGCCGACGGGTTCGAGCTCCAGCTCGGCGTCAACCACCTCGGGCACGTCGCGCTCGTCTCGCACCTGCTCCCGCTGCTGCGCGAGGGACGTGCGCGTGTGACGTCGCAGGTCAGCATCGCCGCGCGACGCGGGAGCATCCACTGGGACGACCTCAACTGGGAGCGCTCGTACGACGGCATGGCCGCGTACCGGCAGTCGAAGATCGCGTTGGGGCTGTTCGCGCTCGAGCTGCAGCGGCGCAGCGCCGCCGCCGGCTGGGGCATCACGAGCAACCTGTCCCACCCGGGCGTCGCACCCACCAGCCTGCTGTCCGCACGCGCGGAGCTCGGACGCGGCGACGACACGCGTGCCGTCCGCGTCATCCGATGGCTGTCCGCGCGCGGCATCCTCGTCGGCACCCCTGAGACCGCCGCGCTCCCTGCCCTCTACGCCGCGACCGCGCCCGACGCGCAGCCCGGCCGGCTCTACGGCCCGCAGGGCCCGGGCAACGTCGGTGGCCGTCCCGGCGAGCAGGCCCTCTACCCGTCGCTGCGCAGCCAGGACGAGGCCCGCCGCGTCTGGCAGACGTCCCAGGAGCTGGTCCGCGAGACCTTCCCGGCGAGGTGACAGCGGGACGTCCCCGCGCACGAGGGAGCCCGTCAGCGATGGACCGGTCAGTGGTGCTCGTCGAGCGTGACGACGCTGAGTCCGTCGCCCGTGTAGTGCCGGGCGTAGATCAGGTGCTCGTCCGAGTCGACTCGCGAGACCAGGGTCCGGACGAGGTCCCGGTCTCTCGTGATGTCGACCGTGTCGGGATAGACGTGGTGAAGCACGAGGTCGGCGCCGTCGCAGAGCCTCTCGGCCTCCGCTCGGAGCAGCCAGGCAGGCGACCGATCGAGCGTCACTCCAGACGGGAGCCTCAATCGGCCGTCGCGCAGGAACCGGAACGCCACGGGCACCTCCGCACTCCCGACCCGGGTCAGACGTTGAAGCGGAACTCCACCACGTCGCCGTCGGCCATGACGTAGTCCTTGCCCTCGACGCGGGCCTTGCCAGCTGCGCGCGCGGCGGCGACCGAGCCGGCGGCGACGAGGTCGTCGAACGAGATGACCTCGGCCTTGATGAAGCCCTTCTGGAAGTCGGTGTGGATGACCCCGGCGGCCTGCGGCGCGGTCCAGCCCTGGCGGATCGTCCAGGCGCGGGCCTCCTTCGGGCCGGCCGTGAGATAGGTCTGCAGTCCGAGGGTGTGGAAGCCGACGCGGGCGAGCTGGTCGAGACCCGCCTCGTCCTGGCCGTTCTCGGCGAGCATCTCGGCGGCCTCGTCGGGCTCGAGCTCGACGAGCTCTGACTCGAACTTCGCGTCGAGGAAGATCGCGTCGGCGGGCGCGACGAGCGCGCGCAGCTCGTCCTGCATGGCGGTGTCGGCGAGGCCGGCGTCGTCGGTGTTGAAGACGTAGATGAACGGCTTGGCCGTCATGAGCTGGAGCTGCGCGACGTGCTCGTCGTCGGCGAGGCCCGCGGCGAACAGCGTCTGGCCCTTCTCGAGGACCTCGTTCGCGGCGACGGCCGCCGCCAGGAGCGCGGGGTCGGCCTTCTTGCCCTTGACCTCCTTCTCGAGGCGCGGGATCGCCTTCTCGAGGGTCTGGAGGTCGGCGAGGATCAGCTCGGTGCTGATGATCTCGATGTCGTCCTTCGGGTTCACCGCGCCGGACACGTGCACGACGTCGGGGTCGGCGAACGCCCGCGTGACCTGGCAGATCGCGTCGGCCTCGCGGATGTTCGCGAGGAACTTGTTGCCCAGGCCCTCGCCCTCGCTCGCGCCCTTGACGATCCCGGCGATGTCCACGAACGACACCGTCGCGGGCAGGATGCGCTCGGAGCCGAACAGGTCGGCGAGCACCTGGAGGCGCGGGTCGGGCAGCGGCACGACGCCGACGTTCGGCTCGATCGTCGCGAACGGGTAGTTCGCCGCGAGGACCTGCGCCCGGGTCAGCGCGTTGAAGAGGGTGGACTTGCCGACGTTGGGCAGGCCGACGATGCCGATGGTGAGTGCCACGGGCGGCAAGTCTACGGGCGGTCACCGCACGGCGATGCCGCCCGAGGGCCGCCCGGCCGTGGGCCGCGACCCGGCGCCCCCGTCGCGGCGTGGCCCGGCCGCCCGACGCGGCGGCGTCAGGCGAACGCGACGAGCTGCTTGAGGAGGTCGGTCTGGCGTCGCTCGAGGATCCGCCCGCCGACGCGCACGCCCACGACGAGCGCGACCGTCCCGAGCGCGAGGCCGACGACGAGCGTGACCCATCCGAGCCATGTGATCCCCTGCCGCACGGCGATCAGCGCGAGCACCCCCTCGGGCAGGGACGCGGCGGCGACGGCGAGCGACCCGGCGAACTGCGACACCACGGCCGTCGTCCCGCCGTTCGACTTCGTCTGGAAAGGGTTCTCCCCTGCCTTCTGGACCGGGTAGACGACGAGCGCCGACGCGATGCTCGACGCGCCCCACGCGGTGAGCAGCACGCCGAACGAGACGCCGAGCAGCGCGGGCAGCGCGTCGGCGCGCCCGACGACGAGCGCGGGGGCGACGACGCAGACGAGCACGAGCGGCACGCCGAGCAGCGCCGCGGACAGCACGCGACCCAGTCGGTCCACCGAGCCGCGCAGGGGTGCGGCGACGTGCGTCCAGAACGCGGAGCCGTCGTACGCCACGTCGGCGGAGATCCCCCACCCCATGAAGTAGGCCGCGACCGGACCGAGGATGAGCAGCAGCTCACCGCCGGGCGACGAGAACCACAGGAAGATCGGCACGATCGGGATGAACACGAGCGACGCCGCGTACCGCGGGTCGCGCACCCAGTAGGTGAGGCAGCGCGCCGTCACGGCGCCGAGCGGTGTCGCGGGCAGCCGCGTGAACCAGCCGAGGTCGCGGCCCTTGCCGCCGACGTGCTCCTGGATCGGGTTGACCAGGCTGTGCGCGAGGCTGCGGTCCCACGCGACGGCGAGGACCAGGAGCGTCACGACGGCGACCGCGAGCCGACCGAGCGCGACGAGCCAGTCACCGTCGACGACGGCCGCGGGCACGCCCCAGGCAGCGCCCAGCGGCGACCACGCGAGGCCGTTCACCAAGCCGTCGAGCTGGGCGCCGTCGAACGCACCGCCGAGGCTCGACAGGATCGGGCCGATGAGGAAGATCGGCAGCAGCGCCACGATCGCGAGCACCTCGCGCACGCGTCGACGGGCGACCAGCGGTGCGACGAGCGTCGTCGTCGCGCGGCTGCCGACGACAGCGGTCACGAGGAACAGCAGCGCGGCCGGGATGGCGGCGACGAGCGCGGCGGGGTCACGCCACCACGCGCCGACGGTGCCCAGCGAGACGAGGGTCGTCATGACGCCGGGGACGCCGATGAGCCCGCCGATCGCGAGGCCCGCGACGAGCTGGCGGCGCGGGATCGCGAACGTCACGAACCGTGCCGGGTCGACGGTCGAGTCGACGCCGAACGCGACGAGCGGGACGACCCACCAGCCGAGCATCACGGCCGAGCCGGCGAGGACGACGACGGTGGGCAGCAGGTCGGGCGACGCGACGGACACCGTGACGATCCCCGCGACCGCGATCACGGTGACGAACAGCCCGTAGAGCAGGCCGACGACCAGGCCGATCACCTGCCACACGCTGCGCTTGAGCCCGTTGCGCAGCAGCGTGAGCTTCAGTCGGACGAGGTGCGCAACCACGCGAGCCCCTCCCCGCTGACGCGCCCGCCGACGAGGTCGACGAACCGGTCCTCCAGGCTGGCGTCGCCGCGCACGTCGTCGACGGTGCCCGCGGCGAGCACGTGCCCGCCGGCGATGATCGCGACGTGGTCGCACATGCGCTGGACCAGGTCCATGACGTGCGACGACACGATGACGGTGCCGCCCGAGCGGACGTACGACGCGAGGATGTCGCGGATGTTCGCCGCGGACACCGGGTCGACGGCCTCGAACGGCTCGTCGAGCACCAGCAGGCGCGGGACGTGGACGAGCGCGCAGGCCAGCGCGACCTTCTTCGTCATGCCCGCCGAGTAGTCGACGACGAGCGTGCCCGCGTCCTTCGTGAGGTCCATCGCGGCGAGCAGGTCGCGCGTGCGCTCCGCGGTCGTGTCGCGGTCGAGGCCGCGCAGCAGGCCCGCGTACGTGATGAGCTGCTCGCCCGTCAGGCGGTCGAAGAGCTTCACGCCGTCGGGCAGCACGCCGAGCATGGCCTTGACCTGCAGCGGCGACGCCCACAGGTCCTGCCCGTGGACGAGCACCGTGCCCGCGTCGGGCTGGAGCAGGCCGGTCGCCATCGACAGCGTCGTCGTCTTGCCTGCGCCGTTCGGGCCGACGAGCCCGTAGAACGAGCCCGCCGGCACGTCGAGGTCCACGCCGGCGACGGCGATCTTCTCGCCGAAGCGTCGCCACAGGCCGCGCAGCGCGAGCGCGGGCGCGGCGGACGTGGCGGGGTGGGCGGCGTCGGGCGCGGGCACCGGCACGGGGCCGGGGGCCGGGACCGACGCGGCGGACGGGGTCGGGGCGACGTCCTCGGGCGGCATCGGCCCAGCATAGGCAGCATGTCGGACCGTGCGGCGCGGGTCGGCGCCACGCCGGCGCACACCCGGGCCCGTGTCGGTGGCGGCTGAGAGGGTGCGGGCATGGACACGACCGCGCTGCTCGTCGGCCTCCTCGTCGGCCTCGTCGCCGGCGCGACCGTCGCGTGGCTGCTCGCGTCGTCGTCGGCTCGCCGCACGGCCGCCCGCCTGCACGCCGCCGAGGTCGAGGTCGCCCGTGCCCGTGCGGTGCTCGACGCGGAGCGCGCCGCGACCGCCGACCGGCTCGCCGCAGCGCAGGCCGACTCCGAGCGCGTCGCCGACCAGTTCCGTGCGCTCGCCGCCGACGCGCTCGCGACGAGCTCCGACCAGTTCCTCGCGCTCGCGCACCAGCGGTTCGCGGCCGACCACCAGACGCAGGTCGGCGAGCTCGCCCAGCGCGAGCAGGCCGTGCGCGCGCTCGTCGAGCCGCTGTCCCGCACGCTCGACCAGGTCCGCGCCGAGCTCGCCGAGGCCGAGAGGGCGCGCGTCGAGGGGCACGCGGCGCTCGGCGAGCAGGTCCGCGCCATGCGGGTGGCCTCCGAGCAGCTCCGCGGGGAGACGGCGCAGCTCGTCACCGCGCTGCGGTCGTCGCAGGTCCGCGGCCGGTGGGGCGAGGTGCAGCTGCGCCGCGTCGTCGAGGCCGCCGGGATGCTCGCGCACGTCGACTTCGTCGAGCAGGAGCAGGTGCGGACCGACGACGGGCTGCTGCGCCCCGACATGGTCGTGCGGCTCGCGGGCGGCAAGCACGTCGTCGTCGACGCGAAGGTCGCGTTCCTCGGCTTCCTCGAGGCGTCCCAGACGGACGACCCTGCTGTGCGCGCGGACCGGCTCGCCGCGCACGCTCGGCACGTCCGCAAGCACGTCGACGACCTCGCGTCGAAGCGGTACTGGGACCAGTTCGCGCCCGCGCCCGAGTTCGTCGTGATGTTCGTCCCCGCCGAGTCGTTCCTGCACGCCGCCGCCGACCAGGACCCGACGCTCGTCGAGTACGCGTTCGAGCGGAACGTCGTGCTCGCGACCCCCGTCACGCTGCTCACGCTGCTGCGGACCGTCGCCTACGCGTGGCGGCAGGACGCGCTCGCCAGCAACGCGCAGGCCGTCCTGTCGCTCGGCAAGGAGCTGCACGGCCGGCTCGCCACGATGGGCGCCCACCTGACGCGCCTCGGGCGGGCGATCGACTCCGCCGCGGGCGCCTACAACCAGGCCGTCGGCTCGCTCGAGACGCGCGTCCTGGTGAGCGCGCGCCGGTTCGCCGACCTGCACGTCGTCGACGGCGACCTCCCGACGCCGACGCCGGTCAACCCGCAGCTCTCCGTCGTGAGCGCACCCGAGCTCGTCGCGTCCGCCGAGGAGCAGATCGTGGCGCTCGACGACCGCGTGCTCGGTGACGGCGTCGAGCGGCGCGACGCGCGGGCCCTCGACGCGGAGCTCGCGCGTGCCGAGGACCGCCGCGCCGCGGGCGACGGGTCGACGAGCGCCTGACGCTCGGGCGACCGCTGAGCCACGAAGCCGAACGGGTCGCGCGGCCGCTCGGGTCACGCCGCTCAGTCGTCGCGCCGGTCGGGCCCTGGGGCGTCCTTCCCGTGCGAGCGGGGGCGCAGCAGGCGCGACGGGCGGGGGGACGTCTCGGCGCGGGACCGGCGCGCGAGCAGCGAGGTGACCTCGCCGGTGACGTGCTCGGTGACGTGCCGCGTCAGCCGCGCGCGGGCCTCGAGGCGCTGCGCGCGGAGCAGCTCGTGGTGCTCGCGGCCGAGCGCGCGGGCCAGGGACACCACCATCCCGATCATCACGAGCGAGAACGGCAGGGCGATGAGGATGGCCGCCGTCTGCAGCGCGACCAGCCCCCCGGCGAGCAGCAGCGCGATCGCGAGCAGTCCACCGAGCGTCGCCCAGATCACGCGCACGGGCCGGCTCGGGTCGGGGTTGCCGCCGGACGACAGCATCGCCACGACGAGCGACCCGGAGTCGGCCGAGGTGATGAAGAACAGCCCGATCAGCACGATCGCGAGCACCGACAGCACGGATCCCCACGGCAGGCCGGCGAGCACGTCGAACAGCGCGTTCTCCGCGACGACCGTGCCGTCCGCACCCACGAGGCCGCCCGTGCCGAAGATCTCGCGGTAGATGGCCGCCCCGCCGAGCACCGAGAACCAGAGGAACGTCACGAGCGTCGGCACGAGCAGCACCCCGGCCACGAACTCGCGCACCGTCCGCCCGCGGGAGATGCGGGCGATGAACACGCCGACGAACGGCGCCCAGGACATCCACCAGCCCCAGTAGAACGTCGTCCACATGGCCTGCCACGCCTCGCCCTCCGGGCCCGCGTACGCGCTCACGTTGAAGGTCAGCGAGACGACCGACGAGAGGTAGACGCCGATCGACTGCACGAAGTCGCGCAGCAGGAACAGCGTCGGACCGAGCAGGAGGACGGCGACGAGCAGCACGCCCGCGAGCGCGACGTTGATGTTCGACAGCCACTTGAGGCCGCGGTCCAGGCCGCTGAGCACCGACCAGGTCGCGATCGCGGTGATGACCACGATGAGCACGACCTGGGTGGTCCGCCCGGACGACGCGACACCGACGTGCCGCAGGCCGGCCGAGATCTGCAGGACACCGAGGCCCAGCGAGGTCGCGACGCCGAACATCGTCCCGACGACGGCCGCGACGTCGATCGCGTCGCCCAGCGTGCCGCGGACCCGGTCGCCGAGGAGCGGCTCGAGCGCCCAGCGGATCGAGACGGGCCGCCCGCGCCGGTGCACGGCCCACGCGACGGCCAGGCCGACGACGACGTAGATCGCCCACGCGTGGACGCCCCAGTGCAGGTAGGTCTGCGCGAGCGCCGACTGGGCGAGCTGCGCCTGCGTGCCGGTCACCCCGGGCTTGGGGTTCGCGAAGTGGCTCAACGGCTCCGCGACGCCGTAGAAGACGAGGCCGATGCCCATCCCGGCGGCGAAGAGCATCGCGAACCACGTCCGCAGCCCGAACTCCGGCCGGTCGTCGTCCGTGCCGAGCGTGAGGTCGCCCCACCGTCCGAGCCCGAGCCACAGCGCGAACGCCACGAAGCCCGCGACGAGCAGGACGTAGTACCACCCGAAGACGCCGATGACGTTCTCCTGCAGCACGCCGACCACGTCCTCCGCGGTGTCGGGGAACGCGATCGCGAGGGCGGCGACGCCGAGCACGATCCCGAGCGCGGGCCAGAAGACGCGGCGTTGGATGCCGGCGAGACCGCGGCCGTAGGACAGGGAGGTGCGCCGCGACGGGCTGGCGGTGGGCATCGTTCCACCCTCGCACACGCCCGACCGGGCCTCACTACGGGGCGCTCCCCACGACGCCGGCCCCGGGCCGGGGCGCCGCGTGCGCGCGGGTCGGCGCGGGGCCGGTCCCGGTTCCGATCCCGCGGAGCGTCAGGCGGGCTGGACGTCGAGGGAGCGGCGCCCCTCGCGGCGCGGGCGCTCCGGGGTCGCACCGGAGGCCTTGAGGTCGGCGCGCAGCTCGCGCGGGAGCGAGAACATGAGGTCCTCGGTCGCCGTGCGGACCTCCTCGACCTCGCCGTAGCCCAGGCCGGCCAGCAGCTCGAGGACGTCGCGGACCAGGATCTCGGGCACGGACGCGCCGGACGTGACGCCGACGGTCGTCGCGCCGTCGAACCAGGCCGGGTCGATCTCGGACGCCTTGTCGACGCGGTAGGACGCGCGTGCGCCGGCGTCGAGCGCGACCTCGACCAGGCGGACCGAGTTCGACGAGTTCGCGGACCCGACGGTGATGACGACGTCACAGTGCGGCGCCAGCTTCTTGACGGCGACCTGGCGGTTCTGCGTGGCGTAGCAGATGTCGTCGCTCGGCGGGTCCTGCAGGTGCGGGAACCGCTCGCGCAGCCGGCGGACGGTCTCCATCGTCTCGTCGACGGACAGCGTGGTCTGCGAGATCCACACGAGGCGCTCGGGGTCGCGCACGACGACGTCGTCGACGGCCTCCGGGGAGTTGACGACCTGGATGTGCTCGGGCGCCTCGCCCTGCGTGCCCTCGACCTCCTCGTGGCCCTCGTGGCCGATGAGCAGGATGTCGTAGTCCTCGGCCGCGAACCGCACGGCCTCCTTGTGCACCTTCGTCACCAGGGGGCACGTCGCGTCGATCGTCTGGAGCGAGCGGGCGGCGGCCGCGGCGTGCACGGCCGGGGAGACGCCGTGCGCGGAGAACACGACGCGCGCGCCCTCGGGGACCTCGTCGGTCTCGTCGACGAAGATCGCGCCGCGGGCGGCGAGCGTCTCGACGACGTACTTGTTGTGCACGATCTCCTTGCGGACGTACACAGGGGCGCCGTAGTGCTCGAGGGCCTTCTCGACGGCGACGACGGCCCGGTCGACGCCGGCGCAGTACCCGCGGGGCGCGGCGAGCAGCACGCGCTTGGTCGGGGGCACGCCGGGGGCCTGGTCGGTCGCAGAGGTCACGTCGCGAGTCTACGTTCGCACCGCGCGCAGACGACCCCGCGCGGGTGTGCGTTCGCGCACCTCCACGCGACGTCCACGCGCCTCGCACGCGTCGACCGGACCGCGACCCCGTCATGACGCCCGCGTCGGGGACGTGAGCGGGCGTCATGACGGGGTCGACGGCGCGGGGCAGGTCTCGGCCGACGACTGAGGTTGTCCGCGGTGTGGGGCAGGCTGTGCGGGTGAGCACCGAACCCCAGGAGCCCGCCGCGCGGCTGCCGCTGCCGCTGCGCGCGGCCGAGACGACGCCCGAGCGCCCCTGGCCCGTCCGGCACCTCGCGCCGAAGATCGCGGACTACATCGCGCGGATGCCGCCTGTGTGGGTCGAGGGGCAGGTGCTCAACCTCAAGCGCTGGAACACCATGTACTTCCTCACGCTGCGGGACACCGACCTCGACATGTCGCTGTCGGTCACCGCGCCCGCCGGTGCGATCCGACGGCTGGGCGACGCGGCGGCCGACGGCGCACACGTCGTGGTGCACGCGAGCCCGCGGTTCCACGCCAAGAAGGGCGACCTGACGTTCCAGGCCGACGACGTGCGCCTCGTCGGGCTCGGCGAGCTGCTCGCGCGCATCGAGCACCTCAAGGGCGTGCTGGCCGCCGAAGGGCTGTTCGACCCCGCCCGCAAGCGGCCGCTGCCCTTCCTGCCTGCGGTCGTCGGGCTCGTGTGCGCGCAGCAGGGCGACGCGGAGCACGACGTCGTGTCGAACGCGCGGGCGCGCTGGCCCGGGGTGCGGTTCGAGATCCGGCGCGTGACGGTCCAGGGGCCGCGCGCGGTGCCCGAGGTGTCGGCGGCGATCGCGGACCTCGACGCGGACCCGCGCGTCGAGGTGGTCGTCGTGGCGCGCGGCGGCGGGTCGTTCGAGGACCTGCTGCCGTTCAGCAACGAGACGCTGGTCCGGGCGGCGGCGGCGTGCCGGACGCCGCTCGTCTCGGCGATCGGGCACCACATGGACGCGCCGCTGCTCGACCTGGTCGCGGACTTCCGCGCGTCGACGCCGACGGACGCCGCCAAGCGCGTCGTGCCCGACGTGAGCGAGGAGCGGGCACGCGTGCTGCAGCTGCGGCACCGGTCGCGCGGTGCGCTCGTGCACCGGCTCACCCGCGAGCAGGCGGGCCTCGACCACTGGCGCAGCCGGCCGGTGCTCGCGCAGCCGACCGCGCTCGTCGACGGGCACGAGGCGCGCGTGCACGTGCTGCGCGACGCCGCCCGGCGGGCGCTGCACACCGAGCTCGTGCACGGCCGTGCGGAGGTCGCGGGGCTGGCGGCTCAGGTCCGGGCGCTCTCCCCCGCGGCGACGCTCGAGCGCGGGTACGCCGTCGTGCAGCGCGCCGACGGCGCGGTCGTGCGCGACCCTGTCGACGTCGACCCCGGCGACCGGCTGCGCGTCCGCGTCGCGCAGGGCGAGATCGCCGCGGAGGTCGTCACGCCCTGACGACGTCGGGCGTCCGGTCGGTGACGGACGGACGGGTGGGTCGGCGGCGGGTGGTTGACTGTGCGTCGTGCCGACGACGCCCTCCCGCAGCACCCCCGACAGCCCTCCGCAGCAGGACGCCGACGTGGCGGCGCTGACCTACGAGGAGGCGCGCGACGAGCTCGTCGCGGTGGTCGCCCGGCTCGAGGCCGGCGGGGCGTCGCTCGAGGAGTCGCTGCGGCTCTGGGAGCGTGGCGAGGCGCTCGCCGCACGCTGCCAGCAGTGGCTCGACGGCGCCCGCGAGCGCCTGGCCGCGGTGCGCGCGGCCGACGAGCCGACGTCCGGGTCGCCCACGACCCCCACGAACGAGCAGGAGGACGACCGGTGAGCGAGCGGGCCCTGGTGATCGGCGAGGCACTCATCGACGCGGTGCGTCGACCGGACGGCTCGCGCGCGGAGCACCCCGGCGGCAGCCCGGCGAACGTGGCGCTGGGCCTCGGTCGGCTGGGGCGCGAGGTCGACCTGCTGACCTGGCTCGGGCTCGACGCGGAGGGGGACGCGGTGCGTCGGCACCTCGAGGCGTCGCACGTGCGCGTGCTGCAGGGCGACCGCTCCCCCGCACGCACGCCCGTCGCGACCGCGCATCTCGACGCGCAGGGGGTCGCGACGTACGAGTTCGACCTCGAGTGGGACCTGCCGTCCACGTGGGACGAGCTCGCGGGCGACCCGGTCGTCGTGCACACCGGGTCGATCGCGGCGGTGCTGCAGCCCGGCGGCGCGCGCGTCGCGCACGAGGTGTCGCGGCGTCAGGGGACCTCGACCATCACCTACGACCCGAACCTGCGGCCCGCGCTCATGGGCTCGCCCGCGCACGCGCAGCCGTACGTCGACGCGCTCGTGCGGCTGGCCGACGTGGTCAAGGTCAGCGACGAGGACCTCGCGTGGCTGCACCCGGGCGTCGCGCCCGCGGAGATCGCCGAGGAGTGGAGCCGGTCGGGACCCGCGCTGGTCGTCGTGACGCACGGCGGTGAGGGTGCGTTCGCGAGCACGGCGGCGGGTGCCCGGATCACGGTGCCGGCGCCGTCGGTGCAGGTCGCGGACACGGTCGGTGCGGGCGACTCGTTCATGGGCGGGCTCATCGACGGGCTGTGGTCCGCGGGCCTGCTGGGGGCGGACCGTCGGGAGGCCCTGCGTGACGTCGACGCGGCGACGGTCGAGCGCGTGCTCGAGCGCTGCGCGCGCATCGCCGCGATCACCGTGTCCCGCCCGGGCGCGAACCCCCCGACGTCGGCCGAGCTCGACGCCTGACGGATGTCCGGCGCCCCCTCGACGGCGGCCTCGATGGCGGTCGACGGGCCGCGCGCCGCGCCGGCGCCACCGTGCGTACCGCTGACGCGGTGACGCGTGACGCCGAGGTGTCGCCGTCGCGCCTGACGCTCAGGCCGTCTTGGTCCGCTCCCGGTCGCGCTGCTCGCGCGCGTGCGCACGCTCGAGCGACGCCTTGCGGTCCTGCTCGTTCTGCTCGTCGATCGCCCTCGCCTCACGCTCGTCGAAGGTGAGGTTCTCGCCCGTCTCGGGGTCGAAGACGAGGATCTTCGACGCGTCGAACCAGAGGGAGGCCCGGTCGCCGTCGCGGACCCGGGAGTCGGACGCGAGCGCCACGACGAGCTGCGTGCGCAGGCCCTCGCCGTCGAGGTCGCGGTCGAGCTCCTCGAGCTTGCCGCGGACCGACTCGTGCGTCTCGAAGGGGATGTAGGCGAACAGGTCGGAGCCCAGCCACTCGGTGACGTCGACGTCCGCCTCGAACGTGACCCCGCCCGTGCGGCCCTGCCGCTGCGCGACGGTGCCGTCCTCGAAGTGCTCGGGCCGGATCCCGACGATCACCAGCTGCCGCGACCCGATCCGGCGCCGCAGGTCGTCGGTGAGCGGGACCTCGGCGAACGGCAGGCGCAGCGTGTCGCCGGACAGCTCGCCGGGCACGAAGTTCATGGGCGGCGAGCCGATGAACCCGGCGACGAACAGGTTGACGGGGTGCTCGTAGAGGGCGCGCGGCGACGCGACCTGCTGCAGCTCGCCCTTGCGGAGGACGGCGACGCGGTCGCCGAGGGTCATGGCCTCGGTCTGGTCGTGCGTGACGTACACGGTGGTCGTGCCCATGCGGCGCTGCATGCGGGCGATCTCGGTGCGCATCTGGCCACGGAGCTTGGCGTCGAGGTTGGACAGCGGCTCGTCGAACAGGAACGCGCGCGCGTCGCGGACGATCGCGCGGCCCATCGCGACACGCTGCCGCTGGCCGCCGGACAGGTTCGCGGGCTTGCGCTCGAGGTGGTCCTGCAGCTCGAGGGTCTCGGCGGCGAACCTGACCTTCTCGCGGATCTGCGCCTCGGTGAACTGGCCCTTGGTGAGCCGCAGCGGGAACGCGATGTTCTCGGCGACGGTGAGGTGCGGGTAGAGCGCGTAGTTCTGGAACACCATCGCGAGCTGGCGGTCGCGCGGCGCCTTCTCGTTGACGCGCTCCCCGCCGATCTTCAGCTCGCCGTCGGTGATGTCCTCGAGCCCGACGATCATGCGCAGCAGCGTCGACTTCCCGCAGCCGGACGGGCCGACGAGGATGACGAACTCGCCGTCGGCGATGTCGAGGCTCACGCCCTTCACGGCGTGGAAGCCGTCGGGGTAGCGCTTCTGGATGTCGGTGAGGGTGATCGCAGCCATGGAGGTCTCCTTCGGGTCAGCCCTTGACCGCGCCCTGGGTCAGGCCCGCGACGATCTGGCGCTGGAACAGCAGCACGAGGATGACGACGGGGATCGTGACGATCACCGCCGCGGCGGAGATGGCACCGGTCGGCTCCTCGAACTGGGAGGCGCCGGTGAAGAACGCGAGGGCCGCGGGCACGGGACGCGCGCGGCTCGTCGAGGTGAGCGAGATGCCGTAGACGAAGTCGTTCCACGCGATGAAGAACGCGATGAGCGCGGTCGTGAACACGCCGGGTGCGGCGAGCGGCACGATCGCCTTGCGGAACGCCTGCCAGCTGGTCGCGCCGTCGACCTGCGCGGCCTGCTCGAGCTCCCACGGGATCTGCCGGAAGAACGCGGCGAGCGTCCAGATGGAGATCGGGAGCGTGAGGGACAGGTACGGGATGATGAGACCCGCCCACGTGTCGTACAGGCCGATGTTGCGCCACAGGTTGAACAGCGGTGTGAC
Organism: Cellulomonas algicola; assembly: GCF_003851725.1. GTDB lineage: Bacteria > Actinomycetota > Actinomycetes > Actinomycetales > Cellulomonadaceae > Cellulomonas > Cellulomonas algicola. Next base: position 6,291 of record NZ_BHYL01000040.1, on the reverse strand, counting down.
GATCGAGATGACGGGGAAGATCGAGACGCCCAGCGCGGTCGTGAGGATGAGCCGCTTGCCGGGGAAGTCGAGCCGCGCGATCGCGTAGGCGGCGAGCGTGGCGAGGACGACGGCGATGGCCGTGGCGATGAGCGAGATGCCGATCGAGTTGCGCAGCGCCGGCAGGAACAGGTCCCGCGCCGACCCGTCGGGCCCGAGGATCTCGTTGTAGTTCGTCCACGTCCACTGCGACGGGAGGAACGTCCCCGTGTTCAGCTCGCTGGGCAGCTTGAACGACGTCGCCATGATCGACAGCACGGGGAACAGCGCGTAGGTCAGGACCAGGACCGTGATGACGGCCCAGGCGACCTTCATGCGGGTGGTCAGGGCGCTCATCAGCTCTCCCCCCTCGCGCCGGCGAGATCGACCTTGAAGAGCTTGATCGCGATCCAGCAGATGCCGATCACGGCCAGGAACAGCAGCACCGAGATCGCGGACCCGAGGCCGATCTCGAGTCTCCCGATGGACGTCCGGTAGGCCAGCAGCGACAGCACGGTGGTGCCCGCGGAGCCGTTCGTCATGATGAAGACGTTGTCGAAGATGCGGAACGCGTCGAGGGCCCGGAACAGGACGGCGACCATGATCGCGGCCTTCATGTTCGGCAGCGTGACCCGGCGCAGGCGCTGCCACCATGTCGCGCCGTCGACCTCGGCGGCCTCGTCGAGCTCGCCGGGCACCTGCGCCAGACCGGCCAGGAGCAGCAGCGAGATGAACGGCGTGGTCTTCCAGATCTCCGAGGCGATGATGACGAAGATCGCGGTGCCGAACTCGGCGAACCAGTTGAGGTTCTCGTCGATCCCCGGCACCCAGTCGAACCAGGTGTTCACGTAGCCGGAGTTGATGTCGAACGCGTAGAACCACGCGAACGCGGAGACGACGGTGATGATCCCGTAGGGCACGAGGATCGCCGTGCGCAGCAGCCCGCGCAGCCGCTTGATCGCCCGGTGCATGACGAGCGCGAGCGCGAACCCGAGGACGAGCTCGACCGCCACCGTGATCACGGTGATGAGCACGGTCACGCCGAACGCCTGCCACCAGACCGCGTCGGAGAGCACGACGCCGTAGTTCGCGAGACCGACGAACGAGCGGTCGTCCGGTGCGGTGAGCCGGTACCGGAACAGCGAGTCGTACATCGCCTGCAGGATCGGGTACAGCGTGACCGCCAGCATGACGACGAACGCCGGACCTGCGAGGTACCAGCCGAGCCGCGCCTCGGCTCGTGCACGGTCGGACCGCAGCGCCTTCGCGGATCGCCCGGCCGTGCCGCGGATCTCCGCCGCTGCGGGGGCTGTCGCCTGGCTCGTCATGACCCCTCCCCTCTCACAGCAGCTGGTCGCCGCGGAGGACCGCGGTGATGAAGTCGGTGGACTTCTGCGGCGTCGTGTCGGGGTTCACCGACGACGGCGGGTGCCACGTCTCCTGCAGACCGGACGACACCTCGTTGTAGTAGGGCGTCTGCGGTCGCGGCGCGGCCTGCTCGAGCGACTGGCGGATGACGGGCGCCATCGGGAACGCCTCGATCACCTGCGGGTCGTCGAAGGCCGTCGTGTTGGACGGCGGGTTGCCGTTCTCGACGAAGTAGTAGACCTGGTTCTCGGGCTGCACGATGCACTCGGCCGCGGCGAACGCCTGGTCGACGTACCGGCTGAACGCGCCGACGCCGAGGTTGATCCCGCCGTACGGCGGCCGGGACTCCTGCGCCTCGTCGACCTGCGGGTAGAGCGCCCACCCGATGTCGTCGAGCACCGACTGCTCGATCGCGCCGTCCTCGACGCCCGCCTTGGTCGCGGGCCAGACGAACGGCCAGTTGACCATGAACGAGCCGCGATCCCCCTGGAAGATCGTCATCGACGCGTTCTCGTCCTCGGTCGGCAGCGCCGGCCCGGCGAGGTCGTCCTTGCCGATGGTGCCGATGATCTCGGCCGCCGCGCGCCCCGCGTCGGAGTCGAGGCCGAGCGTGAGCTCGTCGGCCGGGGCCTCGGGGTTCTCGAGGATCTGCCCGCCGGCCGACTCGACGAGCGCGTTGATCCAGACGGTGAGCGACTCGGCCTTGGCGCCCTGCACGCTGAGGTACTTGTCCTGGGACTTGGAGGCCTCCATGACCTGCTGCCACGTCACGGGTGCCGTCGCCGGGTCGAGCCCTGCGGCCTGCGCGACCGACTTGCGGTACCAGAGCAGCTGCGTGTTCGCCCAGAACGGGACCGTGACGAGCTTGTCGCCCCAGGTCGCGCCGTCGAGCGCGCCCTGCACGACGTCCTGCGAGACGCGCTGCGCGACGTCGTCGGGGATCGGCGCGAGGAACCCGGGCTCGGCGAGCTCCGGGATGAACGGCGGGTCGAGGCTCATGAGGTCGATCGACGTGTCCTTCGCGGCGAGCCGTCGGGCGAGCTGCTCGCGCTGCGAGGCGGCGTCGCGGGGCAGGACCGACACCTCGAGGCGGTACTCACCGCCCGCCTGGTCGGTGCAGCGGCGGGCGATCTCCGCCTGCCCGCCGTCGTCCGGGTTGATGTACCACGTGAGCACGGGCGGCCCCGACTCGGCCGCGCACGCCGCGAGCGGCGCGAGCAGACCGACCGCCGCCACCATCACGAGCGCTCTCGTCCGGCGTCGCACGAGCCACCTCCCCCGTCGGCGCAGCGTCGCGCCATGACCTTGCCTACTCCTGTCGTCGCAGGTCCGCCACGGGAACGCGGGTCGCGGGGCACCGTCCGCGACCGCCTGGCGGTCATCCGCTGCCGCCCGGGCGGGTTGCTGCCACCATGTCGGTCGTGCCGAACGTGACGCCCGCCGAAGCCTGGTCCGCACTGCGTGAGGGGAACGCCCGCTTCGTGCGCGGCGAGATGGAGCACCCGTCGCAGGGAATCGACCGCCGCGCCGAGCTCTCGACCGCCCAGCACCCGTTCGCCGTGATCTTCGGCTGCTCGGACTCGCGGGTCGCGGCCGAGATCATCTTCGACCAGGGCCTGGGCGACGTGTTCGTGGTCCGGACCGCGGGGCACGTGCTCGACACGACCGTCATCGGGTCGATCGAGTACGGCGTCGAGGTGCTGGGCGCGTCGCTCGTCGTCGTCCTCGGTCACGACTCGTGCGGGGCCGTCGCCGCCGCGACCGCCGCGCTGCAGGACGGCTCGCTCCCGCGCGGGTTCGTGCGCGCCGTCGTCGACCGCGTCATCCCGTCGATCGTCAACCTCGCGGGCGAGGGCGGCATCGGCAACGTCGACGCCGCGACGCTCGGCCACGAGCACGTCCGGCACACCGTGCAGATGCTCCAGGGCTACTCGGTGTCCCTCGCCGAGGCGATCGCCGAGGGACGCTGCGCGATCGTCGGACTCGAGTACACGCTCGCCGACGGCCAGGTGCACCTGACGGAGTCCGTCGGCGACATCGGCTGACCGCCCGCGCAGGGCGCAGCGGAACCCCCGGGCCGCGCGTCAGAGCCAGGAGTCCTCGGGGCCCGGGCGCGCGTCCGGCTCCTCGTCGTGGACCGTGAGGCGCTCGCGCCAGTAGAGGCCGCCGTCCTGCCGCCGACCCACCAGACCGGCCTCGACGAGGTCGCGGCGCAGGCGGACGGGGTCGTCGGACACCTCGGCGAGTCGCGCGGTCAGGGCCCGCTCGGGTGCGGCCTCGCCCGGTGCGAGCAGCCGGGCAGCGAGGTGCTCCAGGACGAGCGTGCGGTCGTCGAGGCGGCGCGGGGTACGGACCAGGCGGCCGTGCTCGAGGAACCTCTCGGCGGGGCACGCGGGCGTCGGAGACGTCATGTGGCCATCGTCACGCGTCCGGTGCCCCGGCGCCGTGCGGCAGGATGGACCGCATGACTTCCGCACCTGTCACGGGCACGTCGTCGTCGCCCGAGTTCCGGATCGAGCACGACACGATGGGCGAGGTGCGGGTCCCCGCGGCCGCGCTGTACCGCGCGCAGACGCAGCGGGCCGTCGAGAACTTCCCGATCTCCGGCAGCACCCTCGAGCGCGGGCACATCGAGGCGCTCGCCCGGATCAAGAAGGCCGCCGCGCGCGCGAACGCCGAGCTCGGTGTGCTGCCGCAGGACGTCGCCGACGCGATCGTCGCCGCCGCCGACGAGGTCGCGTCGGGCGCGCACGACGCGCACTTCCCGGTCGACGTCTACCAGACGGGCTCGGGGACCTCGTCGAACATGAACACGAACGAGGTGCTCGCGACGCTCGCGACGCGCGGCCTCGGTGCGGACGTGCACCCGAACGACCACGTCAACGCGTCGCAGTCGTCGAACGACGTCTTCCCGACGTCCGTGCACGTCGCCGCGACCGCGGGCGTCGTGCGCGACCTCGTCCCCGCGCTCGAGCACCTCGCCGCCGCGCTGCAGGACAAGGCCGACGCGTGGGCGACCGTCGTGAAGTCGGGCCGCACGCACCTCATGGACGCCACGCCGGTGACGCTCGGCCAGGAGTTCGGCGGGTACGCCGCGGCCGTCCGGTACGGGGTCGAGCGGCTGCAGGCCGCGCTCCCCCGCGCCGCGGAGGTCCCGCTCGGCGGCACGGCCGTCGGCACCGGCATCAACACGCCCGCCGGCTTCCCGCAGCGGGTCATCGAGCTGCTCCGCGAGGACACCGGGCTGCCGCTGACCGAGGCGCGCGACCACTTCGAGGCGCAGTCGTCGCGCGACGGTCTCGTCGAGCTGTCCGGCGCGCTGCGCACGATCGCCGTGAGCCTCACGAAGATCTGCAACGACCTGCGCTGGATGGGCTCGGGCCCGAACACGGGCCTGGGCGAGCTGTTCATCCCCGACCTGCAGCCCGGGTCGTCGATCATGCCCGGCAAGGTCAACCCCGTCGTGCCCGAGGCCGTGCTCATGGTCGCCGCACGCGTCGTCGGCAACGACGCGACCGTCGCGTGGGCCGGTGCGTCGGGCTCGTTCGAGCTCAACGTGCAGATCCCCGTCATCGCGTCCGCGGTGCTCGAGTCGATCCGCCTGCTCGCCAACGCGAGCCGCGTGCTCGCCGACAAGACCGTCGCGGGCCTCGAGGCGAACGAGGAGCGGGCCCGCGCGTTCGCCGAGTCGTCCCCGTCGATCGTCACGCCGCTCAACCGCGTCATCGGGTACGAGGCCGCCGCGAAGATCGCGAAGCACGCCGTGAAGAAGGGCCTGACCATCCGGCAGGCCGTCGTCGACCTCGGCTACGTCGAGCGCGGCGAGGTCACCGAGGAGCAGCTCGACGCGGCCCTCGACGTCCTCAGCATGACGCGCCCGCCGCAGGCGTGACCCCGCGCCCGACCGGTCGACCGCACCGGCCGGGCGCACCCCGAAGAGTCCGGCCGCCCGGTCGGGTCGATCCTGGTGACGACCCGCCGGGCGGTCGCGCGTCCCCGTGCCGCCGCCCGGCCCTGACCCCCGGGAGGCGCCCGTGCGCACCGTCTACGCCTACGTCCTCGTGTCCCTCGACGGCTTCCACGCGGCACCCGACGGCGGCCTCGACTGGTTCACGACCGACGACGAGCTCGAGCGGTACTCCGCCGCGCAGGGCGACGCGATCGACACGATCGTCATGGGGCGTCGCACGTTCGAGCTCATGGCGTCGTACTGGCCGACACCCGAGGCGTACCGGGACGACCCCGTCGTGGCGGGCTTCATGAACGACCTGCCGAAGGTCGTGCCGTCGCGGACCCTGAGCGCGCACCCGTGGGGGCCGACCGAGTTCGTCGCCGACGACGTCGTGGGGCGGCTGCGCGCGCTCAAGGAGCAGCCCGGCAAGGACGTCGCCGTCTTCGGCTCGTCGACGCTCGTGGCCTCACTGCTGCCGACCGGGGTCCTCGACGAGCTGCGCGTGGTCGTGCAGCCGGTCGTCCTGGGGGCGGGCCGGCGGTTCCTCGACGGCGCCGGCGGCACGACGCTCGAGCGGCTGTCCGTCCGCGCCTTCCCGGCGGGCAGCACGCTCCTGACCTTCCGCCCGGTGCCCGCCGCGGGCTGACGACAGCAGACGGCCGGGCCGGGCGTGGTGACACCCGACCCGGCCGTGCACCGGCGCAGCCGCCGCGTCAGGCCTCCGCGCGCGCCGGCTCCGGCGCGGGCTGCGCGGGGTGGTGCGCGGGCCGGACCGCGTGCATCGCGAGGCACGCGACGAGGCCGAGCGCCAGGACCGCGACCGTGAGCAGCAGCGTCTGCGCGACGGCCGTCGAGAAGCCGGCGTGCACGGCCTGCGTCGCGGCGTCGGTGATCTGCCGCGCGACGTCCGCCGGGACCGAGTCGGGGAGCTGCGGTGCGGCCGCTGCGCCCGC